>NZ_JFYT01000024.1:0-135532 GCF_000632165.1 Delftia sp. RIT313 | reverse complement strand
TTCATGCTCATCTTGACGTTGGCGATGTCCACGCCCGTGCCGTCCGACTTCACGCGGACCTTCACGTTGTAGTCCACGACACGTTTGACGGGTACAAGGATTTTCATGAGAAAGCTCTTTCCTGGTTTTTGAAGTACGACCTACGCAAGAAGGAACAAGGCAAGCGGCTTGCCATGGGGCGCAGCACGTTGTCGCATCCTGTTTGCGTAAGCCCTGTGAAGATGGGCGGTCAGCGGGCCAGGCCTGCCAACCGCTCGTTGATCAGTGCATGGGCCTGGTCCATGATGCCGGAGATCAGCTGCTGGACCGTGGGCACGTCGTTGATCAGGCCGGCCACCATGCCACAGGACCAGACGCCTGCGTCCATGTCGCCGTCATGCATGATGCGCGGATAGACGCCGGCCACCTCGGGCGCGATGTCGGCAAAGGTGATGGCCGCGCCCAGCTCGCGCTCCTTTTGCAGCAGGCGCTCGGTGGCCGGGTTGGTCAGCACGCGCTCGGTGTTGCGCAGCGGGCGCATGACCAGGCGCGTGTCCAGCTCGCTGGCCGCGACGATGGCCTGCTTGACGTTGTCGTGCACGGGCGCTTCCTGCGTGGCGATGAAGCGCGTGCCCATGTTGATGCCCTCGGCGCCCAGCGCCAGCGCAGCCACCAGCGAGCGGCCGTCGGCCATGCCGCCCGAGGCGACGAAGGGAATCTTCAGTTCTTCGGCCGCGCGCGGCAGCAGGATGAAATTGGGGATGTCGTCCTCGCCCGGATGGCCGCCGCATTCGAAGCCGTCCACGCTGATGGCGTCGCAGCCGATGGCCTCGGCCTTGAGCGCATGGCGCACCGAGGTGCACTTGTGGATGACCTTGATGCCGGCTTCCTTGAGCGCGGGCAGCCATTTCTGCGGGTTGTTGCCCGCCGTCTCCACGACCTTGACGCCGCCTTCGATGATGGCCTTGACGTAGCCCGGGTAGTCGGGCGGGTTGACCGAGGGCAGGAAGGTCAGGTTGACGCCGAAGGGCTTGTCCGTCATCTCGCGGCAGCGCGCGATCTCGCGCGCCAGCAGCTCGGGCGTGCGCTGGGTCAGGCCCGTGATCAGCCCCAGGCCGCCCGCGTTGGAGACGGCGGCGGCCAACTCGGCCAGGCCCACATGGTGCATGCCGCCCTGGATGATGGGATGCTCGATGCCAAAGAGTTCGGTGATGCGTGTCTTCATGTCGATGTCACTCCACTGCAATGCCCTTGTCGCGGATCAGCTGGCCCCAGCGCGTGTAGTCCTGCTGGATGCGCTGGCCCAGCTGGGCGGGGTTCTGGTAGGCGGCGATGGCGCCTGCGTTGAGCAGCTTTTCCTGGATGTCCTTGTCGGCCAGGATCTGCTGCACTTCGCTGGCGATGCGATCGACCACGGCCTTGGGGCTACCCTTGGGCGCCAGCAGGCCGCCCCAGGAGACGGCGTCGTAGCCCTTGATGCCCTGCTCGGCAATGGTCTTGGTGTCGGGCAGCATGGCCACGCGCTGGGGCGATCCCACGGCGATGGCACGCAGCTTGCCGGCCTGGATGTGGGGCAGCGCGGCCACGAGGTCGGCATACATGATGGGCACCTGGCCGCCGATGGTGTCGGTGATGGCGGGCACGCCGCCCTTGTAGGGCACGTGCTGCATGTCGAAGCCGGCCATCTGCTTGAGCAGCTCCATGCTCAGGTGGCCGAAGCTGCCTGCGCCCGAGCTGGTGTAGTTGAGCGCGACCTTCTGCGCCTTGGCGTGGGCGATCAGGCTCTTGAGGTCGGTGACGTCGGGCAGCAGCGTGGGGTTGACCACGATGACGATGGGCAGGTCATAGACCGTGGCCACGGGCGTGAAGTCCTTGACGGTGTCGTAGCCGGCCTTCTTGTACAGGTGCGGCGCCAGCAGCGTGGGCGTGGCCAGCATCATCAGCGTGTAGCCGTCGGCCGGGCTCTTGGCGACCTGCACTGCCGCGATGGAGCCCGAGGCGCCAGGGCGGTTTTCCACCACCACGGTCTGCTTGAGACGCTCGCCCAGCTTCTGGCCCACGATGCGCGATGCCGTGTCGGTGGGGCCGCCCGCCGGGAAGGGAACGACCAGCCGCAGCATCTTGCTGGGCCAGCCGGTCTCGGCCAGGGCGCCGCCGGCCATGCCGGCCAGCAGCGGGGCTGCGGCCAGGGCCAGAACGCTGCGCCGCGTGGGGCGTGCCGGGGATGCGGGATTGCGCGTGTACATGAAGTCTCCTCTCAAAGCTGTCTCAGCAGTCGTCGGTGGCGGCCCGCTGCTGCGGGCCGGAAAAATCAATCAAGCTTCGCGCCGGCTTCTTCCACCAGCGCCTTCCAGATGGGCATGTCGCGCTGGTAGTTCTCGCGGAAGGCCTGCGGGCTGTTCATCAGCGGCATGAAGCCTGCGCCCACGGTGCGCTCCAGCACCTTGGGGTCCTTGGCGATTTCGCGAAGGTGGCCGTAGAGCTGGTCCACGATCTCCTTGGGCACGCCGGCCGGTGCGCCCATGGCCACCCAGCCGTAGATGGCGTAGGCGTCGTCGGTGACGCCCTGTTCATGGATGGTGGGCAGCTTGGGCAGGATTTCCATGCGCTCCTTGCCCGTGACGCCGATGGCCTTGAGCTTGCCCGAGTCGATGAAGGGCTTGGTGTTGAGCGCGCTGGAAAAGCACATCTGCAGCTGGCCGCCGATCAGCTCCTGGATCATGGGCGCCTCGCCCTTGTAGGCGGCGTGGGTCATGTCGGCGTCCATGGTCTTGCTCATGTAGGCACCGGCCAGGTGGGCATACGAGCCCACGCCCCAGGAGCCGTACGAGAGCTTGCCCTTGTTGGCCTTCACATAGGCCAGCAGCTCCTTCATGTTGTTGGCCGGCACCGAGGGATGGACCACCAGGGTGACGGGCGCCGCCGCGATCTGGGTGACCAGGGCGATGTCCTTTTGCGGGTTGTAGGGCAGCTTGGTGTAGAGGAACTGGTTGATCAGCATGGAGGTGCTGAGCGAGACCAGCAGGGTGTGGCCATCGGCGGGCGCCTTGACCACGGCGTCCGTGCCCAGGATGCCGGCCGCACCCGCGCGGTTGTCGATGACTACGGGCTGGCCCACGCGCTTGGCCAGGGCCTCGCCGATGGTGCGCGCAATGATGTCGGTGGCGCCGCCCGCGTTGAAGGGCACGACCACGCGGATGGGCTTGGTGGGCCACGCTGCCGGCTTGCCGGCCTGTGCGAGGGCGCTGGTGGCACCCGTGGCCAGCAGGCTGGTGCCGCCGATGGCGGCCAGCCCTTGAAGAATGTCGCGGCGTGTGACTTGGTTGCTCATGGTTTTGTCTCCTGGGTATTGCTGTCTATGGGTGCCGTCTTGGTGCGGCATGCAAACCTGGCGGGTCGGGAGCCGGGCATCAATGGCCCCCGTGGAATCAGTCGCGTGATCGGTCCTCTTATCCCTGTTGCGCAGGCGTCTCGGGCAGGGTCAGCACGCCCTTGGACTGCAGCTGCTGCAGCTGCTCGTCGCTCATGCTCAGCAGCCGGTGCAGCACCTCGCGCGTGCCCTCGCCCAGCGTGGGCGGTGCATGGCGGATGGGCAGGCGCTGGCCGTCCAGGCGGTAGGGCGGCGCGAACACGGGCGTGGTGCCGACCACGGGGTGGGGCATGTCCTGCAGCAGGCCGCCACGGCGCGTGCGCTCGCTGGTCAGGGCTTCGTGCAGACCGGCCACGCGGCCGCAGGGGATGCCGGCGGCCGTCAGGCGCTCCAGCAGCAGATCGCGCGGGAAGGAGCGGATCAGTTCCTTGAGCATGGGGCCCAGCTCCAGGCGGTTCTTGGCGCGGTTGACGTTGGTGGAGAAACGCTCGTCCTCGACGATGTCGGGGCGCATCACCACCTGGCGGCAGAACTTGTCGAACTGGGCGTTGTTGCCCACGGCGATGATCAGCGGGCCGTCAGCGGCCTCGTACATGCCGTAGGGAACGATGGAGGGGTGGGCATTGCCGTAGCGCTCGGGGTCATGGCCGAGCTGCATGGCGTCCAGGCCGTAGTAGCCGGTGATCATGATGCCGCTGTCGTACAGCGCCATCTCGATGAGGCGGCCCTTGCCCGTGCGCTCGCGGCGGAACAGCGCGGCCAGGATGGCCTGGGCCGCGTACATGCCGGTCATGAGATCGACCACGGCCACGCCGAACTTGAGCGGCGGCGTGCCGGCCTCGCCGTTGAGCGCCATGAGGCCAGCCTCGCCCTGGATGACCAGGTCGTAGCCGGGGCGCTTGGCCTCGGGCCCGCTGCTGTCATAGCCGGCCACGGCGCAGTAGATGATGCCGGGCTTGATGGCCTTGAGCTGTTCGTAGCCCAGGCCCAGCTTCTCGGCGCCGCCGGTCTTGAAGTTGTGGATGACCACGTCGAACTGGGGCAGCAGGTCGTGGACGATCTTCACGCCCTCGGGGGTCTGCAGGTCCAGCGTGATGGACCGCTTGTTGCGGTTCATGCTGTTGTAGTAGGTGGTCTCGGTCTTGCCGATGCGCAGGCCCCAGTCGCGCGTGTCGTCGCCGCGGCCCGGGTGCTCGACCTTGACCACTTCGGCGCCGAAGTCGGCCAGCACCATGCCGCACAGCGGCCCCGCGAACACGCGCGAGAGGTCGAGCACGCGCACACCCTCCAGCGGGAAGTCGATGTCCTGGTTCTGATCGTTGTGGCTGTCGGCCATGTGCGTTGTCTCCTTGGAAAGTCTTTTAGGTCTTGAGCGGTTTCAGCCGCGCAGCTTGGTGAAGTCGGCAGCGCGCTTTTCGAGGAAGGCGCCAATGCCTTCGCGCGATTCCTCGCTCTCCTGCGAGCGCACCATGTACTGCGCCTCCAGCTCCAGCTGCTCTTCCAGCGTGTTGCGCGGCGCCTGGCGGCACAGGTCCTTGATCAGGGCCATGGCCTGGTCGGGGCCGGTGGCCACCTGGGCGGCCAGCGCCACGGCGTCGGCCTGGGCCTGGCCCGGTTCGGACAGGCGGTTGACGGGGCCCAGGGCATGCAGGCGCTCGCCGCTGATGCGCTCGCCGGTCAGGCACAGCTCGGTCAGCACCTGGCGCGAGACGAACTCGGCCAGGAAGGCGGTGGCGCCGCCATCGGGCGTGAGGCCGACCTTGACGTAGGCGACCGAGAACACGGCGTTCTTCGCGGCCACCAGCATGTCGCAGGCCAGGGCCAGCGACAGGCCCGCGCCGGCCGCCGCGCCTTCGACCGCGGCGATCACGGGCTTGGGAAAGTCGCGCACGCTGCGGATCAGATCATGCAGGCCTTCGAGCTTGGCGCGTCGCTCCTGCACCGGCAGCTCGCGGCGCTTGGCCAGCTGGCGCAGGTCGCCGCCCGCGCAGAAGTGGCCGCCCTCGCCCGTGAGCACCACGGCGCCCACGGTGGGGTCGGTCGCCGCGCTCTTGAGCGCCGCCGAGACGGCCGCGTAGAACTCGGGCGACAGCGCATTGCGCGCGGCCACGTTGTTGTTGGACAGCACCAGCACGGCGCCTTCGCGGCGGGTCAGCAGGACTTGGTTCGCTTCGGTCATGGCGGCTTTCCTTGGCTCAGTGTTGCGAGCCGAGTGCGATGTAGCGGGAGAGGTGATGGTCCTCGTCGCCGAACTGGTGGTCGATCATGACCAGGCGCTTGGCGTAGTGGGCCAGGGGCAGCTCCCAGGTCATGCCGATACCGCCATGCATCTGGATGCTTTCCTCGGCCACCAGGGTGCCGATGCGGCCGATGCTGTACTTGGCGGCCGACAGGGCCTTCTCGCGCGCCACGCGGTCTTCGTCCGCAATGGCGGCGGCCGCGTTGATCACGGCCGAGCGCGCCTGCTCCACTTCCAGCAGCAGGTCGGCCATGCGGTGCTGCAGGGCCTGGAAGCTGCCGATGGGCACGCCGAACTGCTTGCGCGTGCGCAGGTACTCCAGCGTCTGGTCCTTGGCCACGTCCATGGCGCCCACGGCCTCGGCGGTCAGCGCCAGCACGGCGTAGCCGCTGATACGTTCCAGCAGGGACAGGCCCTGGCCTTCTTCGCCCAGCAGGGCGTCTGCGCCGACCTGCACCTTGTCCAGCACCAGCTCGGCAGCGCGGCCGCCTTCGATGCGGTTGTAGCCGCGCTTTTGGATGCCTGCGGCATTGCCGGGGACCAGGAACAGGCTGATGCCGGCCTCGTCGTACTGGCTGCCCGAGGTGCGGGCCGAGACCAGCAGCAGGTCGGCCTTCTCGCCGAAGGCGACCACGCCCTTGGCGCCGTTCAGCACCCAGCCGTCGCCGCTGCGCACGGCCGTGGTGGCGACGTTGTTGAGTTCGTAGTGGCTGCCGGGCTCGTCATGGGCCAGGGCCGCGATGGACGTGCCGCCGATGATGGCTGCCAGCTGTTCCTTTTGCGCATCGCTGCCGGCCGCGATCAGGGCCTGGCCCACGACCAGGGCGCCCAGCAGCGGCTCGGCCACCAGGCCGCGGCCCAGGCATTCGAAGACCACGCTGATGTCGAAGCCCTGGCCGCCGAAGCCGCCAGCGTCCTCGGGGAACAGCGCGCCGATGGCGCCGATGTCCGCGAACTGCCCGTACAGCAGCGGGCTGTGGCCTTCCTCGCCATAGGCGACGTGGTTGCGCGCCTCGATGGCGTACTGCTCGGAGACGAAGCGGTTGAGGCTGTCCGCCAGCATGCGGCGGTCTTCGGTGTGTTCGAAGTTCATGTTCCGTTTTCCTTGCTGCCGATCACAGGCCCAAGATCATCTTGGAGATGATGTTCTTCTGGATTTCGTTGGAGCCGCCGAAGATCGACAGCTTGCGGTAGTTGAAGTACGCGGCGGCGGCCGTGGCGGCAGCCGCGTCGCCGATGGCAGGCTGGTCGTAGCCGGCCTGCAGGGCCTCTTCGATGAAGGGCGCGGCGTAGGGGCCCATGGCGCGGCGCACCAGGGACAGGATTTCCTGGCGGATCTCGGTGCCGCGGATCTTGAGCATGGAGCTTTCGGCGCCCGGCACGCCGCCGCCGGCCACGGCGGCGATCACGCGCAGGTTGGTGGTCTTCATGTTCTCCAGGTCGATCTCGACCTTGGCCAGGCGGGCCGCAAACAGCGGGTCCTGGGTCAGCGGCTTGCCATTGCGCAGCATGCGGCCGGCGACGGCCTTGAGCTTTTCCAGGCCGGCCACCGAGAAGCCCACGCCCGCGATGTTGGTGCGCTCGTAGGTCAGCAGGTACTTGGCGTAGGTCCAGCCCTTGTTCTCCTCGCCGACCAGGTTCTCCACGGGCACCCTGACGTCGGTGAAGAAGACTTCGTTGACCTCGTGCTCGCCGTCCAGCGTGATGATGGGGCGCACTTCCACGCCGGGCGAGTTCATGTCCACCAGCAGGAAGCTGATGCCCTGCTGCGCCTTGGCTTCGCGGTTGGTGCGCACCAGGCAGAAGATCATGTTGGCGTGCTGGCCCAGCGTGGTCCAGGTCTTCTGGCCGTTGACGATGTAGTGATCGCCATCGCGCACGGCAGACGTCTTGACCGAGGCCAGGTCCGAGCCCGAACCCGGCTCCGAATAGCCCTGGCACCACCAGTCGGCGCCATTGAGGATGCGCGGCAGCCAGTGGGCCTTTTGCGCCTCGTTGCCGTACTTGATCAGGACGGGGCCCAGCATGCTCAGCCCGAAGGGCACGATGCGCGGCGTGCCCGCCAGTGCGCATTCATGCTCGAAGATGAATTTCTGCACCGCGCTCCAGCCCGGGCCGCCGTGCTGCTCGGGCCAGTGGTTGGCCAGCCAGCCGCGCTCGTTGAGGATGGCGTGCCAGCGCTCCATGTCCTGCTTGCTCAGCTGCAGGCCGTTCTTGACCTTGTGCGACAGGTCCTCGGGCAGCTTGTCCTTGAGGAAGCTGCGAACCTCGTCGCGGAAGGCCAGTTCTTCAGTCGTAAATTGCAAATCCATTGCTATTCCCCAGTAATCCGTGGCGTTGTAAGCCGTTTGCAGCCCTGAAATAGGCGTGCCCTAAGCGAGGGACGCCGAGCAAGGGCCGCCCCGCAGCAAGGGCGTCGTTCCCCTCCCGCGAAGCGAGAGAGGGGGAAGCGGCGCCAGCCGCTCAGGGGGTGCTTATTCAATAAATTTCGAACAGGCCTGCGGCGCCCATGCCACCTGCGATGCACATGGTGACCACGCCCCACTTGGCCTTGCGGCGCCGGCCTTCCAGCAGGATGTGGCCCGCCAGGCGCGCACCCGTCATGCCGAAGGGGTGGCCTATGGAGATGGCGCCGCCGTTGACGTTCAGGCGCTCGTTGGGAATGCCCAGCTTGCGCTGGCAGTACAGGGCCTGGGAGGCGAAGGCCTCGTTGAGTTCCCACAGGTCGATGTCCTCGACCTTGAGGCCGTGGCGCGCCAGCAGCTTGGGGACCGCGAAGACGGGGCCGATGCCCATTTCGTCAGGCTCGCAGCCGGCCACGGCAAAGCCGCGGAAGGCGCCCAGCGGGGACAGGCCCAGGCGCTCGGCCTGCTTGGCCTCCATCAGCACGCATGCCGACGATCCATCGGACAGCTGCGAGGCATTGCCGGCCGTGATGAACTGGTCCGGGCCCTTGACGGGTTCCAGCTTGGCCAGGCCTTCCAACGTGGTGGAGGCGCGGTTGCAGTTGTCCTTGGTGGCGACCACGTCGCGGTAGGTGATCTCGCCCGTGTCCTTGTTCTTCTCGGCCATGCGCGTGGCGCAGGCAATGATTTCGTCCTTGAACAGGTCGGCGGCCTGGGCGGCGGCCGTGCGCTGCTGGCTTTGCAGCGAGAAGGCGTCCTGGTCCTCGCGGCTGATGCCGTAGCGGCGCGCCACGATGTCGGCCGTGTCGATCATGGCCATGTACAGCGCGGGCTTGTGCTCGACCAGCCAGGGGTCCATGTCGGTGGGCAGGTTGTTGCCGGGGCGGATGCCCGAGATGGTCTCGATGCCGCCGGCCAGCATGGCGTCCACGCCCTCGGCCACGATGCGGCCCGCCGCGATGGCGATGGACTGCAGGCCCGAGGCGCAAAAGCGCGTGATGGTCGTGCCCGCGATGGACAGGGGCAGCTCGGCGCGCAGCACGGTCTGGCGGCCCAGGTTGCGGCCCTGGAAGCCGTCGGGGTTGCCGCAGCCCAGGATCAGGTCCTCGATCATGGCCGGGTCGATGCCCGAGCGCTCGACCGCGGCCTTGACCGAGAAGGCCGCCAGCTGGGCGGCGGGCGTGACGTTGAACTCGCCGCGGTGCGACTTGGTCAGGGGCGTGCGGGCAGTGGAAACGATGACGGCTTCGCGCATGGTCGGTCCTTGCTTGTCTCTGGAAAATTGTTGTGGTTGTGCACGGCCCTGCCCGCTCTGCGTTGGACGGAGCGGGTCAAGGGCATGGCGGGGAAACGCGGGGGCGGCTTACACCGCCTTGTTCAGGCTTTCGAAATCACGGCCTTCTGCCACGAGCTTTTCGAGCAGGGGAGCAGGCTTCCAGAACAGCGCGTCTTCCTTGGCGAATTCGCGGATGTCGGCCAGCACCTTGTCCAAACCTTGCATGTCGGCCCACTTCATGGGGCCGCCACGAAAGCGCGGGAAGCCGTAGCCGGACAGGAAGGTCACGTCCACGTCCAGCGGGCGCAGGGCAATGCCCTCCTCCACCACCTTGGCGCCTTCGTTGACCATGGCGGCCATGTAGCGGCGCATGATTTCCTCAGGGGTGAACTTGCGCGGCGTCACGCCCTTCTTGGCGCGCTCGGCATCGACGATGGCCAGCACTTCGGGGTCGGGCTGGCCGACGCGCGCGCCCTGCGGGTAGAGGTAGAAACCACGGCCCGTCTTCTGGCCGAACCAGCCGCGCTCGCAGACGCGGTCGGCCACTTCGACGTAGCGGGCCTTGGGATCGCGCGTGGCCGCGCGCCGCTTGCGCGTGGCCCAGCCGATGTCGCCGCCGGCCAGGTCGGTGACCTGGAACGGGCCCATCGGGTAGCCGAAGCTGCGCACGGCCTCGTCGATCTCGTAGGGGCTGGCGCCGTCTTCCATGATGTAGTCGGCAGCCTGCTTGTAGACGGCCAGGATGCGGTTGCCGATGAAGCCGTCGCAGACGCCGGCGCGCACAGGCACCTTCTTCATGCGCTTGGCCAGCTCGAAGGCCGTGGTCACCACATCGGGCGCCACCTTGGCGGGCACCACAATCTCCAGCAGCTTCATGATGTTGGCGGGGCTGAAGAAGTGCAGGCCGATCACGTCCTGCGGGCGCGAGGTGGCGGCGGCAATGGCGTCGATGTCCAGGTAGGAGGTGTTGGTGGCCAGCACGGCGCCGGGCTTGCAGACGCGGTCCAGTTCCTTGAACACGGCCTTCTTGACTTCGAGGTCCTCGAACACGGCCTCGATCACCAGGTCCACATCCTTGATGTCGTCATAGGAGGTGCTGGGCGTGTAGCGCGCCATGACGGCGGCCTTGGCCTCCTCGGTCATGCGGCCCTTGGCGATCAGGCCGTTGTAGACCTTCTCCACATTGGCCTGGCCGCGCGCGATGGACTCGGCGTCGCGCTCGATCATGGTCACCGTGAGGCCCGCGTCCAGCGCGGACACCGTGATGCCGGCGCCCATGGTGCCGCCGCCGATGACGGCGATCTTGGCAAAGTGGCGCGGCGCGGCGGCCTTGGCTTCGGGAATCTTGGCGGTTTCGCGCTCGGCGAAGAAGGCGTGGATCAGGCCGGCGCGCTGCGGGCTGTTCAGACATTCCACGAACAGGGCACGCTCCTTGGCGATGCCTTCGTCGAAGGGCAGCTCCACGGCGGCGCGCACGCATTCCACGATCTTCAGCGGCGAGAACAGGCCGCGGCTCTTCTTGGCGGTCTCGGCGGCCAGCGCGTCGAGTTCGGCCAGGGCGGCGGCCTTGTCGGCAATCTCGATGTCACGCGTGCGGCGCGGCGCGGTATTGGATGCCAGCAGCTCGTTGGCGTAGACCAGGCCTGCGGCCGTGGCGTCGGTGCCGTCCACCAGCTTGTCCACCAGGCCGGCGGCCAGCGCGGCCTTGGCCGACAGGTGCTTGCCGCTGAGCATGAGGTCGGCGGCCGCCTTCACGCCCATCAGGCGCGGTGCGCGCTGCGTGCCGCCAGCGCCGGGCAGCAGGCCCAGGTTGACTTCGGGCAGGCCGAGCTTGGCAGCCGGCAAAGCCAGGCGGTAGTGGGCCGACATGGCCACTTCCAGGCCGCCGCCCAGGGCCGGGCCATGGATGGCGGCGACCACGATCTTGTCGGAGGCTTCGAGACGATTGAGCACCTCGGGCAGCGAGGGCGGCATGGCGGGCTTGCCGAATTCGCGGATGTCTGCTCCGGCGATGAAGGCCTTGCCCTCACCCACGATGAGCACGGCCTTCACGGCGGCATCCGATTCGGCCTGCTCCACGGCAGCCAGCAGGCCGGCGCGCACGGCCTGGCCCAGGGCATTCACGGGGGGATTGTTGATGCTGACCACCAGCACGGCACCATCAAGGCGGGTCTGGACCACGGAAGCCTGGGCTTGTTCGCTCATCTGTATGTCTCCGAACTTGGGTTTTCCACTCAAAACATCCATTCTTGCCACGACAATGGTTCTTTACAATCCCATGAATCATTGACAGACTGTAAAAACGTATTTGACAACCCCCTGAGCGGCTTACGCCGCTTCCCCCTCTCTACCCGCTTCGCGGGGGAGGGGGACGACACCCTCGGTGCGGGACGGCCCTTCCTCGGTGTCCCTCGCTTTGAGTTGCGCCAGTTTTATGCCCTCTGCTCTTGCGCTCGATCTCGCTGTTTTGCTTGGTGAACTGAATGGATCTGAACTCGCTGACCCTGCTGGTGGAAATCATCGATAGCGGCAATCTGAGCCAGGCGGCGCGCAAGCTGAAGATGACGCGGGCCAATGTGAGCTATCACCTGACGCAGCTGGAAAAATCGGTGGGGGTGCAGCTGGTGCGGCGCACCACGCGGCGCGTGGAGCCGACCGAGGTGGGGATGCGGATGTACGAGCATGGCCGCGCGATCCAGAACGAGATGATGTCGGCGCGCGAGACGATCACGTCGCTGGGCCAGGGGATGGCAGGCCGCGTGGGGCTGAGCGTGCCCAGCGGCTATGGGCAGATCGTGATGAGCGACTGGCTGATCGAGTTCAAGCGGCTGTATCCGGGCATCGTGCTGGATGTGCTGTTCGAGAACCGCGCCGACCATTTGCGCGACGAGGTGGACATCGCCATCCGCGTGATCCAGGAGCCGCCGCTGTCGGTGATTGCGCGCAGCCTGGGCAATGTGCACTACGTGGCCTGCGCCTCACGCGAGTATGCGCAGCAGCACGGCCTGCCCACCACGCTGTACGAGCTGCGCAACAGCCCCCTGATCACGGCCGGCGTGATGGGCCGCCAGCTGCGCCTGTCGGCCTACCAGGGGACGGACCGCCAGGAGGTGCTGCTGGCGCCGACCATGATCTCCGAGCACTTCCCCTTCCTGCGCCAGGGCATTCTGGCGGGCCTGGGCGTGGGCCTGGTGCCCGACTACGTGGTGCAGGACAAGGTGGCCAGCGGCGAGGTGGTGCTGACCCTGCAGGAGTACCGGCTCAGCATCTTCGGCACCCACATGTACCTGCTGTACCTGCCCGACCGTCATCAGACGCGGGCCGTGCGCACCTGCATCGACTTCCTGCTGGCCAAGGCCGGCCAGGGCGGCAGCGGCGACGCCGCCGCCAGCTGACTCAGCGGCGGTACCAGCCGCCCGGGCGCTGGTACCAGCCACGCGGGCCATGGTCCCAGCCGTGCGGGCGCCAGCCATAGCCGGGGTGCGGCGGCGCGGCCCAGTAACCGGGGCGCCAGGCATAGCGGCCGCCACCCCAGCCCCAGGAGCCGCCGATCCAGACATGAACCGGCGAGGGAGCGACCGGAATGACCTCGGTCTGCAGCGGCGGCGGCGCCATGGGCGCGTAGACCACCTCGCCCGAAGGACCTACGGGATAGGCTGGCGCCACCACGCAGCCGGTCAATGCCACGGTGGCGGCAGCCAGGACCAGGGCCGGAGCCAGGCGACGACCCGGCGTTTGAATCGATACAGACTTCACGATGCACTCCTGGCCGCACTTTGGGCGGCCATGCAGATACAACGAAAAAGCCCCTGCCGGTTGTTGACAGGGGCTTGTGAAGCCTGAGTAAAGATCCGCCGCCAAAGGTAGCGGCGGGATCGGTCGCTCAGAGGTTCTGCGCGTTCTGCAGCGCGGCAATGCGCTCTTCGATCGGCGGGTGGGTCGAGAACAGCTTGCCGATGCCGCCGGCAATGCCCATGGCGGCCACGCTCTTGGGCAGCTCGCCGGGGTGCATGCCGCCCAGGCGGGCCAGGGCATTCATCATGGGCTGCTTGCGGCCCATGAGCTGGGCGGCGCCCGCGTCGGCGCGGAATTCGCGCTGGCGCGAGAACCAGGCCACGATGATGGCGGCCAGGAAGCCCAGCACGATGTCCAGCACGATGGTGGTCACGTAGTAGCCGATGCCGGGGCCCGAGCTGCTTTCGTCGTTCTTGCGCAGGAAGCTGTCCACGGCATAGCCGATGACGCGCGACAGGAAGACCACGAAGGTGTTCATCACGCCCTGGATCAGGGTCATGGTCACCATGTCGCCATTGGCGATGTGGGCGACCTCGTGGCCGATCACGGCCTCCACCTCTTCGCGCGTCATGCCTTCCAGCAGGCCCGTGGACACGGCCACCAGGGCCGAGTTCTTGAAGGCGCCGGTGGCGAAGGCATTGGGCTCGCCCTCGTAGATGCCGACTTCGGGCATGCCGATGCCGGCACGGTCGGCGAAGCCGCGCACGGTGTTGACGATCCAGGCCTCATCGGCGTTGCGCGGCTCGTTGATCACGTGCACGCCCGAGCTCCACTTGGCCAGGGGCTTGGAGATCAGCAGCGAGATGATGGCGCCGCCAAAGCCCATGATGAAGGCGAAGCCCAGCAGGGCCCCGAGGTTCAGGCCATTGGAAGTCAGGAAGCGGTTGACGCCCAGCAGGCTGGCGACGATGCCCAGCACCACCACGACGGCGACGTTGGTCAAAAGAAAAAGTGCGATGCGTTTCATCAGTGGGTTCTCCACAAAGTGGGGAAAGGGGGAAGGATCTGGGCCCTGCAGCGTTGAAAAGTGAGGGCCCCACCGGCTGTTTTCAAGCCGGGTCCTGCGCCGTTGTCATTCCTTGTTGTGATGCTTGTGCGGAACGGGGCGCCCGGAACACGAGAGAGTCATCATAGAAGGAAAAGTTCTCGTTCTCGTGGCACCAGCCGGGCACGCCCAGCACGGGCAAGGGTGCAAAAGGCTTGCACGCCAGCGTGTCGGCCTCCAGCCAGATGCTGCCGGCCAGCCAGGCGTCGATGTCCGCCGTGGCGGGGCCTGCCGTGGCGCCTGCACCATCCGTGTGCACGCACAGCACATGGGCCGTGATGGGCTTGCGCGGCTGCACCAGCTTTTCCAGCAGCGCATGGCCTATGGGCAGCAGCCTGGCCTGGCGCCACAGCGCGCGCTGCTCAACGAAGAGCTGCTGCCAGCGCCGGTGCCTCAGCGCCTCGCACAGCGCGGCCGGCGCCAGCAGCAGGGCACCGTTCTCGTCCAGCACGGTGACGGCATCGCGCAGCGGCCCGCGCTGCGCGCCCACGCCCGCCTGGGCAATGGCGCGGGCCTGCAGGGCATTGCAGCGCTGCTTGAGCGCGGGCCAGCGCAGCCAGATCAGGCCGTTGAAGAAGTCATGCAGGTTGTCGCGCGTGGGGATGCAGCGCGTCTCGAAGATGAATTGCTCGTAGGCCTTGCCTTCGGGCAGATCGTGCTGAGGCACAAAGCGCCAGGGCAGCGCCTGTGCGTCGGCCAGTGACTGCAAGGCCTGCCAGACCGGCCGGCCCTGCGCCAACTGCAGGCAGGCTGCCCTGCCCTGCGTTTGCAGCCCCTGCAGCCAGGGCGCATTCCAGTCGATGGGAAACGTCAATTGCCGGACGGTCTGGACTGGGCCTTGGCCAGGCGCTTGTCGCGCACGGCCACGCGCGAGGTGCCTTCGTCGCGCATCTCGAAGGCCTGCGTGGCCGCCAGCAGCTTGGTGAGCGTGGCATAGCCGTAGTTGCGCGCATCGAACGAGGCCTTGTTGCCGATCTGCGCGCCCACGGCGCCCACATGGGCCCAGCCGCTTTCATCCTGCGTGGCGTTGACGGCGCTGCGCAGCATGGCCAGCAGCCGCTTGTCCTGGCGCAGTTCTTGGCTGGGAACGCGCAAACAGGGACGCTGGGGCTGGGCTTGGGGTTCTGCCGAGGGTTCGTTCTCGGCCTGGGCCGGCGCACGCTCCTTTCCAGCGCCGTTCGGCGGCTGGGGAGCGGTAGCCACTGCGGCTGCAGCCACGGGCGGCACCGCCGCCTGGCCCGCCTCATGCGCGGCGTCCTGGCCATTGCCGTTGGCGGGCGCCGCCTCGCCCAGCGCCTCCAGGTACAGGAAGCGCGAGCAGGCATTGACGAAGGGCTGGGGCGTCTGCGCCATGCCGAAGCCGTAGACGGCCGCGCCCTTGGAGCGCAGGTGCATGACCAGCGGGGTGAAGTCGGCGTCGGAGGAGACGATGCCGAAGGCGTCGGGCCGCTCGGTGTAGAGCAGCTCCATGGCATCCACGGTCATCGCCATGTCGGTGGCGTTCTTGTGCTTGGAGTAGTCGAACTGCTGCATGGGCCGCAGTGCGAAATCGAGCAGCTTGCGCTGCCAGCCGCTGAGCGAATGCTTGGTCCAGTTGCCGTAGGCGCGGCGGATGTCGATGACGCCGAAGGTCGACAGCTCGGTCAGGATCTCGTCGATCATCTCGGCCGGCGCGTTGTCGGCGTCGATCAGCAGGGCGATGCGCGGTTGCGGCTCAGGCATGGCAATCCTCTGGCGGGTGGCAGTCCCGCCAGCTTAAACCAGCTTCCAGGGCAGAGCTTCGCCCGAGCGCAGCGGCTTCAGTTGCGCCTCGCCGAAGGCGAAGCTGTCCGGCGGCGTCCAGCTTTCGCGCACCAGGGTGATCTTGCCGGTGTTGCGCGGCAGGCTGTAGAAGTCCGGGCCGTTGAAGCTGGCGAAGGCTTCGAGCTTGTCCAGCGCGCCGGCATTGTCGAAGGCCTCGGCATACATCTCGATGGCGGCATGGGCGCTGTAACAGCCCGCGCAGCCTGTGGCGTGTTCCTTGAGATGGGCCGCGTGCGGCGCGCTGTCCGTGCCCAGGAAGAACTTGGGCAGGCCGCTGGTGGCCGCCTCCACCAGGGCCAGGCGGTGCGTCTCGCGCTTGAGCACGGGCAGGCAGTAGTAGTGGGGACGGATGCCGCCCGTGAAGATGGCATTGCGGTTGAACAGCAGATGCTGGGGCGTGATGGTGGCGCCCACGAAGCGGTCGGCCTCGGTCACATACTGGGCGGCTTCGCGCGTGGTGATGTGTTCGAAGACGATCTTGAGTTCGGGGAAGTCGCGGCGCAGCGGGATCAGGTGCTGGTCGATGAAGGCGGCTTCGCGGTCGAACAGGTCGATGTCGCTGCTGGTGACTTCGCCGTGCACCAGCAGCAGCAGGCCTTCGCGCTGCATGGCTTGCAGCGTGGGGTAGATCTTGCGCAGGTCAGTGACGCCGTGGTCGCTGTTGGTGGTGGCGCCTGCCGGGTAGAGCTTGCAGGCCACGACGCCGGCCGCCTTGGCGCGCACGATTTCCTCGGGCGGCAGGTTGTCGGTGAGGTACAGCGTCATCAGCGGCTCGAAGGCCATGCCCTCGGGCACGGCCGAGAGGATGCGCTGCTTGTACTCCAGCGCCTGCTCGGCGGTGGTCACCGGCGGCTTGAGGTTGGGCATGATGATGGCGCGCGCAAACTGCGCGGCCGTATGCGGCACCACGCTGCGCATGGCTTCGCCATCGCGCACGTGCAGGTGCCAGTCATCGGGACGGGTGATCGTGAGGGTGTTGGTGGAGGCGGTCATTCCGCCATTTTCCCATCGCCGCGAAACCGCGCGCCAATTGCGGGCACGCCACCCTCGGGACTGGCACGTGGCTAACGCGGTCGCAGGTGCTGCGGCCCCAGCTGCTGCAGGTTTTGCACGCCGATCAGGGCCATGTTGCGCCGCATCTCGGCCGCCAGGATGGCGATGGCGTGCAGCACGCCGTCCTCGCCGCCCACGGCGCCCGCATAGTTGAAGGGCCGGCCCACGAAGACGAAGTGTGCGCCCAGGGCCAGCGCCACCAGCACGTCGTTGCCCCTGCGAAAGCCGCTGTCGATCATCACCGGGTAGTCCGGCCCCAGCGCCTCCACCACCAGGGGCAGCATGTGCAGTGGCGAGATCGCGCCATCGAGCTGGCGGCCGCCGTGGTTGGACAGGATGATGGCGTCGGCCCCGGCATCGCGCGCGGCCAGCGCGTCCTGCGGGCTGAGGATGCCCTTGACGACGAGGCGGCCCTTCCAGCGCCGGCGTATCAGGGCCAGGTGTTCCCAGCTCAGGTGGTCGCGTGCGCCGAAGTCGCGCGTGACGGTGGACGAGAGAATGGGCGCGCCGCGCGTGGCCTGCGAGTTCTCGAAGTGCGGCATGCCGTGCCGCACCAGGGTGCGCAGCGCCGTGCCCAGCAGCCAGCGCGGATGGGTGATTCCCTCCCACGCCAGGCGCAGGCCGGGCCGCAGCGGAGTCGAGAAGCCCGCGCGGATGTTGTTCTCGCGGTTGCCCGACACGGGAGTGTCCACGGTGACGACCAGGGTGGCGAAGCCTGCGGCCTCCACGCGCCCCAGCAACTGCACGATGCGTTCGGTCTCGCCGGGCACATAGGCCTGGAACCAGGCCTGGGGATTGGCCTGGACCACCTCCTCCATGCGGATCAGCGAGGTGCCGCTCAGGATGGCCGGGATGCGGGCGGCCGCCGCCGCGCGCGTCTGCACCAGGTCGCCCCGGTAGGCCGACAGCGCGCTGATGCCCATGGGCGCGATGCCGAAGGGCGCAGCCCAGGTCTGGCCCAGCAGCGGCGTGGCCAGCGTGCGCCGCGAAGTGTCGGTGAGCACGCGCGTCACCCAGCGGTGGGCATCGAAGGCCTCGCGGTTGGCGCGCAGGGATTTGTCGGTCTCGCAGCCGCCGCTGACGTAGGCGAAGATCGGCGCAGGCAGGTGGTGGCGCGCCGCCCACTCGAAATCATCGAGCGACAGGATGCGCCTGAGCCTGCGCGGCGTGGCGGAGCCCTGGCCCGCACCCAAGAGTGCGGGCAGGTGTGCGGGCAGGGGTGCGGAGGAACTGGGGGTGTCGAGCCGGTCGACCTCGATTGGGGCTGCCATGGTCAGTTGATCTGGAACTTGCCCTCGCGGATCAGCTTGCCCCATTTGGCGTGCTCGCTGCGAATCCACTCGCCGAACTGCGCGCCATTGGCGGGCGTGGCCATACTGCCTTCCTGGGCCAGCTTCTCTTTGACCTCCTTGGTGGCCAGCAGCTTCATGGTCGCGTCGGCAATGCGCTCGGCGATGGGGGCGGGCAGGTTGGCCGGCCCCACCAGGCCCAGCCAGGTGGAGGCCTCGAAGCCCGGATAGCCCTGCTCGGCCACCGTGGGCACGTCGGGCAGGGACGGCACGCGCTGGGCGGAGGTGACGGCCAGCGCACGGATCTTGCCCGTGGCCAGTTGCGACATCACCGAGACCGTGTTGCCGAAGTACAGGTCCACCTGCCCGCCCATCAGGTCGGTGAGCGCGGTATTGGCGCCCTTGTAGGGCACCTGCAGCACCTCGATGCCCGCGCGGCGGGCCAGCATTTCCCCGGCCAGGTGGCCTACCGTGCCATTGCCGGCCTGGGCGATGCCGTAGGTGCCGGGCCTGGCCTTGGCCGCCTTGATGAAGTCCTGCAGGTTCTTGAAGGGCGAGTCGCGCCGCACGGTCAGCACCACGGGCTGCAGGGCCACGCTGGCGATGGGCGTGAAGTCCTTGAGCGCATCGAAGGGCATCTTGGCGTAGAGGCTGGGATTGATGGCCAGGTTGGCGGCCTGCCCCATGCCGATGGTGTAGCCGTCCGGCGCGGCCTTGGCCACGGCATCCAGGCCGATGTTGCCGCCCGCGCCGGGCTTGTTGTCTATGACCATGGTCCAGCCCATGGCGAGGTTGAGCCGGTCGGCCACCAGGCGCGAGGTGGCATCCGTGCCGCCGCCGGGCGGAAACGGCACGACCAGGCGCACGGGCCGCTGCGGCCATTCGCCCTGGGCCAGCGCCAGTGCAGGGAAGGCCGTGGCCAGGGCGGCGGCAGCGCCGCCCAGAAGATGCCGTCTGCGCATTGTCATTGTTTGTCTCCTTGGGATCGTTATGGCGGGAAAAGTCGGGCGCGGCCTGCGCGCTAGACGCTAGACCGGCAGGCCCTTGGCGCGCAGCACGGCGTCGAAGCGCTCGGGGTCGGCCGTGCCGCTGCGGTTGGTCTCGCGGATGACGGCCTCGCGGGCCAGGTGGGCCTGGCTGCGGCGCAGCACCTCGGCGGCCTCGGCCGCGGGCACGGCGATCACGCCGTCGGCATCGCCCACGATCAGGTCGCCGGGCAGCACGGCCAGGCCGGCGCAGGCCACGGGCACATTGATCTCGCCCGGGCCGTCCTTGCTGGGCCCGCGGTGCGTGTGGCCGCGCGCAAAGATGGGCATGCCGTCCTGCGCCCATTCGCACAGGTCGCGGATGGCGCCGTCGATGACCAGGCCGCCCAGGCCGCGCGCCAGGCAGGTGGTGCGCATCAGGCCGCCGACCAGGGCCTGCGAGACATCGCCGCCGCCGTCGATGACCAGCACGTCGCCGGGCTGCACCATCATCAGCGCCTTGTGGATCATGAGGTTGTCGCCGGGCCGCACGCGCACGGTGACGGCG
Source organism: Delftia sp. RIT313 (assembly GCF_000632165.1). Lineage (NCBI taxonomy): Bacteria > Pseudomonadati > Pseudomonadota > Betaproteobacteria > Burkholderiales > Comamonadaceae > Delftia > Delftia sp. RIT313. The sequence goes on along the minus strand of NZ_JFYT01000024.1, from coordinate 115,745 downwards.
GGGCCGCAGAGAACGGCCTCCAGCCGCGCGTGGTACTGGCGCAGGCCGATGGCGCCGACATTGCGGCTCATGGCGTCGCCGATGGCGGCCACGGGAATGGCCTTGAAGGCCTGGACGACGCCGGCCTCGGGGCCTTCGGCGCGCGGATGGATGCGGTAGCCCGCAGGCCATTGGCTGGATGGGGTGGTCATGGCAAATCTCCGGGAAAAAACAGCTCAGCGCAGAACCTCGGGGTTCACGCAGTGGGACGGATCGGCGGGGCTGCCCTGCAGCCAGCCCAGCACATTGGCGGCGGCCATGCCGGCCATGGCCGCCAGCGCGGCGGGCGTGGAGCCGCCCACATGGGGCGTCAGCACCACGTTGTCCAGCGCGGCCAGGGCGTGACCCGCAGGCAGGGGTTCCTCGGCCATGGTGTCCAGGCCGGCGGCGGCCAGGCGGCCGCTGCGCAGGGCGTCGATCAGCGCTGCCTCGTCCACCACCTCGCCCCGCGCGGTGTTGACCAGCAGGGCGCCGCGCGGCAGCTGGGCGATGCGGCCGGCATCGAGCAGATGGCGCGTGCGGGCATTCAGGGGCACGTGCAGGCTGAGCACATCGGACAGGGGCAGCAGCTCGTCCACCGAGCCCAGCATGCGCACGCCCGCCACGGTGCCGGGCCCTGGGGCGCAGGCCGGATCGAACGCAGGGTCGAACGCTGGATCGAAGGCCACCACCTGCATGCCCAGCGCCAGCGCCACGCGCGCCACGCGCTGGCCCACCTGGCCAAAGCCCAGCAGGCCCAGGGTGCGGCCGCTCAGCTCCAGGCCGTCCTGGGCGCGGGACCAGCGGCCCGCGCGCAGCTCGGCATCCATCCAGGCGATGCGGCGGGCGGCCGCGAACATCAGGCCCAGCGTCATCTCGGCCACGGACTGGGCATTGGCGCCCGGCGTCACATAGACCGGAATGCCCCGCTGGCTGGCCGCGGCCACATCGATATTGCTCACGCCCACGCCGTGCTTGGAGATGACCTTGAGCGTGGGACAGGCCGCGATGGCAGCGGCCGACAGCGTGGCCGTGCGCGAGATCACGGCATCGACGCTCTCGCGTGCCAGCACGGCGGCAACCTCGGCCTCGCCGCCGCCGTCTTGCAGGTACAGCACGCGGCAGTGCGCCGCCTGCAGGCGCTGCAGCCCGGCGGGCGCCAGGCGTGGCGCGGTCACGAAAACGGTGGGCGGGTGGGTAGTGGCGGTCATGGGAACGGGCAATTCGCTTTGTCGATGCACCGCATTCTTGTGAGCGCCATCCATTCCGTCCATTCGATAATGTTCATTCAAACATCACTTTTATTCATCGATGGACCTGCACCTGCGCGACCTGCGCTTCTTCGAGATCGTGGCCGACCTCGGGCACCTGGGCCGGGCCGCAGAACAGCTGGGGCGCACCCAGCCCGCGCTGAGCAAATGCATACAGCGCCTGGAACTGACCGTGGGCGGCGCGCTGTTCGAGCGTGCCGGGCGCGGCATACGCCTCACGCCGCTGGGCGATGTGCTGCTGGCGCGCGCGCGCATGCTGCGCAATGCCAGCCAGGAGGCGCTGCGCGAGGTGCGCGACTTCAACGAAGGCCATGCCGGCCATGTGCGCATCGGCAGCGGGCCGGTGGCCGCCGACCACCTGCTGCCCGAGCTGTGCAGCAAGGCCCTGGCCGACGGGCGGCGCATCACCATCAGCATCGTGATCGGCCCCAGCTGGGAACTGCGCGACCGCCTGCGCGAGGGCCAGCTGGACCTGCTGATCGGCCTCACGGCCGAGGGCGATCCCGAGTTGGTCTCCCACCCGATCGCCGAGGACGTGGTGGTGGTCGCGGCGCGCCAGGACCACCCCGTCTTCGAGCGCCAGCGCATCACCATGGCCGCGCTGCTGCGCCATCCCTGGGCCCTGCCCAGCGCCAACATTCCCAGCCGGCAATGGCTGGACCAGGCCTTCACCTCGCGCGGCATGCCGGCGCCCATGGTGCAGGTGGAGGCGGGCTCCATCCCGCTGCTGCCGCGCATGGTGGCCAAGACCGATCTGCTGACCTTCGTCTCGCGCCACACGCTGCGGCTGGAGCGCAGCCGCACGCTCAGGGAAGTACGCCTGCCGGCCACCACGCTGCGCCGCCACCTGGGCGTGACCTGCCGGCGCGACGGCTATCTGTCGCCCGCCGCCCGGCACATGCTGGAGCTGCTGCGCGCCGACGGCCAGGCCCTGTTCGGCGAGGATGCCTCGCCTCTGGACGAGGACTGATTCCAGCGGACCGGGGCTAGGGCCCCGGCCGCGCGCGCGCATCGGCCAGGCGCAGCAGGCCCGCCAGGTCGACGATGGTCAGCCGGCCATAGGCGGCCTGCAGCAGGCCGCGCTGCTCCAGCAGGCGCAGCTCCTTGTTGATGGTCTGGCGCGAGACCGATAGCATGGCGGCCAGGTCGCTCTGCGAGATGCGCAGCACCACGCCCTGCCCGTCGGGCGCGGGCTGGCCATGCGTGGGGGCCAGCCGCGCCAGCAGCTCGGCCACGCGGTTGTCGATGTTGCTGAAGGCGTGGCGCTGCTGGACGACGATCAGCTCGTGCATGCGCGCCAGCACCAGCAGGCAGATGTCCTTCCACAGCGGCGGATGGGCATCGAGCAGGGCCAGGAAGGACTCGCCGGGGATCTCCACCAGCACCGTGGGCTGGTGCGCGTGGTAGTCGTAGACGAATTGCGTGTGCTCCAGCAGCCGCGCCAGGCCGACGATGTCGCCCGCGCTGTGCATGGACAGCACGAAGCGCGAGCCCGTGGCGTCCACGCCGCCCACTTCCACGCAGCCCGAAGCCACCACCAGCACCTCGCGCCGCTTGGGGTCGGCGGCGCGCACCTGCTGGTGGCGCTCGTAGCGGCCCAGGCGGGACAGCGCCGTCAGCTCATCCAGCACCTCGGGCGGCCAGTTGCGCAGCATGCGGCACAGGCCCAGGGCGCGGCGGATCAGCGCCGAAGGGTCGGCCACGGGAGCAGGCTTGGAGCGCATGGTTCTCTCACGATGTCGAAGGCCCCGGGTTAGTCCGGTGCCCATGTACCGCCATTTGTCAATGGCTTGACAGAGTGCATCCCCTGTCGCTCGGGATAGTAGCAAGCAAGCCACCGGGCAAAGCATCCGGGGCGCTACCAAGGAGACAAGTTCGTGAAGCACAAGCATTGGCTGGCCGCCGGCGGCATGGCGGCCCTGGGCACGTCCGCGTGGGCGCAGGGCAGCGTGGAGATGTTCGGCATCGTCGACGTCCACATCAACAGCGCAAGGTCGGGCGCCACGCGCCTGAGCCGGCTGGAGGACGGGGGCAGCGCGGCATCGCGCATCGGCTTTCGCGGCAGCGAGGACCTGGGCGGCGGCCTGCGCGCCCAGTTCATGCTGGAGGCCGGCGTGGCGCCGGATACGGGCCTGGGCACCATTCCCGGCCCGGGCCTGGCCTTCACGCGCCAGGCCTGGGTGGGGCTGAACAGCGGCTGGGGCGCAGTGGAGATGGGCCGCATGTACACGCCCATGTTCGGCGCGCTGTTCCGCGCCGATCCGCTGGGCATGAACGCGCTGTTTTCCTCGCTGAACCTGGTGTCGGCCACCGATGCCCAGGCCGGCCTGCGGCCGTTTGCGGCGCGGGCCAACAACCTGGTGCGCTACCGCACGCCGGCAGGCCAGCCATGGCTGGCGGACCTGGCCTATTCCTTCGGCGAAGTGGCTTCGCCGAACAGCAGCAACGGCCGCCTCTATGGCGCCACGCTGGGCTGGAACCAGAAGCCCTGGTTCCTGGCCTACAGTTTCCAGAAGTCCGTGGAAGGCAGCGCCGCCGCACCCGTGGCCGCGCCCGCCACCAGCCAGTACCAGGCGTTGTCGGCCAGTTGGGAAGCCCTGGACGGCCTGCGCCTGACGGGCAACTACGTCATCAACCGCGTGGACCGTGCAGGCACACCCAAGGCGAAGCTGGCCCAGCTGGGCGCCGATTGGAGCGTGGATGCGCGCTCCAAGCTGCTGGTCTCGGTGGCGCGGCGCGAGGTGGGCGGCACGGACCGCGCCCAGAACACCTGGACGCTGGGCTACGACTACGCGCTGAGTAAGCGCACCGTGCTCTACGCGCGCTGGCTGCAGCTGGGCAATGCGGCCAATGCCTCGGCCGCCATTGCCAACGTGCCGGTGGCCGCCAACAGCGGCGACGGCGTGCGGTCCCTGGCGCTGGGTGTGCGCCACAACTTCTGAGGGACACACATGACCGACAGCCATTGCTTCGACACTTCCCGGCTCGACGCGCTGTTCGCGCCGCGCTCCATCGCCGTGGTCGGCGCCTCGGACCAGGCCAGCAAGATCGGCGGCATTCCGCTGGACTACCTGCTGCGCTTCGGCTACGGCGGCGCGCTGTATGCGGTGAACCCGCGCGCCAGCCGCGTGCAGGGCCTGCCCGCGCACGAGCGGCTGGCCGCCATCGGCGCGCCGGTGGACCTGGCCATCGTCGCCGTGCCGCAGTCGCAGGTGGCCGGCGTGCTGGAGGATGCGGCCGCCGCGCGCGTGCAGTCCATGGTGCTGTTTTCCTCGGGCTATGCCGAGACCGGCTCCGAAGGCACGGCCGCCCAGCAGGCGCTGGCGCGGCGCGCGCAGGAGGCGGGCATACGCCTCATCGGCCCGAACTGCCTGGGCTTCATGCGCCCCGGCCACCAGGTCTACGCCACGTTCTCGCCCGCGCCGGGCGGCGGCCTGGTGCGGCCCGGGCGCATCGGCATGGTCAGCCAGTCGGGCGCCTTCGGGGCCTATGCCTACAGCCTGGCGCGCGAGCGCGGGCTGGGCCTGTCGCTGTGGGCCACCACGGGCAACGAGGCCGATGTGCAGCTGGCCGATGGCCTGGCCTGGCTGGCCCAGGACCCCGAGACCGACGTGATCATGGCCTACATGGAAGGCTGCCGCGACGGCCCCCGGCTGCGCGCGGCCCTGGCCCTGGCGCAGGAGCGCGGCAAGCCCGTGGTCATGTGCAAGGTGGGCACCAGCGCCCTGGGCGCGGCCGCCGCCGCATCGCACACGGCCTCGCTGGCGGGCAACGATGCGGTCTATGACGCGGTGTTCCGCCGCTACGGCGTGCTGCGCGCGCATTCCATCACCGACTTCTTCGCGCTGGCGGCCAGTGCCTCCATCGCCCGGGCCCCCAAGGGGCGGTCCATCGGACTGTTCACGGTCTCGGGCGGCGTGGGCGCCATGATGGCCGACGACGCCAGCGCAGCCGGCCTGGACGTGGCACCGCTGTCCGATGCGGCCCAGCGCCAGCTGCGCGAATGGGTGCCGTTTGCCGCGCCGCGCAACCCCGTGGACATCACGGGCCAGGTCACCAACGACATGACGCTGCTGGAGCGCAGCGCCCGCCTGATGCTGGCCGACCGGCAGTTCGACAGCTGGCTGGGCTTCTTCGCGGCAGGCGGCCTGTCCGACGCCTTCTGGCCCGTGCTGCAAAGCCTGGTGCAGACGCTGCGCACCCACCATCCCGACACCCTGCTGGCCGTCAGCACGCTGTGCCCGCCCGAGCGCCGCGATGCGCTGGAGGCGCTGGGCTGCCTGGTGTTCGCCGACCCGGGCGCAGCCATACGCTGCATTGGCGCGCTGGCCCGCCTGCATGAAACACCGCAGGCGCTGCCCGCGATGGCCGATGCAGGCAGCGCACTGCACCTGCCGGCGGGCACGCTGTCGGAGCAGCGCAGCATGGCGCTGCTGGCCGAGGCCGGCGTGCCCGTGGTGCCGCACCGGCTGGTGCGCACGGCGGCCGAGGCAGCGCAGGCCGTGCAGGCCGCGCAGGAGATGGGCGGACGCATTGCGCTCAAGGTCTGCAGCGATGCCATCGCCCACAAGTCCGACGTGGGCGGCGTGGCATTGAACCTGGCGGATGCGGCCGGCGCCCAGGCCGCCTTCGACCGCATCCTGGCCAACGCGCGCCAGGCCCGGCCCGATGCCCTGATCGACGGCGCGCTGGCCGCGCCCATGGTGCAGGGCGGCGTGGAGTGCATCGCGGGCGTGCACCGCGACCCGGTATTCGGCCCGGTGCTGATGTTCGGGCTGGGCGGCATCCATGCCGAGATCCTGCGCGATGTCTCGCTGCGCCTGCTGCCCATCACGCGCGACGACGCGCTGGCCATGGTGCGCGAGCTGCGGGCCTTTGCCGTGCTGGACGGCGCGCGCGGCCGCCCCCGCGTGGACCTGGACAGCATTGCCGACACGCTGTGCGCCCTGGCCGGCTTTGCGCAGCGCGCAGGCGCCACGCTGGAAAGCGCCGAGATCAACCCCCTGATCGCCCGCCCGCGCGAGGACGGCGGCTGCGTGGCCGTCGATGCGCTGGTCATCGGCAGGGAGGCTGCATGAAAGCCGACACCCACCCCATCGCCCGCCCGGAGGCCACCATGAACACACCCCTGCTGCGCACCGCCGCACTGACCTGCCTTGCCCTGGCCTGCAGCGCCGCGCTGGCCCAGGACGGCTATCCCGCCCGGCCCGTGCGCATCGTCGTGCAATACCAGGCCGGCGGCTCCACCGACACCGTGGCGCGCATCCTGGCCGAGGGCCTGGCCAAGCGCCTGGGCCAGCCCGTGGTGGTGGACAACCGCAGCGGCGCGGGCGGCATCATCGGCACCGAGCATGTGGCCAAGAGCGCGCCCGACGGCCACACCCTGCTGCTGACCGTGCCCGGGCCCATCACGGCCAACCTGGTGCTCTACAAGAAGCTGCCCTACGACCCTCGCACCGAGCTGCGCATGGTCTCGGACGTGGTCTCGCCCTCCATGGTGATGGCCGTCAACCCGGCCGTGCCGGCCAAGGACTTCAAGGGACTGGTCGAGGCCGTGCGCCAGTCGCCGGGCAAGTACGCCATGGGTTCCTGGGGGGCGGGCACGCAGCCGCACCAGGTCCAGGTCTTCATGGACAAGGCCTACGGCCTGCAGTCGCTGCACGTGGCCTACAAGGGCGAGGGGCCCATGTCCATCGACCTGATCAGCGGCGTGATCCAGATGACGCTGGGCTCGGCCGCCACGCTCAAGCCCTTCATCGACGCCGGCAAGCTGCGCGCCCTGGCCGTGGCCGGACCGCGCCGCAGCAAGGCCCTGCCCGATGTGCCCACCTTTGCCGAGCAGGGCTACCGCGAGCCCGTGTATGCCATCACGGGATCGATCTCGCTGATGGCGCCCGCGCGCACGCCCGACGCCATCGTCGAACGCCTGGGCCGCGAGGTGGCCGCCGTGATGCGCGAGCCCCAGGTGCGCCAGCGTGTCGAGGCGCTGGGCCTGGAGGCTCAGGGCAACAGCCCGGCCGAGGCCAGCGCCGCCTACGCCGCCTTTTTGCCCGTGGCGCTGGACCTGGCGCGCTCCACGGGCGTGACCCTCGACTGACCCCCTCCTGCCCTGAAGAAAACAATGGACATGAACCCGACCTCTCCCTCCCTGCCCGAAGTCCGCCGCGCCCTGGCGCGCTCCATCGGCCTGGCCGCCTTTGTCTACGGCTATCCGCTGATAGAGACCTACCGCACCTGCCGCCTGCAGACCGATGCCGGCGCCGCACGTGCCACCGGATTGGGCCTGGACATGCGCGGCGACTTCGACACGCTGCACCACAGCCAGCGCCCCTCCACCCATGAGGACCGCGACGTGGTCACGCCCGCCAACGACCTGCTGTACTCGCTGGCCTGGATCCACCTGGCCGACGGCCCGCGCCTGCTGACCGTGCCCTCCAGCGCCGCACATCCGGGCCGCTATTTCGTGCTGGCCCTGTACGACGCCTATACCGAGAATTTCGAGAACCTGGGACCGCGCAACTGCGCGCCCGAAGGCGAGACCGTGGTCCTGGTCGGGCCGGGCGGCCAGGTGCCGGAACACTTGGCCGGCCACCGCCTGGTGCACTGCCCCAGCAACCTGGTCTGGCTGATCGGCCGCACCGTGGTGGGCGATGCGCCCGACTGGCCTGCAGCCCGCGCACTGCAGGCCGACATCCGGCTGGAGCCCGCGCCGGGCACGCCGAAAGGAGGCCGCCCGGCCGCCGTCGCGAACTGGGTCGGCCCGCCCGTGGACGCCATGGCGGCCGCCTTCGAGAACCAGGAGCCTGCGGCCGAGGTTGCACCGCGATTTTTTGCCAACCTCTGCCATGCGCTGGCCGAGGCGCCTGGCCGCAAGGAGGACCAGGGGCTGCTGGCCTGGTTCGGCCAGGCCGGCCTGGTGGCCAGCGCCCACATGGCGTGGGAGCAGCTGGAGGAGCCCGTGCGCGAAGGCCTGACCGAGGGCTTTGCCGACGGCGTGCGCACCGTGGCCGCCATGGGGCGCAACCGCCGGCCCCGGCCCTGGACCATGACGCCGTCCACCGGCCGCTACGGCAGCGAGTACCTGGGCCGCGCACGCACCGCCTACCTGGGCCTGGGCGCGCTGGCCACCAGCGAGGCCATCTACGCCGCCGCCCACCACGACGCAGGCCTGCAGCCGCTGGACGGCAGCCAGCGCTATGTGCTGCGCTTCAATGCCGCCGACATGCCACCGGCCGATGCCTTCTGGTCGGTCACCCTGTATGACGCCGACCGCTTTCTCTACGGCAACGAGATCGGCCGCCACTCCATCGGCGACCGCACGCCGGGACTGCTGCGCGAGGCCGACGGCAGCCTGCAGATCGACCTGGGCCATGCCCGACCGGCACAGGGCGCCGCCAACTGGCTGCCCACGCCGCACGGGCGCTTCTACCTCATCCTGCGCATGTACCACCCGCAGGCAGGCGCGCACCAATGGCCTGTTCCGCCCCTGCAGCCCGTGGCCGCATGAGACACGCCATGGACCTGAGCACCCTGGCCGAAGAGGCCGTCATCCACACCTGCCCGCTGTACGAGATGCGCCGCATGCGCGCGGCCACCTCGCCCCGGCGCAATGCGGCCGGCGAGGCTGCGCCCGCACCGCTGCGCTGGTGCAACCAGTTCGTTCATGCGCGCCAGCTGCTGCGCGCCGGCACCAGCCGCGTGGTCACGCCCAACAACGACACGCTCTACACCAACGCCTGGCTGGACCTGGGCGCCGGGCCGCTGGTGATCGACGTGCCCGACACGGCGGGCCGCTACTACGTCCTGGGCCTGCTGGACTTCTTCACCAACCCCTTCGCCCACCTGGGCCAGCGCCTGACGGGCACGGCTGCGCGCTCCTTCCTTGTCACGCCGCCCGGCTGGCAGGGGGCGCTGCCGCCACCGTTCGATGCGCCCGGCGCACACATTGCCGCGCCCACGCCCTGGCTGTGGGTGATAGGCCGCATCCTGGTCGATGGCGAGCACGACCTGCCCGCCGTGCACGCGCTGCAGGACGGCTTTGCGGTGCGCCCGCTGGCCGACTGGCAGGCGGGCACTCCCTCGCAGGCCCGCGCCTTCGACCCGGACTGCGATCCCCAGGCCCCGCCAAATGCCGAGCACTATGCAGCCCAGGTGAATGCCGCCTTGCGCGACAACCCGCCGCCGGCAGGGCATGCCGCACGGGTCGCACGCTTTGCTGCCGTGGGCCTGGGCGCCGGGCTGGGCGCACCCGATGCGCAACAGCAAGCCGCACTGCAACGCGCCCTGGACAGCGTGCTGCCCCGGCTGCGCGCGGCCAGCACGGGCCGGCGCCTGGACTCGGGCTGGGAACTCCCCGCCCTGGTCGAAGGCAGTTTTGGCGACGACTTCCAGGCCCGCGCCGAAATTGCGCTCAAGTACATCGGCATGCTGGAAAGCCGCGAGGCCATCTACCCGCTGGCCTGGCATGACGCCCAGGGCCGGCCCCTGCACGGCAGCCGCCGCTACCGGCTGCGCTTTGCCCCAGGCGCGCTGCCGCCCGTGCAGGCCTTCTGGTCCCTGACCCTCTACGGCGCCCACGACTGCATGCTGGTGGACAACCCCATCGACCGCCATGCCATCGGCGACCGCACGCCGGGCCTGCGCCCCGACGCTGATGGCGGGTTGACTATCCACATCAGCCACGCGCCACCGGCCAGCGAAGACCACCGCGCCAACTGGCTGCCCGCGCCGCGCGAAGGCTTTTACCTGTGCCTGCGCGCCTACATGCCCCGGCCCGAACTGCTGGACGGCCGCTACGCCCTGCCCCCCATCGAACCAGACCCGGAGACCCCATGAACGCCAGAGACGACGACAAGCCCTTCTTGCTGGTGGGCACCGGCAGCGAAACCGTGGCGCCGGGCCTGCACATACTGCGCGGCCAGGGCCAGTCCTTCGTGGCCGAGACCGACGCGGGCCTGGTGGTGATCGACGCCGGCCCCGGCGGCAAGGTCAGCCAGGACATGATCGCCAGCCTGCGCCAGCTCAGCGACGCGCCCGTGCATGCGCTGTGCTACAGCCACGGCCACATCGGCTACAACGCGGGCGTGCCCGCCTGGCTGGAGCATGCGGCCGCGCGCGGAGAACCCGTGCCGCGCCTGATCGCGCACCGCAACCTGCCGCGCCGCCAGGCACGCTACCGCGAGACCCGGGCGCTGCAGCACCGCATGGCCGAGATCCAGTTCAACCGCAGCGCGGGCTTTTTCGAGCACCGGCTGGACATGCACGAGCCCACCGAAACCTTCGACACGCGGCTGGAGATAGGCAGCGGGGACAGCCGCATCGAGCTGTTCTGGGCGCCGTCCGAGACCGACGACGCCATCGCGCTGTGGAGCCCCGGCCAGCGCGTGCTGTACGGCGGCGCGGCGCTGCTGGACTCCATCCCCAACATCGGCACGCCCTTTCGCACGCTGCGCGACACCGTGCGCTGGGCCGACACGCTGCAGGCCATGGCCGCGCTGCGCCCGCTCAAGGCCGTGCGCGAGTTCGGTCCCGTGATCGAGGGCGAGCAGGCCGTGCAGCAGGTGCTGCTGCACACCGCACAGGCGCTGCGCTGGCTGCGCGCCGAAGTCGTGCGCCTGATGAACGAGGGCCTGAACGAGCAGCAGGTGCTGGCGGCCATGGACTATCCGCAGGCACTGTTCGGCGTGGAGTGGATGAAGCCCACCTATGGCGACCCCAGCTACATCGTGCGCGACATCTACCGCTCGGAAAACGGCTGGTGGGACCGCAACCCGACCACGCTGCACCCGGCCCCGCCCGAGGCCGCAGGCGCCGCCATTGCCGATGCCATCACCGACAAGCCCGGCCTGGTGGCCAGCGCCCAGGCGCTGGCCGACGCGGGCCAGTGGCAGCTGGCCCTGCATGTGATCGACGTGCTGGCCACCGCGGCCGGCGACGCGCCCGAGATCGGCCAGGCCCGCAGCCTCAAGGCCGCCTGGCTGCGCGAGCGTGCGCGCGAGGTGGACAGCTATGTCTCGCGCAACCTCTACCGCGTGGGGGCCGACATGATCGAGCTGGGCACGCAGGCGCGCCTGGGGCTGCGCTGACGGGGCCGTGCACAGGCAAGGCGACACAAGGCGACACAAGGAGACAAGTGCATGAAGACGATGAAGAAGCACGGCATGGCCCTGGCACTGCTGCTGGCCATGGCCTGCACAGGCCACGCCCAGCCGGCACAGGATGCCGGCAACTACCCCGCCCGCCCCGTCACGCTGATCGTGCCCACGGCCGCCGCCGGCGGCACGGACACCATCGCGCGGGTGTTTGCCGAAGGCCTGACCCGGCTGCTCAGGCAGCCCTTCGTGGTGGACAACCGGCCCGGCGCCAACGGCCTGGTCGGCGTGGAGCAGGCCGCGCGCAGTGCGCCGGACGGCTACCGGCTGCTGTTCACCTACACGGCGTCCATGGCCGTGAACCCCAGCCTCTACCGCAAGGTGCCCTATGACCCGGTAAAGGACTTCACGCCCATTGCGCAGATAGGGCGCGCCGGCAATCTGCTGCTGGTCTCGCGCGATCTGCCCGTGCATTCGCTCAAGGAGTTCGTGGCCTATGCAAGCGCACGGCCCGGCCAGCTCAGCTACTGCTCCTGGGGCCAGGGCTCGGGCGGGCACCTGACCATGGAATTCCTGCTCAAGCAGGCCGGCCTGCAGATGCAGCATGTGCCCTACAAGGGCAGCAGCCCCTGCGTGCAGGGCCTGCTGGGCGGGCAGGTGCAGGCGGCGTTTGCAGACACCTCTTCCACCGTGGAGCTGGTGCGTGCGGGCCGCGTGCGCGCCATCGCCCACAGCGGCGACAAGCGCATTCCCAGCCAGCCGGACCTGCCCAGCCTGACCGAGGCGGGCTACCCGTTCCACAACTATTCCTGGTACGGCGTCTTCGCGCCCGCCAAAACGCCGCAGCCCATCGTGGACAAGCTCAACGCCGCCATCAACCAGTTGCTGCAGGACCCGGCCACGGCCAAAAAGCTGGGTGAGCTCAACCTGACCGATCTGCCCCGGACCACGCCTGCGCAATTCGCCGACACGTTGCGCCAGGACCTGGCGGACTGGGGGCGGCTGGTGCGCGAGGTGGGCGTGCAGCTGGACTGAGGCGCAGGCCCTTGGCGGGCCAGGCTCACTCGGCCACGATGCCCGTCCTGCGCACCACCTCGCCAAAGCGCTTGAGGCGGTCGGACATCATGGCCTCGAAGGCGGCGGGGCTCATTTCCTCGGGCGGGGTCACGCCCCGGTCCTGCAGGCTGGCCACCATGGCCGGCGCCGTGGCGGCCTGGCGCACGGCCTTGAAGAGGGCCTGCACCACGGGCGCGGGCGTGCCGGCCGGCGCGGCCAGGCCGGTCCAGGAGCTCATGTTCAGTTGCGGGTAGCCGACCTCGGCCAGCGTGGGCACATCGGGAATTTGCGCCACGCGCTGCTCGGATGCCACGGCCAGGGCGCGCACCTTGCCTGCCTGGATGTGGGGCAGCATGGAGATGAGGTTGTCGAAGAACACCTGCACCTCGCCCGCCAGCACCGAGGTGACCAGCAGCGTGCCGCCCCGGTAGGGAACATGGGTGATGTCCAGGCCCGCATCGGCCTTGAACATCTCCATGTTGAGCTGGCCCATGCTGCCCGTGCCGCCGCTGCCGTAGTTGAGCTGGCCAGGGTGCTTTTTGGCATAGGCGATGAACTCCGCAAAGCTGCGGATGGGCAGGCTCGCGGGCACGACCAGCACATTGGGCAGGCGGCCCAGGATGGCGATGTTCTCGAAATCCTTGATGGGGTCGTAGCCCACCTTGGGCTGGGTCAGCGGATTGGCCAGGTGGCTGCTCTGCGAGGACACGACCAGGGTGTAGCCGTCCGGCCTGGCGCGCGCCACGGCCAGCGCAGCCACCGAGCCGCCCGCGCCGGGCCGGTTCTCCACCACGATGGGCACGCCCAGGATGCGCGCCATGGGCTCGGCGTACTGTCGCGCCATGGCGTCCACCGAGCCACCGGCCGGAAACGGCACGATGAAGCTGATCTGGCGCGTGGGGTAGCCGGCGGCCTTGCCTTCGGCGGCCAGCGCCGCAAGCGGGGCCAGCACACCCAGGCCCAGCCCCGCGCCGAGCACGCGGCGGCGGGAAGGGTGGCTGGCAGCCTGGCGGGCGATAGGGGTCATGCTCATGTCTCCTCCTTATGGAAATACGTCGGCTGCGCCCGGCCATCCGGGGCGCCCTGGGGGCGCCCTGGGCGTGCCCTGCTTACTCGGCCACGATATGGGCCTTGCGCACCACCTCGCCGAAGAGCTTCAGGCGCTCGGCCATCATCTTCTCGAAGGCGGCGGGGCTCATCTCCTCGGGCGCGACCACGCCGCGCTCCTTGAGGCTGGCCACCATGGCCGGCGCCGTGGCCGCCTGGCGGATGGCCTTGTACAGCGTCTGGACGATGGCGTCGGGCGTGCCCGCAGGCGCCGCAATGCCGGTCCAGGAACTCATGTTGAGCTGGGGATAGCCGACCTCGGCCATGGTGGGCACGTCGGGCAGCATGGGCAGGCGCTGCTCCGAGGCCACGACCAGGGCGCGCACCTTGCCCGACTGCACGTGGGGCAGCATGAAGACCAGGTTGTCGAGGATGAACTGCACCTCGTTGCCGATGGCGGCCGTGACCAGCGGCGAGCCGCCACGGTAGGGGATGTGCGTGGCAAAGATGCCCGTGGCGGCCTTGAGCATTTCCACATTGAGCTGGCCCATGCTGCCGATGCCGGCGCTGCCGTAGTTGACCTGGCCGGGGCGCTTCTTCACGTACTCGATGAACTCCTGGAAGTTCTTCACGGGCAGGCTGGAATGCACCATCAGCGCATTGGGCTGGCGGCCCAGGATGGCAATGTTCTCGAAGTCCTTGATGGGGTCGTAGCCCACCTTGGGCTGGGTCAGAGGATTGGCCAGGTGGCTGCTCTGCGAGGACACGACCAGGGTGTAGCCGTCCGGCCTGGCGCGCGACACGTACTGCGTGGCCACCGAGCCGCCCGCGCCGGGCCGGTTCTCCACCACGATGGGCACGCCCAGGATGCGCGACAGGGGCTCGGCGTACTGGCGGCCCATGATGTCCACCGAACCGCCGGGCGGAAACGGCACGACCAGCGTGATCGGGCGCGAGGGGTACTTGTCATCGGCGCGTGCGGCCAGCGGCGCCAGCGCGGACAGGCCCGCCAGGCCAAGGCCTGCGCCCAGCAGCTTGCGGCGGGTGTTCAGGGAGGGGTTCACGGACAGATTTTTCATGGGTATCAGCGCAATCAGGGGTGATCAAAGATGGCGAGGGCCACAGCCTGCGCACGCGGCACGAAGGTGGCCAGCTCGCAGTACTCGCGCTCGGTATGGGGATGGCCGCCCACGGGGCCGGTGGCGCACAGCGTTGGCACGCCCACCGACGCGGTCAGGCCGCTGTCGGCCGCGCCGCCCGTGAACTCGCCCTGCACATCAAAGCCCAGCGACTGCGCGCCGCGCCGGTACAGCTGCAGCAACGCATCAGGCGTGGGCGCCATGGGCAGGGTGCGGCGCACGGCGGTGACGCGGCCCTGGGTGCGGGGCACGGATTCTTCCTCCACGATGGCGCGGATGCGCTCCATCAACGCATCGGGATCGGTCTGGGCCGTGTAGCGCACATCGAGCTCGGCCTTGGCGTGGGGCGCCACCATGTTCGGCACGATGCCGCCCTGCAGCACGCCCACATTGGTGGTCGTGCCCGTGGCAGGATCGGTCAGCGCATGCAGGGCCAGCAGCTTGCGCGCCATGGCCTCCAGCGCGCTGGCGCCGGCCGCGTGGTTGATGCCCGCATGGGCGGCCACGCCCTGCACCTCGAACTCCACGGCCATGGAGCCCTTGCGGCTGGTCACCAGGTTGCCGCTGACGCGGCCGGGCTCGGCATTGAAGACGGCGCGCGCGCCGCGCACCGTATCCATGATGGTCTGGCGCGTGGCGGGCGAGCCGATTTCCTCGTCGCACGAGAAGAACAGCTTGAGCGGCGCGCCCAGGCCGCCACAGCGCGCAAAGGCCTCGGCCACGAAGACGTTGAGCACCAGGCCCGACTTCATGTCGGCCACGCCGGGACCGTAGGCCCTGCCCTCTTCCACGCGGAAGGGGCGGCGCGCCACGGTGCCCGCCGGGAAGACGGTGTCCATATGGCCCATCAGATAGATGGGCGCGCCTTCGGCCGGGCCGTCCCCGTCGGGACCGGCGACATCGGCATGCAGCAGCACGCCGTAGCCGGGCACGTCCTCGAAGCGCACGGCCACGCCGGCCGCCTCCAGCCGCTCGCGCAGCGCCTGGGCCACGGCCAGGATGCCGGCTTCATCGCGGCTGCCGCTGTCGATATCGACAATCCTGTGCAACAGATCTTGCATGGCCTGCTGCTGGCCGCCCAGCCAGTCCAGCAGTCTCGCGCGCTGCTGCACGCGGCTTTGTTCGAGGGTATCGTGCATGGTGGAATCTCCAGAGTGCATGCAGTGTTGCACGCGACCCCCTATTTTGCAACACACGTTGCATATACAAGAAAAATATGAAATCACCATTGCAAAAAGCCACACTGCTGCTGCCACAGCGCCTGGCGCAGCAGGGCGCGGAGCTGACGGCCAGCGAGCTGACGCTGGCCCAGACCCTGGGCAGCAACTACCCGCATGCGCTGCTGGAGTCGGCCACGGCGCTGGCCGCGCACACGGGCACCAGCGCCTCGACCGTGGTGCGCCTGTTCGCCAAGCTCGGCTATGCCAGCTATGCCGAGGCCCAGCGCGAGGCGCGCGGCGAGGTGACGGCGCTGCTGCAGACGGCCGCCCAGCGCGCGCCCGTGCTGCTGGGCGCGCAGCGCAGCCTGAGCGAGTGCGTGGACGATGCGCTGCTGCACGACCAGCACAACATCCAGGCCACGCGCGAGGGGCTGGACATGGCGGCCTTCGAGGCCATGGCCCGCAAGCTGGCCCAGGGCGAGGGCCGCGTGTTCGTGCTGGCCCAGCTCAACAGCTCTCCGGTATCCGCCTGGCTGGCCCTGCACCTGAACATGTGCCGCCCCGGCGTGCAGGAGCTGGATGCCGGAGCCATCGCGCCGGCCGACCAGCTGCTGTGGATCGGCCCCTCGGACACGCTGCTGGCCTTCAGCGTCAGCCAGTATTCGCGCGGCACCTTCGAGATAGCGCAGCGCTTTGCCGACGCCGGCGCCCAGGTGCTGGCCCTCACCGACAGCCCCGCTGCGCCGCTGGCCACCGTGGCCCACCACTGGCTGCAGGTACGCACGGCCAATGCCTCGCCCTTTCACTCCTACACGGCGGCCTTCTACCTGTGCAACGCCCTGGTCTCGGCCGTGGCCCAGCTGCGCCACAAGGATGTGTCCGAGGCCCTGGCCCGGCGCGACGCGCTGTGGAAGGAGTTCAACCACCAGTTGATCAGGACGCCCGAGCCGCGTGCCGCCGCACGGCGCAGCCCCGGCCGCTCCAGAGCGGCAAAAGACTAAGGGCGCCGAAGCGCCCTTGTCTTGAGATGGCCTGCTGCCTGCCGGCAGCAGCCGATCAGTGCTGCAGGATCTTGTTGAGGAATTCCTTGGTCCGGGGCTGGCGCGCTTCCGGGTTGCCGAAGAATTCGTCCTTGGAGCAGTCCTCCAGGATCTTGCCGCCCACGTCCATGAAGATCACGCGGCTGGCCACCTTGCGTGCGAAGCCCATTTCGTGGGTCACGCACATCATGGTCATGCCTTCGTTGGCCAGGCCGATCATCACGTCCAGCACTTCGCCGACCATTTCGGGGTCCAGCGCGGAGGTCGGTTCGTCGAACAGCATCACGATGGGGTCCATGGACAGCGCGCGCGCAATGGCCACGCGCTGCTGCTGGCCACCCGACAGCTGGCCCGGGAACTTGTCCTTGTGCGCCGTCAGGCCCACGCGGTCCAGCATCTTGAGGCCGCGCTTCTTGGCATCGTCCGGGCTGCGACCGAGCACCTTGATCTGGGCGATGGTCAGGTTCTCGGTCACCGACAGGTGCGGGAAGAGCTCGAAGTGCTGGAACACCATGCCCACGCGGCTGCGCAGCTGGGGCAGGTTGGTCTTGGGATCGTGCACGGCCACGCCGTCCACGAAGATCTCGCCCTTCTGGAAGGGTTCCAGCGCGTTGATGGTCTTGATCAGCGTGGACTTGCCCGAGCCCGAAGGGCCGCAGACCACCACGACCTCACCCTTCTGGATGTTGGTGGAGCAGTCGGTCAGCACCTGGAAGCTGCCGTACCACTTGGAAACGTTCTTGAGTTCAATCATTGCAATTCCTCAATGGGGTGCTGGCTCATCGAATGATGGCAATCTTTTTGTGCAGGCGCTTGACTGCCCACGAGAGCGAGTAGCACAGCACGAAGTAGGTCACGCCAGCGGCCAGATAGGATTCGATGGGACGGCCATAGTTCTTGCCCGCCACTTCGAAGCCCTTGAGCATGTCGTAGGCACCGATGGCATAGACCAGCGAGGTGTCCTGGAACAGGATGATGGTCTGCGTGAGCAGCACCGGCAGCATGTTGCGGAAGGCCTGGGGCAGGACCACGAGGCGCATGTTCTGGCCGTAGGTCATGCCCATGGCCTGGCCCGCGGAGACCTGACCGCGCGGGATGGACTGGATGCCCGCGCGCATGATCTCGCTGAAGTAGGCCGCCTCGAAGGCGATGAAGGTGATGATGGCCGAGACCTCGGCGCCGATGGGCCGACCGATGATCAGCGGCATCAGCAGGAAGAACCACAGGATCACCATCACCAGCGGCACGGAGCGCATGCCGTTGACGTAGAGCGTGGCGGGCACATCAAGCCACTTCTTGCCGGACAGGCGCATCAGCGCCAGCACGGTACCGAAGAGCACACCGCCGATGGTGGCGATGACGGTCAGCGTCAGGCTGAAGTACAGGCCCTTCAGCACGAAGTTGCTGAACAGGTCCCAGGTGAAGAACGACCAGTCGATTTGCAGGTTCATGTCAGTGTCCTCCGCCGCTGGCAGCGATCAGGCCCGGGACGCGCGAACGCTTCTCGATGAAGGCCATGATGCGGTTGATGGCAAAGGCGGAAATCACATACAGGCCGGTGACGGCCAGATAGATCTCGATGCCGCGCGAAGTCTCTTCCTGCGCCTGCATGGCGAACATGGTCAGCTCGGCCACGGACACGGCGAAGGCCACGGACGAGTTCTTGAACACGTTCATGGTCTCGCTGGTCAGCGGCGGGATGATGATGCGGAACGCCATGGGCAGCAGCACGTAGCGGTAGTACTGGAACGTGGTGAAACCCATCGCCATGCCCGCATAGCGCTGGCCGCGCGGCAGCGCCTGGATGCCCGAACGCACCTGCTCGGCGATACGAGCCGAGGTGAAGAAACCCAGCGCCAGCACCACGAGCACGAAGCCCGGCAGCGACTTCAGCGCAGGAACAAAGGACGGAACCACGTGGTACCACATGAAGATGTGGACCAGCAGCGGAATATTGCGAAACAGCTCCACCCAGGCATTGCCCAGCCGCACGATCCACGGCCGGCCCTCCAAAGTGCGCAGCGTGCCGATCAGCGATCCGACGACCAGTGCGATCACCAGCGACAGCAGCGACACGGAAATGGTCCAGCCCCAGGCCGACAGCATCCAGTCCAGGTAGGTGATATCGCCGTTCTTGCCGAAGCAGCTTTGACCGACCTCTTGGGTAATGGTGTCCTGGCAGAACACCTGCCAATCCCAACTCATAGGAGCACCCCTTCATTCAAAACACGAAATGCGTGCCGGCAGAAAAACCGGCGACGCAACAAAAAACGCCCCTTCCAACCGCATGGCAGAAGGGGCGGCATTCAGCTGGTGCTTACTTGACTTCGTACGACTCCATGGGCTTGTCGTTGGGGTGGGCCCATGCGTCCTTGGTGGCGTCGGACAGTGGCAGGCCGACCTTCACGTTGGCCGGGGGAATCGGCTGCATGAACCACTTGTCATAGAGCTTGGCCAGCGAGCCATCGGCGATCTGGCGCTTGATGGAATCGTCCACGGCCTTCTTGAAGGCAGGGTCGTCCTTGCGCAGCATGCAGGCGATGGGCTCGACCGACAGGGTTTCGCCGACGATCTTGTACTCGGCAGGTGCCTTGGACTTGGAGATGTTGGCGGCCAGGATGGAGCCGTCCATGATGAAGGCGTCGGCGCGGCCGGTTTCCAGCATCAGGAAGCTGTCGGCGTGGTCCTTGCCCATGACTTCCTTGAAGGTCAGGCCGTCGGCGCGCTTGTTCTTGCGCAGGGTCTGCACCGAGGTGGTGCCCGTCGTCGTGACGATGGTCTTGCCGTTCAGGTCCTTGATGCCGGTGATGCCGGAGTTGCCCTTGACGGCGATGCGCACTTCTTCCACGTAGGTGGTCACGGCGAAGGCCACATCCTTTTGGCGGGCCTGGCTGTTGGTGGTGGAGCCGCACTCGATGTCCACGGTGCCATTGGTCACCAGGGGGATGCGGTTTTGCGAGGTGACGGGCTGGTACTTGATGTCCAGCTTGACCAGGCCCAGTTCCTTCTGGATGTCGGCCAGCACGCGCTCGCCCATCTCGGTGTGGAAGCCCACGTACTTGCCATTGCCCAGCGTGTAGCCCAGGCCGGAGGATTCACGCACGCCCAGCGTCACGGCGCCGGAGGACTTGATCTTGGCCAGGGTGTCACCAGCCTGCGCGAAAGCGCTGCCTGCAGCCAGGGCGGTCACGGCGATGGCCAACAAATGCTTCTTCATACGGGTCTCCTGAGATGAGAACGAAAACGGTCTTGATGAGAACGGTCGAGTCGCCTTGTGGGCTTGCTCGAACTATCAACGATGTGACACATATTGTGCAATCACGCACGGTGCTGGAGCACCGACACGTGCTAGGGCTTTCCAGCACGTCAGCCGGATTCAGGTAAGCAACTGCCGTGCCATGGCACGCGTTTTTTGCCCGATCCAGCGCACCGGCGGTCCTGCACACGGCGTGGTTGCTGTGCGCGCACTCTAATGCCAGGGCCGGTGGCACAGCCAATGCCGTTTGCAAAAGCCCTTATGCATGCTATGCATAATAGGTGTTTACCCTAGGCATAACCCGTGCACCAAGTCGGGCTCTTGCCGGGCACCCGCATGCACCAACGTGCAGCAAAAAGGGGCTGCGAGAGCCCCTTTTTTCCTGATGCGTGCCGTTTGGCGTGTCAGCCGATGGTCTCGCCCTGCTCCAGCAGGAAGTTCCACAGCGCGCCGGCCACGCCCTGGGGCGCGTCCTTGCTGGCGGGTTTTTCACGGTAGGCGCGCACTTCCATGTCCATGCGAAAACCGTTGTCGCCCGCAGGCGCGGCGCTGACCAGGCGCCCGGCCTCCAGCTCGTTGCGCACGGCGCTGAACGGCAAGAAGGCGACGCCATGGCCTTCCAGCGCCATCGCCTTGAGGCCTTCGGCCATGTCGGTCTCGTAGACACGTTCCAGGTGCACGGCCTCGGCCGCTTCCTTGAGGATGAGCTCCGTCACCCGGCCCAGGTAGGCGCCGGGCGCATAGCCCAGATAAGGCAGCGGCTGGCCCTGGCGGCCCGGCAGCTGGTGCAGCGGCAGGCCGTCGGCGTCGGGCTTGGCGTAGGGGGCGAGCACCTCATGGCCCAGGCTGACCATCTCGTAGCGCGCCGGGTCAAGCTGGAAGGGCTGGGACGGATGGAAGTAGGCGATCAGCAGGTCGCAGCCGCCTTCGACCAGGCGCATCACGGCGTCATGCACGTTGAGCGCGAACAGCCGGCTGCGGAACGGCCCGAACTTGGCCTGCACGCTGGAGACCCAGTTCGGGAAGAAAGTGAAGGCCAGCGTGTGCGGCACCGCAAACCCCACCATGCCCTTGCCCGCGCTGACGTGGGCACGCAGCATGGTGCGCGTGCTCTGCAGCGACTGCAGCATCTCCAGCGCCTGGTCATACATGGTCTTGCCGGCCGGCGTGAGCCGGGTCGGGTAGGAGCTGCGGTCCACAAGGTCGGTGCCGGCCCAGGCCTCCAGTGCCTGGATGCGGCGCGAGAACGCAGGTTGCGTCACGTGCCGCAGTTGGGCGGAGCGGCTGAAACTGCGTGTTTCAGCCAGGCTGACGAAATCTTCTAGCCATTTGGTTTCCATGCCCGCCATTATCCGCCGGGCCGTGACGGGTGCCTGACAGGGCAGGGATGGTCCCTCTGGCACACCGCATGGATGCGCACATAATGGCGCTGCGCCGCATTTACCCAATGTGACATTTTTTCCTCACGGCCCCCGGCACACGACGCCGAGGAAGCTCAGTGACTGCATCTGCCCCGCCATGTGTAATTTTCTGACTCCCCGCGTCCATGTCATCCCCTCCCACCGAAAACGGCGCCGCTGAGACGCCTTCGCAGCCGGACGAGCCGCGTTCGCTGCGCATCGAGGACTGGCTCACCGTGGTGATCATGGCCCTGCTGGCCCTGATCACCTTCGCCAATGTGCTGGTGCGCTACTTCACCTCCTCCTCCTTCGCCTGGACCGAGGAAATCTCGGTCTTCCTGATGATCCTGCTGGCCATGGTCGCGGGCTCGGCGGCCGTGGCGCGCAACGCCCATATCCGCATCGAGTACTTCGCCGAAGGCGGCAGCGCCCTGCGCAGGAAGCGCCTGGCGCGCTTCGGCACGCTGATGGTGGCCCTGCTGTTCGCCGTGATCGCCGCACTGAGCGTGCGCGTGGTCTGGGACGACTACCGGTTCGAGGAAACCTCGCCCGGCATCGGCGTGCCGCAGTGGTGGTATTCGATGTGGCTGCCGATTTGCTCGGCTCTGATCACGGTGCGCGCGCTGCAGCTGTTCCAGCGCCAGGGCCGCCCTGGCGCCTTCGATGACAGCACCGGGGAGAAGGCGCAATGATCGCAACC
The DNA here is from genome assembly GCF_000632165.1 of Delftia sp. RIT313. Lineage (NCBI taxonomy): Bacteria > Pseudomonadati > Pseudomonadota > Betaproteobacteria > Burkholderiales > Comamonadaceae > Delftia > Delftia sp. RIT313. Next base: position 93,567 of record NZ_JFYT01000024.1, on the reverse strand, counting down.
CTGCTCTTCATCGCCTTCCTGGGCCTGATGTTCCTGGGCGTGCCGATCGGCGCGGCCCTGGGCCTGGCGGGCGCCGCCGCCATCGCGCTGGCCAGCCCCGACACGCAGTGGTTCGGCCTGCTGGCCGTGCCGCAGAACTTCTATGCGGGCCTGGGCAAGTACCCGCTGCTGGCGATTCCGATGTTCGTGCTCGTGGGCTCGATCTTCGACCGCTCTGGCGTGGCGCTGCGCCTGGTGAACTTCGCCGTGGCCATCGTGGGCCGCGGCCCCGGCATGCTGCCCCTGGTGGCGATTGCCGTGGCCATGTTCCTGGGCGGCATCTCGGGCTCGGGTCCGGCCAATGCCGCCGCCGTGGGCGGCGTGATGATCGCGGCCATGAGCCGCGCCGGCTATCCGGGCAGCTTCTCGGCCAGCGTGGTGGGCGCGGCTGCGGCCACCGACATCCTGATCCCGCCGTCCGTGGCCTTCATCATCTACTCGGTGCTGGTGCCCGGCGCCTCGGTGCCGGCGCTGTTTGCGGCCGGCATGATCCCCGGCATCCTGGCCGGCGTGGCGCTGATCATTCCCGCCGTTTGGATGTCGCGCAAGCACAAGATGGGTGCGCTGGAATCGTCCATGCCGCGCCCGCCGTTCTGGCGCAGCCTGCGCGAGGCCTCCTGGGGCCTGGCCGCTCCGGTGCTGATCCTGGGCGGCATGCGCGCCGGCTGGTTCACCCCCACCGAGGCCGCCGTGGTGGCCGTGTTCTACGGCCTGTTCGTGGGCATGGTGATCCACCGCACCATCACGCTGCGCGACCTCTACCCCATCCTGCGCGAGGCCGGCGAGCTGTCGGCCGTGATCCTGCTGGTGGTGTCGCTGGCCGGCATCTTCGCGTTCTCGCTGTCCACGCTGGGCGTGATCGATCCGGTGGCCAAGGCCATCGTGGACTCGGGCCTGGGCGAGTACGGCGTGATGGCGCTGCTGATCCTGCTGCTGATCACCGTGGGCATGTTCCTGGACGGCATCTCCATCTTCCTGATCTTCGTGCCGCTGCTGCTGCCGATCATGCAGCACTACAACTGGGACCCGGTGTGGTTCGGCGTCATCCTCACGCTCAAGGTGGCGCTGGGCCAGTTCACGCCGCCGCTGGCCGTGAACCTGATGGTGTCCTGCCGCATCGCGGGCGTGCGCATGGAGTCCACCGTGCGCTGGGTCGGCCCCATGCTGCTGGCCATGTTCCTGGTGATGATCGCCGTGATCGCCTTCCCGCAGCTCGCCCTGTGGCTGCCCGCCCGTCTGGGCTACTGATTTCCCAAAAATTCAACAAGGAGACCTTCGCAATGAAACTTCGCAGCTTCCTCGCCAGCGGCTTGGCCGCAGCAGCGGCCCTGGCCCTGTCTTCTGCACCCCTGATGGCCCATGCCCAGGCCAAGTACAAGAGCGAGTACCGCATGTCGCTGGTGCTGGGCACGGCCTTTCCCTGGGGCAAGGGCGGCGAGATCTGGGCCAACAAGGTGCGCGAGCGCACCAACGGCCGCATCAACATCAAGCTCTACCCGGGCGTGTCCCTGATCCAGGGCGACCAGACGCGCGAATTCAGCGCGCTGCGCCAGGGCGTGATCGACATGGCCGTGGGCTCCACGCTGAACTGGTCGCCCCAGATCAAGGAGCTGAACCTGTTCGCCCTGCCCTTCCTCATGCCCGACTACGCCGCCGCCGACGCGCTCACGCATGGCGAGCCCGGCAAGCGCCTGTTCCAGCGCCTGGAAAAGGCCGGCGTGGTGCCGCTGGCCTGGGGCGAGAACGGCTACCGCGAGATCAGCAACTCCAAGCACGCCATCAAGACCCCTGCCGACCTCAAGGGCCTGAAGATCCGCGTCGTGGGCTCGCCGCTGTTCCTGGACACCTTCACCGCGCTGGGCGCCAACCCCACGCAGATGAGCTGGGCCGATGCCCAGCCCGCCATGGCCAGCGGCGCCGTGGACGGCCAGGAAAACCCCGTCTCGGTCTACATGGCCGCCAAGCTGCAGTCCGTGGGCCAGAAGCATCTGACGCTGTGGGGCTACATCAACGATCCGCTGATCTTCGTGGTCAACAAGGACATCTGGGCCACCTGGACCAAGGAAGACCAGGACATCGTGCGCCAGGCCGCCGTCGACGCCGCCAAGGAGCAGATCGTGATCGCGCGCAAGGGCATGATCGAGGCCGACAAGCCGCTGCTCAAGGACCTGGCCGCCAACGGCGTGACCGTGACCCAGCTCACGCCGGCCGAGCGCGAAGCCTTCGTCAAGGCCACGCGCCCCGTCTACGACAAGTGGAAGCAGCAGGTCGGCGCCGACCTGGTGGATGTGGCGGAGAAAGCCATTGCCGCGCGAACTCGTTAGAATGCTATCGGTTGATCGCACACTCCGGTAGAAGCAAAAGGCCCCGCTCTGCGGGGCCTTTTTTTTTGCCATCCTCCTGCGCAGGAACGGCCCGGGCCTCCGGCACGCCATCAACGAACGCCATGCCCCATGATGGCCTCGGCGAATGGAACAGCCTCTATGAGGCAGCAGCGCCGGCGCCCTGCACGCCACCCAGCAACATGTCTGTCCCCATCTCGCACAGCAGCTCCTCCAGTGCGCCCGAGGCAATCAGCGGCGAGGCCTCCAGCGAGGCGAAGCGCACCGTGCCCAGCACGGCCCGCGTGGCCACGTAAAGGCGCGCATAGGACAGCGAGGGGCCACCCCAGCGCTGCAGGTGCGCGGCCATGCGCTCGGCGGTCTCGCGCATGGACAGGGCAATGCGCTCGTCACCATCCTGGCGCCAGGCAAAGCGCGCCAGCTTGCGCCGCGCAGGCGTGCGACCCGCAAAGCCCTCGACGATGCAGGCGACCACGCCGCGCGCCACGGCCTCGCGCGGCAGGCCCTGCTCCGACGCCTGCTCCAGCCAGGTCTCGATGGCCGCGACGGCCGCACGGCGCTGGCCATCGACCATGGCACGGAAGACGGCCTGCTTGTCGGGGAAGTACTGGTAGAGCGTGCCGATGGAGACACCTGCGCGCTCGGCAATGCGGTTGGTGGTGAGCGCGGCTTCGCCCTCCTTGACCAGAATCTGAGCTGCTGCCTGAAGAATGGCCTGCAGCGTGCGCTGCGCACGGGCCTGTACGGGCTGTCTTCTTCTCTGGGATTCAGTGGTAGCGGAGGTATGGGAGGGCATGCGGCAAAACCTGAGCACAAGGCGAGTTTTCTGCCCGGAGTTTAAGCACTACAGTGGCCGGCCATTGCAGCAAATCCCAAGGAATACACCATGAAGAAACATCAGCACACCGGCGCGTGGGAAGCCCTGGCGTGAAGGGCGTGCAACTGCTGGCCCTGGCCGCCGCCCTGTTCGACACGGCGGCCGCGCTGGCCCACTTCGCCTGCATCGTCTGGGGGGGACGTGGGCTGCGGCTCATGGGTGCCGGCGAGCGCATGGCGCGCATGGCCGAGGCCGGGCACTGGTATCCGCCACTGGTGTCGGCGGCCATCGGCGTGGTGCTGTCGCTGCTGGCGGGGTATGCGCTGGCAGGCACGGGCCTGCTGGGTCCCCTGCCCTTCATGCGCCCGGTGCTGGCCGGGGCCGGCCTGGTGCTGGTGGCGCGGGCCGTGGCCTATCCGTGGCTGAAGCCGCGATTCCCGGACAACAGCGACCGCTTCTGGCATGTGTCCTCGGCCATCTGCCTGGTCATGGGACTGCTGCACCTGGCAGCAGCCCTTGGGAGGTAAAGGGCTGAATCCAGCCTCAGGCCGTGACGGGCGAGACCAGCGGGCGGCCTTCCAGGTGGCAGCGCATGTTGGCGATGAAGCGGTCCACCGAGGCCTGCACGGCTTCGGGCGACCAGCCGCCCACATGGGGCGTGAGCACCACGGCGTCCAGGTCCAGCAGTTCGGCCGGGGGCGCGGGTTCGCTTTCGTAGACATCCAGGCCCGCGCCGGCAAGGCGGCCTTCGCGCACGGCGGCGGCCAGGGCGGCGGTATCGACCACGCTGCCGCGCGCGATATTGACCAGATGGCCCTGCGGGCCCAGCGCATCCAGCACCTGCGTGTTGATGAGGTGGCGCGTGCCCGGGCCGCCCGGCGTGGCGACCAGCAGCACATCGGCCCATTGCGCCAGGGACAGCAGATCGCCGAAGTAGCGGTGTGGCAGCTCGCTGCGCTGGCTGCGGTTGTGGTAGCCGATCTCCATCTCGAAGCCCAGCGCGCGCTGGGCGATCTTGGCGCCGATGGCGCCCATGCCCAGGATGCCCAGGCGCTTGTGCGAGACATTGGGCGGCAGCGGCATGGCGGTGCGCCAGACGCCGTCGCGCGTGGCGCGGTCCAGGCGCACCAGGCCGCGCACGGAGGCGATCAGCAGGCCCATGGCGTGGTCGGCCACGCAGTCGTCATTGGTGCCCGCGCCATTGCCCACGGCAATGCCATGGGCCTGCGCATGGGCGACATCGATGTTCTCGTAGCCCGCGCCCAGTGCGCAGACCAGCCGCAGCGCAGGCATGCGCTGCATCTGCGCGGCCGACAGGCCGATGGAGCCGATGGTCAGCACGGCCTGGATGCGTGCGCCGTGCTCGGCGAGAGCCGCCTCGCATTGGCTGGCGTCGGGCGCGTAGAGCAGGTCGAAGGAGGGAAAGGCCTGGGCCATCTGGCGCAGATGGCCTTCGGCGTTGAAGTTCAGGACAAGCAGGGCAGGTTGCATGGCGAAAGAGCGGCGCCCGCTGCCGCGGGGAAATCAGCGGCTTCAACGGGCTGTGGGCAAGGAGAAACCCATTGTCCACCCGCCAGGGGCCCTGCGCGGTGCCGCCCTACAGGTCCAGCACCAGCCGGGCGGATTTCGCGCGCGAGCAGCAGGGCAGGAACTGGTCGCAGGCGGCCTGCTCGTCCTCGGTCAGGTACATGTCGCGGTGCTCGGGCTCGCCCGAGAGCACACGCGTGAGGCAGGTGCCGCACACGCCCTGCTCGCACGAGGTCTGCACCTCCACGCCGATGCCGGCCAGCGCCTGGACGACGGTCTGCTCGGGCGCCACGCGCACCACCTGGCCGGTGCTGGCGATCTCGATCTCGAACCCGGCATCGCCCTCGCGCTGCACGGCCTCGCCCGCGAAGAACTCGTAGTGCAGGCTGTCCTCGCCCCAGCCCGACGCGCGGGCATGGCCCAGGGCCGCGTCCATGAATCCGCGCGGGCCGCAGACATACAGGTGCAGGCCTGCCTGCGGGGCACCGAGCAGTTGCGCCATGTCGAGCGCACCCTCGCCATCCACATGCAGGTGCACGCGGTCGGCCCAGGGCATGGACTGCAGCATGGCCGTGAAGGCCATGCGCTCGCGCGAACGCGCGCAGTAGTGCAGTTCGAAATCGGCGCCCTCGCGCGCCAGCTGGCGCGCCATGGCCAGCACGGGCGTGATGCCTATGCCGCCGGCCAGCAGCAGATGCCGTGCGGGCTGGCCCGCATGCAGCGCGAAGTGGTTGCGCGGCGCGCCAATGGCGATCTGCTGGCCTTCCTGCACCTGTTCGTGCACGGCGGCCGAGCCGCCGCGCGAGGCGGCCTCGCGCAGCACGCCGACCACATAGCGGCCCGTGTCCTGCGGGTCGTTGCACAGCGAGTACTGGCGCACCAGGCCACCGGGCAGGTGCAGGTCGATGTGGGAGCCGGCCGTGAAGGCGGGCAGGCTTTCGCCGTCCAGCGGCACGAGTTCAAGGCTGCAGATGTCCTGCGCCTCGGCGCATTTGCGCGCGACGCGCACCTGAAGGATGGGATGGGCTTGCATGGGGAAACGTGGGAATGGAGGGGTTCGGAAAAATCAGGCCGCCGCCAGCGCACGGGCGCTGGCCTCGCGCAGCCGGTGGATGACGCGGCGCGCGCGGTTGGGGCCGGCGTCCACGTGGATGTCGATGACGGGGCGCGCGCCAAAGCGCTGCTGGTTGCGGAACTGGGCCTCGATGACGACCTTGTCCTCCTCGAAGGTGGCGGCCGTCTGGTCGATGACCAGGCGCGTGGTGTCCTGCATGTCGGGATGCGGGTTGGTGGCAATGGTCCAGAAGTAGTGGGCCGAATGCTCGGTCTCCGGCGTCACGCCGTGAAACCCCCGCATGTGAAAGCCTTCGCGCTGCGGATCGTCGAGCTGCCCGCTGCCTGCGTCCATGGCGCCGGTCCAGATGCGCACATGCGAGGGGTGGAACTCCACCTCCTGCCAGCGGTCGATGCGGCCCGCGAACGGCCAGGCCGCCGCATAGGTGGGCGGCGGGTCGGAGTCGGGCATCCAGCGCAGCACGGTGACGCTGTCGCCCTCCTGGCGCACCTTGAGCTCGGCATTCATGTGGACGCCGGCATTGCCACCGATGGTCTTGAGGTGCACATAGCCCAGGTGGCTGAGGTCCAGCAGGTTGTCGTGGATGAGCTGGTAGGGCGCGTCGTAGTGGTAGACATCGCCGCCGAAGCGGTAGCGCGCATCGCCGTGCACGGGATAGGCGGGCGGCTCATGCGCGGGCACGGAATCGGGCGTGGCGCCCATCCAGATCCAGAGGATCTGATCACGCTCGCGCAGGTCGAAGGACTTGACGCAGGCCTTGGGCGGTATGCGCTGCTGGCCCGGAATCTCCAGGCACTGCCCGGCGCGGTCGAACAGCAGGCCGTGGTAGCCGCAGCGCAGGCCGCGCGCCTCCACCGTGCCGCAGGACAGCGGCAGCTCGCGGTGGCAGCAGCGGTCTTCCAGCGCGGCGACGCTGCCATCGGGCGTGCGAAACAGCACGACGGGCCGGCCCAGCAGGGTGCGCGCCAGTGGCGCGTCCTGCAGCTCCCAGGCAAAGCCGGCGACATACCACTGGTCCAGCGGAAAGGCGGGCACAGGTGAGGGTGCGGTGGTGCATTCGGTCATGGGTTTCTCTTTCCTGTCTGCGGTTCGTGGTCAATGCGCCGACAGCGCGCGGCCTGCAGCTGCGGGCCTGCCGGCTTCGGGCCCTTGCAACCGGTGCAGCGATACGATGCAGGCCGCGAACACAAAGGCCGCGCCATAGCCCACGTACAGCTGGCTGGCCGACCAGGAGGCGTCGAGCAGCGAGCCCGCGACCATGGGCGAGACGATGGCGCCGATGCGCCCTATGCCTATGCCCCAGCCAACGCCGGTCACGCGCACCTCGCCGCCATAGACCATGGGCGCGATGGCATAGAGCCCCGCCACGCAGCCGTTGACGAAGACGCCGATCAGAAAAGCCAGCGCATACGACAGCAGCAGCGAGCCCGGATTGCTCACGATGAAGCACAGCAGCACGGCCGTGGCCAGCATGAAGCCGGCCAGTGCGCGGTGCACGGGATAGCGCGCCGCCAGCAGGCCCAGCAAGGTGGCGCCCAGGATGCCGCCCAGGCTCAGCAGCACGCCCCCGGTCACGCCCTGCTCGGGCGTGAGGCCCGAGGCGGCCAGCAGCTTGGGCGTCCAGCTCATGACGAAGTAAAAGCCGAACATCACCGCGAAGAACGACAGCCAGACCAGCAGCGTGGGCCGGCGCAGGCCCGGCGCGAACAGCTGCAGCGGGCCCCGCCGCGCCGGCCCCGCCGATGCGGGCGCGGCAGGCGGCAGCGCAGCCAATGCGGGCAGGCCCAGCCGGCCGACCAGGGCGTTGAGCCGCTGCAGCGCGCCGGCCGGGCGCCGCGCCAGCAGGAAGTCCATGGACTCGGGCAGTCGCCACCAGGCCAGGACCAGCACGCCCAGCGTCACGCAGCCGCCGAACAGGAAGACCGCGCGCCAGTCATGGCGCCCCAGCAGCCACACCGCGATGGAGCCGCCAATGCTGGCGCCCAGCGCATAGCCCGTGGACTGCAGGGTGACGGCCAGGCTGCGCCAGCGCTGCGAGGCGTATTCGCTGGCAATCACGTTGCTGCAGGCCAGGATGCCGCCCACGCCCAGGCCCGTGAGCACGCGCAGCGCAGCAAGCTGGATGGCGCTGTGGCTGAAGGCCGAGCCCAGCATGCCCACGCCCGAGAGGGCCAGGCAGGCCAGGATCAGCGGCCGGCGGCCCAGCCGGTCGGCCCAGGGCGCGATCAGCAGCGATCCGCCCGCCATGCCGAACAGGCCCGCACTGAGCAGAAAGCCCAGCTGGGCTCCGCTGAGCTGCCAGTGCACCGACACGGCCGAGGCCGTGAAGGCCATGACCAGGACGTCGAAGCCGTCGATCATGTTGAGCACCATGCACAGGGCTATGACCGACCACTGGAAGCGTGTCATGGGCCGCTGGTCGACGCTGGCGCGCAGGTCGGCGCTCATGGCCGCAGCTCCCGCAACGGGCAGTTGGCCGATGCGGAGGCGCAAGGCCGCTGCAGCCATGGGACAGGGGTAGAGGCAGTCATCGCGGGTCTCCTTGGGTTGAAGCTCTATGGGAGCTTTCTTGTGTTCTCAGCACATCATTACGTATGCTGAATGTGATTCAGTTTACTGAATGAAAATCTGCGCCAGATACCGGGATTTCCCCGATCAGGCGGGGCCGCGCAGACTCGGACGCGGAGGCGGCCGGGCCGCCGTCAGTCGGATGAGGACGCGTCGAGGGTGTCGCGTGCGTCGTGCAGCTGCACGAACTTGCGCAGCAGGCGCTTGAACTCGGCCTGCTCTTGGGGTTCGAGCGCGGCCAGCATGCGCTTGTGCAGTTCGTGGACATTGGGCACGAAGCCGGCCAGCATGGTCTCGCCCTCGGCCGTGAGCGTCAGGCGCCGCTGGCGCCGGGGCAGGATCTCGCGCAGCACCCAGCCCTTGGCCTCCAGGCGCGCCGCGATGTCGGCCGTGGTGGAGTTGTCCAGCGCCACCAGCCGCGCCAGCGTCACCTGGTCGATGCCCGGCTTTTCCTGCAGCATGCGCAGGATGGCGTACTGCACGGGCGTCACGTCCGGCCCCAGCACGTCGCGGAACAGCTGCGCCGCGATCTGCTGCGCGCGCCGGATCAGATGGCCCGGCTGGTCGTAGAGGTCGATGGAAAGCGGATCGGAGGCGGAGTGGACCATCGGTGGCGGCAGGCCTTGCGGCCCTGGGGTTGAAGCCCGCCGAGGTTACCCCATCCCCGGCGCCGCCCGCTCCTGCTGGCCTGGCCATGCCGGCAGCCTCAGGCCACGGCGGCGGCAGGCTGGGCCGCTGCTGCGGCCACCGCCGCCGCCTGCTGCTCCTGCGCAATCCATTTGTCGATGACCTTGCGCGACTGCACGCCGCCCGCATCGATGTTGAGCTTGAGCAGCTTGCGGTCGGGGTGGGCACTGAGGTTGCGCTGCTGCAGCTCCAGCATTTGCAGGTCTTCGCTGAAGATCTTGTGCTGGCCCTCGCGTATGCGGTCGGTGACTTCGGCATCGCCCGGATTGAAGCGGCGCGCCATGCCCCAGAAGTACCACATGGACTCCTCGGTCTCGGGCGTGATGAAGTCCACCACCATGCTGTAGACCTTGTGTTCGTCGGGCGCGTCGTAGCCGCCGTGGCCTGCATGGGCCACGCCGACCTCGATCAGCACATGGCTGGGCGGGGTGAAGCGGCAGACCTGCCAGCGGTCCACGGGCACCTCGTCGGCCAGGCCGTTGCTGCGCAGCGCCATCTTCCAGAACGGGGGGGCGGGGATGTGGTTCATGAAGCGGCTGGTGACGACCTCGACATCGGCGCCCTCGCCGCGCGTCTCGGTCTTGCAGGGCGTCTCGTCGATCTCGGCCTGGCCGATGGAGCTGGCGTGCACATAGGTCTCGTGCGTCAGGTCCATGAGGTTGTCGATCATCAGCCGGTAGTCGGCCTGGATGTGGAACATGCCGCCGCCGTAGGCCCATTCGGGGTTGTCGTGCCAGGGCAGCTTCGGAATCAGGGCGGCATCGGCCAGCGCCTTGTCGCCAGGCCAGACCCAGATGAAGCCGTGGCGTTCCTCGACGGGATAGCTGCGGATCTCGGGGAAGCCGCGCACGCGCTGGCCCGGCATGGCAATGGTCTTGCCGTCGCAGCCCATCTCCAGCCCGTGGTAGCCGCAGACCAGCTTGCCCTCGCAGACAAAGCCCAGCGACAGGGGCGCGCCGCGGTGCGGGCAGAAATCCTCCACGGCGGCAATGCCGTGCTGCGCGCGGTAGAACGCAATGCGCTCGCCGCAGATGCGACGGCCCAGCGGCTTGTCCTGGATCTCGTCGGACGTGGCGGCCACGTACCAGGTGTTCTTGGGGAATGTGCTCATGGGGGGTCTCCTTTATGGGTGGGGTCCGCAGTCCTTGGCGCTGCGGTGGCTGGGGCACGGGCGGCCGAGGCCGCCGGCGCGTATCAATCGCACATCAAGCGCAGATCAAGCGCGGATCAGGCTCGGATCAACTGCACGCCAGGAACCGCATGGCTGCCGGGCTCGCTCACGGCCTCGCGCAGGTTGCGGCGCGCAATGCGCGAGTGCTCCTTCATCAGCGCCTCGGCCCGGGCGCCTTCGCGTGCGGCAATGGCGTCCAGCACCTGGCGGTGCTGGTCCTGGGCCACCATCAGGCTGTGGCGCGCACGCGGCGATTCGGCCCGCGCCAGCACAAAGCCCGAGGGCGAGGCGAAGGGCATGCGCACCACGCGCTCCAGCTCGCGCTGCATGACGCTGCTGCCGGCCATGGAGTGCAGCAGGTCGTGGAATTCGGAGTTCAGCGCCACATAGCGCGAGAAGGCCTCATCGCCCCAGTCGGCCGCCTCCAGCACACGGTCGATGGCATCGAGGCAGCGGCCGGCCTGCGCCAGCAGCGGCTCGGCCACGCCGCGCTCGGCCGCCCAGCGCGCGGCCAGGCCTTCCAGCGTGCCGCGCAGCTCGATGGCATCGGCCACATCGGCCTCGGAGAACAGCCGCACGCGGTAGCCGCGCCCGCCGGCCATGGCTTCGAGCAGGCCTTCCTGCTCCAGCCGCATCAGCGCGGCGCGCACCGGCGTGCGGGAGATGCCCAGGCGCTGCACCACGGTCAGCTCGGCGATGCGCTCGCCTGCGGGCAGTTCGCCCGCAAGAATCATCTCGCGCAGTTGCAGCTGGGCCTTGATGACCTGGGAGTGGCTTTCCGCTTCGGAGGCGGCGGGGGCAAGCTGGGGGCTCATGGGGCTTTGTCTGGATGGAATGGCGTGAATGTATACATCCAAGGCGATTCATGGTGCATTTTTCCGCAAAAACACGGGAAAATACCAATCAAATGTATACAAACAATCCCAGCAAAGACAGTGACCCGCCTGTTTGTATACATCGCCATGGCATCATGGCCGGCTCCCTTTTTCCCCTGCCGCTGCAACCCAGGAGGTCACCCTTGCCGACGTTTTCCCGACACCCCGCCATGGCCGCCCACATCCTCAACCTGGCACGGGATGCCAGCGCCGATGCGCAGGCTCCGCAGGCCTATCCGATCAAGGACTTCTTCCGCAATCCGGAACGCGGCTTCTTCCGCCTGGCCGATGACGGAAGCATGCTGGGCTTCATGCAGCCCGTCAGCGTGGAAGGCCATCCGGCGCGCATGAACATTCATGTGCAGGCGCTGGAGGGCAGCACCCCTGTGGGCGAGCCGCGCCGCATCACGGCCGAGACCGAGCGCGACATCAGCAACTTCTTCTGGAAGGGCTCGGACGTGGTGCTCTACCAGAAGGACTTCGGCGGCGACGAGAACTTCCATGTGCTGGCGGTCAACGCGCGCAGCGGCGAAGCCACCGACCTGACGCCCTGGGACGGCGTGCGCGCCAGCATCGAGGACGACCTGGAAGACGACCCCGACCATGTGCTGATCAGCCACAACCAGCGCGATGCCGAGGTCTTCGACGTGTACCGCGTTAACGTGCACACGGGCGCGGCGCAACTGGTGGCGCAGAACCCCGGCAACATCGTCGGCTGGCAGACCGACCATGCGGGCCGCGTGCGGGCCGCCGTGGCCAGTGACGGCCTGAACAGCGCCCTGCTTTACCGCGACGACGAGGCCGGCGAGTTCCAGACCCTGATCACCACCGACTACCGCACCAGCGTCAGCCCGGCCTTCTTCACCTTCGACGACCAAAAGCTCTACGCCCTGTCCAACCGGGGCCGCGACAAGCTGGCCCTGGTGGTCATCGACCCGGCCCGGCCCGACGAGGAAGAGGAAATCTTCGTGCCCGAGGAAGTCGATCTGGGCGCGGCGGCCTATTCGCGCAAGCGCCGCGTGCTGACCCTGGCCGCCTACCAGACCGACAAGCCGCAGTACCGCTTCTTCGATGCCGAGACCGAAGCCCTCTACGGCCGGCTGGCCGCGCAGCTGCCGGGCTACGACTTCGCCATCCAGGGCGCCAACCGCGCCGAGGACAAGTTCATCGTCGCCGCCTTCAACGACCGCACGCCGGGCGCGCGCTACATCTACGACGCGGCCGCCGATGCGCTGACCAAGCTGGCCGACATCAACCCTGCCATTCCCGAGTCCGCCATGTCGCGCGTGCAGCCCGTCAGCTACACCAGCCGCGACGGCCTGACCATCCACGGCTACCTGACCCTGCCGGCCGGCCGCGAGCCCCGGAACCTGGCCTGCATCATCAACCCGCACGGCGGCCCCTGGGCCCGCGACGGCTGGGGCTACAACCCCGAGGTGCAGTTCCTCGCCAACCGGGGGTTCTGCGTGCTGCAGGTGAACTTCCGGGGCTCCACGGGCTATGGCCGCGCATTCTGGGAAGCGGGATTCGGCCAATGGGGCCTGAAGATGCAGGACGACATCACGGACGGCGTGCACTGGCTGATCGACCAGGGCATTGCCGACCCTGCGCGCATCGGCATCTACGGCGGCAGCTATGGAGGCTATGCCACACTGGCCGGCGTGGCCTTCACGCCCGACCTGTATGCGGCGGCCGTGGACTATGTGGGCGTGTCCAACCTGTTCACCTTCATGAAGACCATTCCGCCCTACTGGAAGCCGCTGCTGGACCAGATGCACGCCATGGTGGGCGATCCCGAGCGCGACAGGGAGCGCCTGGCCGCCACCTCGCCGGCCCTGCATGTGGACCGCATCAAGGCCCCGCTGTTCATCGCCCAGGGCGCGCGCGATCCGCGCGTGAACAAGGACGAGAGCGACCAGGTGGTGAAGGCGCTGCGCGAGCGCGGCGTCGAGGTGCAGTACATGGTCAAGGACAACGAGGGCCACGGCTTTCACAACGACGAGAACAAGTTCGAGTTCTACGAGGCCATGGAGCAGTTCCTGGTCACGCACCTCAAGCCCTGAAGCCGTCCAGGCGCCCGGCCACCCGGCCGCCCGGCCGCCCGGTCCCTCGGCCGCACCGCGCTACAGCACGGCGGGCTCCCCGCTTTGCTGCAGCGCCCACATGTCCGCATAGCGCCCGCCCGCCGCGACCAGCTGGGCGTGGGTGCCGCGCTCGACGATGCGCCCGGCATCCATGACCAGGATCTCGTGCGCATCGACCACGGTGGACAGGCGGTGGGCAATCACCAGCGCAGTCTTGTTGCGCGCGGCGCTTTGCAGCTCGGCCTGGATGGCGCGCTCGTTGGCCGAGTCCAGCGCCGAGGTCGCCTCGTCAAAGATCAGGATGGGCGGGTCCTTGAGCAGGGTGCGCGCAATCGCCACCCGCTGCTTTTCGCCGCCCGACAGCTTGAGGCCGCGCTCGCCCACGCGCGTGGCATAGCCCTGGGGCGTGGCCTCGATGAAGTCGTGGATGCGCGCTGCGCGCGCGGCCGCCACCACCTGGTCGCGGCTGGCGCCGGGGCGGCCGTAGGCGATGTTGTATTCCACCGTGTCGTTGAAGAGCACCGTGTCCTGCGGCACGATGCCCACAGCGCCGCGCACGCTGTCCTGGGTCAGCTCGCGCAGGTCGTGCCCGGCAATGCGCACATGGCCGGACTGCACGTCGTAGAAGCGGAAGATCAGCCGCGCCAGCGTGCTCTTGCCCGAGCCCGAAGGGCCGACCACGGCCACGGTCTTGCCGGCGGGAATGGTGAAGCTCACGTCCTTGAGGATGGGCCGCTCGGGGTCATAGGCGAAGTCCACATGCTCGAAGCGCAGCTCGGGCGGTGCGCCGTCGGCCGGCAGGGGCCTGGCGCCGGGCGCATCGGCCACCTCGCGTTCCTTGTCCATGAGGGTGAACATGCGCTCCAGGTCGGTCAGGCTCTGCTTGATCTCGCGGTAGATCACGCCCAGAAAGCCCAGCGGGATGTAGAGCTGGATCATGAAGGCATTGACCATGACCAGGTCGCCCAGCGACAGCCGCCCGTCCACCACACCCTGCGTGGCGCGCCAGAGGATGGCGACCAGGGCCGTGGCGATGATCAGCTGCTGCCCGCAGTTGAGCATGCTCAGCGTGGTCTGGCTCTTGAGGCGCACGCGGCGCAGCGCCTCCAGGTTCTCGTCATAGCGCCGCGCCTCGAAGCCCTCGTTGCCGAAGTACTTGACGGTCTCGTAGTTCAGCAGCGAGTCGATGGCCTTGGTGTGCGCCGCCGACTCCTGGGCATTGGCCTCGCGCCGAAAGCGCGTGCGCCACTCGGTCACCGTGACGGTGAACGTGATGTAGAACACCAGCGCCGCCAGCGTGATGACCGCGAACCAGATGTCGAAGCGCAGCGCCAGGATGCCCAGCACCAGCGCCATCTCGATGAAGGTGGGCAGGATGCTGTAGAGCGAATACGAGATAAGCGATTCGGTGCTGCGCACGCCGCGCTCGATGTCGCGCGTCATGCCGCCGGTCTGGCGCTCCAGGTGAAAGCGCAGGCTCAGCGCATGCAGGTGCTCGAAGGTGGACAGCGCAATCGCCCGCGAGGCGCCCTGCGTGGCCTTGGCAAAGACCAGGTCGCGCAACTCGGTGAACAGCGAACTGGAAAAGCGCAGCAGCCCGTAGGCCAGCAACAGGGCCACGGGCACGACGAGCACCGCGCGGGCGTCGCCGGCCTTCAGATCCAGCGCATCGACCAGGTGCTTGAGCAGCACCGGCACGCCCACGTTGGCGAGCTTGGCCCCGATCATGAAGCCCAGCGCCGCCAGCACGCGCCACTTGTATTGCCACAGGTAGGGCAGCAGGCGCCGCAGCGCGTTCCAGTCCCGCGACGGTGCCGGGGTTGGAACTAAGGGTAAATCCGTAGGGGAAGCGCTCTCGCGTCGCATGAAAGACAATTCTCGGTTGTTATATTGACCCGATTGTGCCCATGCCGCCCCGCCCCGACCTCCCGCCCCATCCCTTGCCCGCAGACAAGGAGCTGGTTCTCAAGGTCATTCCCATGCCCGCCGATGTCAACGCCAATGGCGACATCTTCGGCGGCTGGGTCATGGCGCAGGTCGACCTGGCAGGTTCCGTGCTGCCCTCGCGCCTGGGCCAGAGCCGCATGGTCACCGTGGCCGTGAACGAGTTCATCTTCAAGCAGCCCGTGCGCGTGGGCGACATCCTGTCGTTCTACTCCAGCGTGCAGCGCGTGGGCCGCACCTCGGTCACGGTCGATGTCGAGGTCTATGCCGAGCGCTTTGCCGACCAGGGCCGCTTCGTCAAGGTGACCGAGGCCCTGCTGACCTACGTGGCCATCGACGGCCAGGGCAAGCCCCAGTCGCTGCCGGACAACGATCAGGTGCGCTCCTGGCGCGCAGCGGCCGAGCGCAATGCAGAACGCAAGCAGCAGCAGGCCGGCTGAACCAGCCCCTCTGCAGCCATGAAAAAAGCGACCTTCGCAGGTCGCTTTTTCATTTCCGGCAGCAGAGATGGCTCATGCCAGCGACGGCGTGACGCGCGGCTGCAGCGAGGCCGCTGCGGTGGCCGCAGCCAGGGCAGCGGAACTGCTGGCGGCGCTGTCGCTGGAGACGGCCGACGAGGAAGAGGACAGGCTGGAGGCGCTGGACGCCACGGCCGAACCCGAAGATGAACGCGGCGAGGAGCCGGCCTCGATCTGGCCCGTGAGCTCGCCGCCCTCTTCGATCACCACCTTGCCGTAGCGGATCTTGCCGCTGACCTTGCCCGTGCCGTAGATGACCAGCTTCTCGCGCACGGTCAGCGTGCCGTCGAACACGCCATGGATCTCGGCGATATCGATCTCGGCCGTGCCATGGAAGGCGCCCTGCTCGGCGATCTGGATCACGCGCGAGTCCATGGTGGCCTCCACCGTGCCTTCGACCACCAGCGTGTCGCAATCGGTGATCTCCACGCCCTTGAGCTTGATGTTGGGGCCCACGGTGAGCTTGCTGCCCGGGGAGTCCTGCGACACAGGCGAGGCCTGGCGCTGGGTGGATGCCGGGCTGCTCACGCTGGAGCTGGGCATCACGGCTCCCGAAGGGCTGCCGCCCGTGCTGGCGGCGCCTGTGCCGCTGCCCAGGGTGTTGCGGGAGGTGAAAGCATCGTTGTCGCGCTTGCCAAAGAACGGGTTCTGAACAGCCATGGGTGGGTCTCCTTCGGAAAAATCCGATGCTACGCACACGAACTGGCAACAAATGCCGGCATCTCGCAAGAACGGTAACGAGATGGTTCTCCCGTTTCATGTGCTTGCAAGCCTTTCTCGATCACACACCGCGCATGCGCAGGTCGCGCAGCGGACATGCGCAAATCAATAGGTGCATCTACACTCATTTCCATTCCAGGCCACCTGCCCCACGCCCCATGACCTCCTCCACCTCAAGCGCCGCCAGTCCGGTCTGCACCTGCTTCATGGTGCGCAGCCTGTCGCGCAAGATCTCCCAGCTCTATGACGACACGCTGGCGCCCAGCGGCCTGCGCGGCACGCAGTTCAGCCTGCTGGTGCAGGCACGCAATGCGCCCGACGGCCCGCCCACGGTCTCGGCCCTGGCCGAGCAGTTGCACACCGACCGCACGACGATGACGCGCAACCTGCGCACGCTGCAGCAGGCCGGCTTCATCGACCTGGTTCCCGGCGCGGATGCGCGCAGCCGCTGCGTGGTGGTCACGCCCGAAGGCCGCGCCCGCATCCGCGAGGCTGCCGCCCTGTGGCGCCAGGCGCAGCAGCGCGTGCGCGAGCTGTGCGGCAGCGAGCAGATCGGCGCGCTGGAAAGCCTGGTGCTGGGCATGCTGCCCGTGCTGGAAACCGCCACGCAGGAGAGCGCGGAATGAGCGCCGCCCTGCCCTCCGCAGCCCCTGGCGCTGCGGCCAGCGGGTCCGCGCATCCGTTGGTCAGCGGCCCCATCGCCTCCACCCTGATGCGCCTGGCCGTGCCCAACATGGTGGCGCTGAGCATGTCGGTGCTGGTCGCCGTGGCCGAGACCTACTACGTGGGGCAGCTGGGAACCGTATCGCTGGCGGCCATGGCCCTGGTGTTTCCGCTGGCCATGCTCACGCAGATGATGAGCAACGGTGCCATGGGCAGCGGCGTGTCCTCGGCCATCAGCCGCGCGCTGGGTGCGGGCGACGGCGCGCGTGCCTCGGCACTGGCCCTGCACGCCATCGTGATCGGCGCTATCGCAGGCCTGCTGTACTCGCTCATCTTCGTGCTCTGCGGCGCCACCTTCTACGGCTGGCTGGGCGGGCGCGGCGAGGTGCTGGCAGCGGCCACAGGCTTTGGCGCCGTGCTGTTCAGCGGCGCCATCCTGGTGTGGCTGTGCAATACGCTGGCCTCGGTGGTGCGGGGCACGGGCAATATGCGCATGCCGTCGGCCGTGATCTTTGCGGCCTCGCTGGTGCAGATCGCCGTCGGCGGCACGCTGGGGCTGGGCCTGGGGCCCATGCCGCGCTGGGGCATGCCGGGCGTGGCCGTGGGCAACATCGTGGCCATGGTGCTGGCCGTGGCGGCCTTTCTGGCCTACCTGCAATGGGGCCAACAGCGCCTGCAGCTGGACTGGCGCACGCCGCGCCTGGCCTGGCCCATGTTCCGCGACATCCTGCGCGTGGGTGCCCTGGCCTGCCTGTCCCCCGTGCAAACGGCGCTGGCCGCGCTGCTGCTGACAGGCATGGTCGCCCGCCTGGGCCCGCTGGCCCTGGCCGGCTACGGCATAGGCCAGCGGCTGGAGTTCCTGCTGATCCCCATGGCCTTCGGCGTGGGCATGGCCGCCGTGCCCATGGTGGGCATGGCCATGGGCGCCGGCCAGGTGGCCCGCGCGCGCCGCGTGGCCTGGTCGGGCGGTGCCATGGCCGCTGCCCTGCTGGGCGTGCTGGGGCTGGTGGTCATGGTCTGGCCGCAGCTGTGGTCAGGCATCTTCACCGGCGACCCGGCCGTGCGCGCCTACGCCGACCTCTACCTGCGCACCGTGGGCCCGGCCTTCGGGCTGTTCGGCCTGGGACTGGTGCTGTACTTCGCCTCCCTGGGCGCAGGCCGCGTCTGGGCCCCCGTGCTGGCCGGCACGGTGCGCCTGCTGATCGTGGTGGTGGGCGGCGGCTGGCTCATGTCCAGCGGCCTGGGCAGCGCCCAGTCGCTGTTCATCCTGGTCGCCGTGGCCATGGCCGCCTATGGCGCAGGCACGGCCTGGGCCGTGTGGCGCGCGCGCTGGGGGTGAAGAAACGCAAAAAGAAGGCCCGCAGTCAGCGGGCCATGCTTCAAGAAACGATGTACGCCGCCGTCCCCGTGGACAGCAAGCTGCCATCGGCCCCCAGGAATTCCATGCGCGTATTGGCCACGCGCGAACCCAGCCGCAGCACCTCGGCGCGCAGGATGAATTCGCTGCCTATGCCCGGGCGCAGGTAGTCCACGCGCAGGTCGATGGTGCCCAGGCGCGAGAAGCGGTGCAGGCGCTGCAGCGGCGCGTCGTCCATGTGCTTGGCGCCGATGGCGGCCATGACGGCCAGGCCGCCCATGGAGTCCAGGCCGGCGCTGATCACGCCGCCGTGGATGCGCTGGTAAGCGGCGTGGCCGATGAGCTCGGGCCGCATGGTGATGCGGCCTTCAACCCGCTCGGGCAGCACTTCGGTGATGCGCAGCCCCAGCACCTGGTTGAAGGCGATCTGGCGCTCGAACACTTCGCGCAGCCCGGCGATGAACTCGGGCTCGAACTGCACGGGCGCCTCAGAGGCCTTCGTGGATTTCAGCACTGGCTGAAATCCGGCTTGCGCTTCTCCATGAACGCGGTGAACGCCTCCTTGGCAGCAGGCCCGCCCATCAGCTTGCCGAAGCTCGCGCCCTCCTCGGCCATGCGCTCGCGCACCAGGCCGGACTGGCCGGCCTTCATGAGGCGCTTGGTCTCGATCAGGGCCGACAGCGGCTTGGCGGCCAGCTTCCTGGCCTGGGCCTGGGCCAGCGCATTGCATTCGCTGGGCGGCACGACGCGGTTGACCAGGCCCACCTCCAGTGCGGCTTCGGCCAGGAAGGGCTCGCCCAGCAGCAGGGCCTCGGCCGCGCGGTGGTAGCCGAGCATCTGGGGCAGCAGCAGGCTGGAGGCCGCTTCGGGGCACAGGCCCAGGTTCACGAAGGGCAGCGAGAAGGCCGCGTTGTCGCCCGCATAGACCAGGTCGCAGTGCAGCAGCAAGGTGGTGCCGATGCCCACGGCCGGGCCGCAGACGGCGGCGATCACGGGCTTGGGAAAGGCGGCGATGTTGTGCAGGAAGCGCCAGACGGGGCGCTGCTCGCCCTCCGGCCTGGCGGCGCCGCCGGCCGACTGCTTGAGGAAATCGGCAATGTCGTTGCCCGCGCTGAAGATGGCCATGTCGCCCTGGAAGACCACGCAGCGCACGGCGGCGTCTTCGCCGGCCTGGGCCAGCGCATCGGCCATGCTGGCGTACATGGCCTCGGTGATGGAGTTCTTCTTGTCTGCGCGGTTGAAGGTGATGGTGCAGACACCGGCTTCGGTGTGCACGAGGATGTCCTGGGTGGTTTCGCTCATGATGGTCTTGCCTTGCTTATTCCTTGAAATACACGATCTGGTGGCTGCTCGCCAGCATCACGCCAGCCTCGCTCCACAGCTGCGCGCTCTGGTCGAAGAAGCCGTTGCGAAATTCCTGGCCGCGCGCCTGGGCCAGCAGGTGGCCCGTGCCTGCGGCGGCCAGTTCCTCGCGCCCCGCATGGAAGTAGACGGTGATGGACACCGTGCCCGCCGGGGTGCGCTGTGCGCGGCGCAGCCACACGCGCGGGAAGAATACGTCAGCCAGGCCGGCCAGCGCGCAAAAATCCAGTGCGCGCGGCGGCTCGTCGCGCACCCACAGGCGCGTGAGGCTGTCGGTCTCGCGGCCATCCCAGGTCTGGGGAATGATGCCGTCGAGAAAGCGCATGTCGTAGCGGTTGAGCCACTCCACGCCGCCCAGAGGCGGCACGCGCGGCACGGTGGCGGGCGACGGCACCTCGGGCATGGACAGGTCGGTGCCGCCCCAGGTGCTGCGCCGCACGGCCGTGACGGCCGTGGCCGTGGTGACGACCTGGGCATCACCGTCCTGGTCAGGCTGGGTGATGGTCAGCAGCCAGTGCTGGGTGGAGCGGTTGGTGCGCACGGGGCGGGCCTCGATATCGAAGCGCCCCGCGCCCAGCGCGGCCGCGTAGTTGACGGTGATGGACAGCGGATCGCCCAGGCACAGCGGATGCTGCTGGATGGCCTGCACCAGCGCGGCGGCGGTGATGCCGCCGTACGGGCCCACCATGTTCCAGTAGTCCTGCGTGGTCTGGCCCTGGTAGTGGCCAACGGCGCCGGTGGGCGTGAGCGCCACGGCCTGGTCGAGAGGATGGATGTCTGTGCTCATGGCAAACGAGTGTGATGGCAAGCGGGGCCCGCGTCCGTCAAGCCGGCGACTCTGCGGGTGAGGGAAAGCGCGGGTGGGCCGCGGCGGCCGGCGCCTTGGTCCAGCCCGAGAACACGTCCACGGCCCGGCCCCAGAGCGCGTCGCGCATATCGGCGCGGAAGAAGCCGAAATGCCCTATGCGCCGCAACTGCAGCGCCTTGGGTTCGATGCGCTCGATGCGGCTGGGGGCATTGGCGTAGAGCGCGAACAGGTGCTCGGTGCCGCGCCAGGTCATGAGTTCGTCGTCGCTCATGGACAGCGCGCCATCACCGGAAAGCGCACGGCGGCGTAGCTGCGCGCGGCGGCCTCGCCCTCGGCACCCACGCTGTAGCGCGGATTCAGGCACCAGCGGCGCCACTGCAGCATGACGCCGGCCGGCAGGTCGCCCACCTTGCGCAGGCGCCGGCCCGGAAAGTAGCCGCACAGGCGCGTGGCCACGGGCACCAGCACATGCCAGAAATAGGGAACCATGCGCTTGAGGCGGGGCGCATTGTCGCGCCAGTAGCCGCTGCCGGCCGCAATGCTCAAAAGGCCGTCCACCAGCTGCGGGGAGCGCAGCAGGCCCGGCAGCTGGGCGCCCAGGCTGTGGCCGATCAGGAACAGCGGCTGGTCCGGCAACTGCGCCTTGGCATGGGCGATGACTGCCTCGTAATCGCGCGCCCAGTCGCACAGGTCGGCACGCACCTGGCGCAAAGAGCCTTGCAGGGAATCGCCATGGCCCCGGTAGTCAAAGCTGGTCACCCGATAGCCCTGGCCCGCAAGCCAGGTGGCAAAGGCCTCGTAGAAGGCCTGGCGCCCCCCCATGGCCCCGCCGATGACCACGCTGGCGCGCGGCGGGCCAGCGGGCGTGTAGACGCGCAGCGCCAGCGTGGCGCCGTCGCTGCTGAGTTGGTGTTGTTCCATGGCTGTCTCCTGGTCGGTGCCGCAATGTGCTGACACCAAGTCAAAAACCGGCGCGGCCCCACGCCAGAGACACCAAGGAAGGGCCTAGGCCGGCCGCGCCGCCCCGCACCGAGGGTGTCGTCCCCCTCCCTCGCGCAGCGAGTAGAGAGGGGGGAAGCGGCAAAGCCGCTCAGGGGGTGCTACATCCTCTCGAAGATGCCGGCGGCGCCCTGACCCATTCCGACGCACATGGTCACCATGCCGTAGCGCAATTGCTTGCGGCGCAGCGCATGCACCACGGTGGCCGAGCGGATGGCGCCCGTGGCGCCCAGCGGGTGGCCCAGGGCAATCGCGCCGCCCATGGGGTTGACCTTGGCGGGGTCCAGGCCCAGCGTGTTGACCACGGCCAGCGACTGGGCGGCAAAGGCTTCGTTGAGTTCGAACCAGTCGATGTCGTCCTGCTTGAGGCCCGCATAGCGCAGCGCTGCCGGGATGGCCTCGATGGGGCCGATGCCCATGATGGCCGGCGGCACGCCCTTGCTGGTATAGCTCACGAAGCGCGCCAGCGGCGTGAGGCCGAAGCGCTGCACGGCAGCGCCGCTGGCCAGGATCAGCGCGCCTGCGCCATCGCTGGTCTGCGAGCTGTTGCCGGCCGTCACCGAGCCGCGCGCCGCGAACACGGTGCGCAGCTTGCCCAGGCCTTCCAGGCTGGTGTCGGGGCGTGCTCCCTCGTCCAGCTCCACGGTGCGCGTGCGCACCACGGGCTCGCCCTTGGCCAGGTCCAGGCCCCGGTCGGTGACCTCGATGGGCGTGATCTCGTCCTTGAACTCGCCGGCCTGCTGCGCGGCCAGGGCACGGCGGTGCGACTCCAGCGCAAAGGCGTCCTGCGCATCGCGCGAGACCTTCCACTGCTGGGCCACCTTCTCGGCCGTCAGGCCCATGCCATAGGCAATGCCCACGTCGCCATCGCGCTCGAAGATGGACGGCGACAGCGAGGGCGCGTTGCCCATCATGGGCACCATGCTCATGCTCTCGACGCCGGCCGCGATCATCACGTCGGCCTCGCCCACGCGGATGCGGTCCGCCGCCATGGCCACGGCCGACAGGCCCGAGGCGCAGAAGCGGTTCACGGTGATGCCGCCCACGCTGGTGGGCAGGCCCGCCAGCACGGCGCTGATGCGCGCCACGTTCAGGCCCTGCTGGGCCTCGGGGATGGCGCAGCCGCAGATGATGTCCTCGATGGCAGCCGGGTCCAGCCCCGGCACCTGGGCCAGCGCGGCCTTCAGCGTGGTCGCCAGCAGGTCGTCGGGACGGTAGTTGCGGAAAAAGCCCTTGTGCGACTTGCCGATGGGCGTGCGCGTGGCGGCGACGATGTAGGCGTCTTGGATTTGTTTCATGGAGATTGCTCCTAGATCTCAGTTATTCGCGGCCCGCAACGCAGGCATGTCCCAAGTCAGGGACAGCGAGCAAGGGCCTAAGCTGGCCGCGCCGCCCCGCCGCGAGGCTGTCGTCCCCCTGGGGGAAGGCGCGAAGCGACTCAGGGGGGACATATCAATTCCGGACGGGCTTGCCGGTGTTCAGCATTCCGAGAATGCGTTCATGGGTCTTCGGATGGCCGATCAGGTGGCAGAACGCCTTGCGTTCGAGCTTCATCAGATAGGCCTCGTCCACCAGGGTGCCCGCATCCACGTCGCCGCCGCAGACCACGTTGGCGATCAGGCTGGCCACATGCTGGTCGAACTCGCTGATGAAGCCGCCGTCACGCATGTTGACCAGCGAGCCCTTGATGGTGGCCACGCCGCTGCGTCCCGCAACGGGGAAGCTGCGCGGCAGCGGCGCGCGCCAGCCGCCTGCGGCCATGGACTTGGCCTCGTTGATGGCGACGAAGAGCAGCTCGTCCTTGTGCGGCACGATGAGGTCGCTGTCCAGCAGGTAGCCCAGCTTGCGCGACTCGATGGCACTGGTGCCCACCTTGGCCATGGCCGCGGCCGTGAAGCCTTCGGTCAGGAAGGGCAGCAGGTCCTTGCCCGTGCTGGTGGCGGCGTTCTCTGCCGCGCGGCGCGCGATGTAGGTCAGGCCGCCCGCGCCGGGCACCAGGCCCACGCCGACTTCCACCAGGCCGATGTAGCTCTCCATGTGCGCCACGCGGCGCGCGCTGTAGACGGCCAGCTCGCAGCCGCCGCCCAGCGCCATGCCATGGATGGCCGCAACCACGGGCACCTGGGCGTAGCGGATGCGCAGCATCAGGTTTTGCAGCTCCTGCTCCACGCTTTCGATGGCGTCGGCGCCACCGATCACGAAGGCCGGCATGGTGGCTTCCAGGTCGGCGCCCACGCTGAACGGCGCATCGCCCGACCAGATGACCATGCCCTGGAAGTCGGTCTCGGCCACGTCCACGGCTTCCATCAGCGCTTCCATGACTTCGGGGCTGATGGCGTGCATCTTGTTCTTGATGCTGGCGATCAGGATCTGGCCGTCCAGCGTCCAGGTGCGCAGCGCCTTGGATTCGGCGATCGTGGTGCCGGCCGTCTTCCAGTCGGGCAGGCTGTCTTCGCCCAGCAGCTTCTCGGGGAAGATCTGGCGCTCGTAGACGGGCAGCACGCGGCGGGGCACGAACTGGCCCTTGGCAGGGCTCCACGAGCCCTGCGCCGTGTGCACGCCACCAGCCTCGGCCACCGGGCCTTCGAAGACCCACTTGGGCAGGGGCGCCTTGCTCAATGCCTTGTCGGCATCGATGTCCTCCTGGACCATCTTCGCCACTTCCAGCCAGCCCGCTTCCTGCCACAGCTCGAACGGGCCCTGCTTCATGCCGAAGCCCCAGCGCATGGCCTGGTCCACGTCGCGGGCGGACTCGGCAATGCTCTCCAGGTGGATGGCCGCGTAGTGGAAGCTGTTGCGCAGGATGGCCCACAGGAAGCGGCCCTGCGCGCCCTCGGCATTGCGCAGCAGTTTCAGGCGCTCGGCTGCGGGCTTCTTGAGCATGCGGCCATAGACCTCGTCGGCCTTGCCGCCGGCGGGCACGTAGTCCTCGCTGTCCAGCTCGAACTGCAGGATGTCGCGGCCGACCTTCTTGTAGAATCCCTTCTTCGCCTTCTGACCCAGGTTGCCCAGCTCGATCAGCTTGGCCAGCACGGGCGGCGTGCCGAAGCTGCCGTAGAAGGGATCGGTCTCGGCGCTGAGGTTGTCCTGCAGCGTCTTGATCACATGGGCCATGGTGTCCAGGCCCACCACGTCGGCCGTTCGGAAGGTGCCGCTGGATGCGCGGCCCAGCTTCTTGCCGGTGAGGTCATCGACCACGTCGAAGGTCAGGCCGAAGTTCTCGACCTCCTTCATCGTGGCCAGCATGCCGGCGATGCCGATGCGGTTGGCGATGAAGTTGGGCGTGTCCTTGGCGCGCACCACGCCCTTGCCCAGGCCGCTGGTGACGAAGGCTTCGAGCTGGTCCAGCACCACGGGCTGCGTGGTCGGCGTGGCGATCAGCTCCACCAGCGGCATGTAGCGCGGCGGGTTGAAGAAGTGGATGCCGCAAAAGCGCGGCTTGATCGCGTCGGGCAGCGCCTCGGACAGCTTGGTGATGGACAGGCCCGAGGTGTTGGACGCCACGATGGCGTGCTTGGCCACATGGGGCGCGATCTTGGTGTACAGATCGAGCTTCCAGTCCATGCGCTCGGCAATGGCCTCGATGATCAGGTCGCAGCCCTTGAGCAGCTTGAGGTGCTCCTCGTAGTTGGCGGGCTGGATCAGGTCCGCGTCCTCGGCCACGCCGATGGGCGAAGGCTTGAGCTTCTTGAGGTTGGCGATGGCGCGCTCGGCGATGCCGCTTTTCGGGCCTTCCTTGGCAGGCAGGTCGAACAGCACCACGGGCACCTTGACATTGACCAGATGGGCGGCGATCTGCGCTCCCATCACGCCAGCGCCGAGCACGGCGACTTTCTTCACATTGAATCGGGACATGGATGTTCCACAAGTGGGAGGAAGGAGGCCGCTGCGGCCGCCCTCCGGAATGGTTACTGCACGCGCACCCAGGTCTGGGTGCGGCCGAAGGGGCCGATGGAGCCGCGCACCTCGAGCTTGGCGCCGCCTTCGATGGGCGTCAGGCGCAGCGTGTAGGTCTTGCCGTTTTCGGGGTCGAGGATCTTGCCGCCTTCCCAGACGTCCTTGCCCTCGGCCTTCTTGGCGCCGCGGATGATCTCCAGCCCCTTGAGCGGCTGACCCTTGCGGTCGTCAGAACACTCGGTGCAGGTGGCGGCCGGATCGGCGCCCTTGCGCAGGATCTGCTCGATGCGGCCCGTGACCACGCCGTCGTTCTCGGCCACGCGGATCTCGGACTTGGCCTCGCCGCTCTTGTCGTCCACGCTCTTCCACAGGCCCACGGGCGTCATCTGCGCCTGCGCTGCGGCAGCCGTGAGGCCCAGGACCATTGCTGCCAGTGCTTGATATGCCTTCATTTCAAACCCCCTTCGCCTAGAAAGGCGCGCAGGCCACGCTGATGCGCACAGCCCGCGCTCCCATGTTGGAGTGAAGCCGTTCAGGCCAGCGCTGCGTCCGTGTCCATCAGCGACTTGCTGCCTGCGCGGGCCGTGCGCATGAGCGTGGCGGTCTCGGGCAGCAGCTTGGCGAAGTAGAAACGCGCGGTCTGCAGCTTGGCCTGGTAGAACGGGTCGGTGTTGCCCTTGGCGATTTCGCGCAGCGCCACCTGGGCCATGCGGGCGAAGAAGTAGCCGAACACCAGGTGGCCCGCCACACGCAGGTAGTCCACGGAAGCGGCACCCACCTCGTCGGGGTTTTGCATGCCCTTGAAGCCGATCTCGGTGGTGAACTTGGTCATCTGGTCGCCCAGGTAGGCGATGGGATTGATGAACTCGGCCATCTTCTCGTTGACGCCCTCTTCCTCCACCAGTTGCGCCACCAGCTTGCCGAACTTCTTGAGCGAGGCGCCCTGGTTGCCCAGCACCTTGCGGCCCAGCAGGTCCAGCGCCTGGATGCCGTTCGTGCCTTCATAGATCATGTTGATGCGCGCATCGCGCACGAACTGCTCCATGCCCCATTCGGTGATGAAGCCATGGCCGCCATAGACCTGCTGGCTCATGGTGGTGGCCGTCCAGCCGTTGTCGGTGATGAAAGCCTTGACGATGGGCGTCAGCAGCGCCACCAGCTCGGCGCTGTCCTTGCGCACCTTTTCGTCGGGGTGGTTGAACTCCTTGTCGATCAGGAAGGCGCAGTAGGTCACCAGCGCGCGACCGCCTTCGGCATAGGCCTTGGCCGTCAGCAGCATGCGGCGCACGTCGGGGTGGACGATGATGGGATCAGCCGGCTTGTCCTTGGCCTTGGTGCCCGACAGGCTGCGCATCTGCAGGCGGTCCTTGGCATAGGCCAGGGCGTTCTGGTAGGCCACCTCGGTCAGGCCCAGCGACTGGTTGCCCACGCCCAGGCGGGCGGCATTCATCATCACGAACATGGCCTGCAGGCCCTTGTTCGGCTGGCCCACCAGGGTGCCGATGGCGCCGTCGATATTGATCTGTGCCGTGGCATTGCCGTGGATGCCCATCTTGTGCTCCAGCGCGCCGCAGAAGATGGGGTTGCGCTCGCCCAGCGAACCATCGGCCTTGACCACGAACTTGGGCACCACGAACAGGCTGATGCCCTTGGAGCCGACCGGCGCATCGGGCAGTCGGGCCAGCACCAGGTGGACGATGTTGTCGGTGAAATCGTGCTCGCCCGCGCTGATGAAGATCTTGTTGCCGGTGATCTTGTAGGTGCCCTCGGGCGCGCCGGCCACGGGCTCGGCCTTGGTGCGCAGCAGGCCCAGGTCGGTGCCGCAATGGGGCTCGGTCAGGCACATGGTGCCGGTCCACTCGCCGCTGGTCAGCTTGGGCAGGTACAGCTTCTTTTGCTCTTCCGTGCCGTGCACATGCAGGGCTTCATAGGCGCCGTGCGACAGGCCCGGGTACATGGTCCAGGCCTGGTTGGCGCTGTTGAGCATCTCGTACACCGCCGAGTTCACCGCAAAGGGCAGGCCCTGGCCGCCGTAGGCCGTATCGCAGGACAGCGAAGGCCAGCCGCCTTCCACATACTTCTGGTAGGCCTCCTTGAAGCCCTTGGGCGTGGTGACCTCATGGGTTTCCTTGTTCAGCACGCAGCCCTCTGCATCGCCGCTGATGTTCAGCGGAAACGTCACATTGGCCGCGAACTTGCCCGCCTCTTCGAGCACGGCATTGATGGTGTCGGCATCGACCTCGGCATGCGCCGTCATCTGCTGGTAGTCGTCCGTGACCTTAAACACCTCGTGCATGAGGAATTGCATGTCGCGCAGGGGCGGGTTGTAGCTGGGCATTTGTCTTCTCCTGTGATGGCGGGGTTTGCGGTGGATGCGGTGAAAACGGTGGAAGCAAAAAAATCAGGCCGGGCTGGCGTAGCGCGCCAGAATGCTCTCGAAGCCGTCGATGGCGCGCTGCATGGAGCCTTCGTTGCGCAGAAAGCGCGCCTCGTAATGCAGGGCCAGGATCAGGCCGTGGATCTCGAACAGCAGCTGGTTCTCGTCCAGGTCGGCACGCAGGTCGCCGCTTTCGCGGCACTGCACGATGGTGCGGCGCATGGCTGCGTGCCAGGTCTGGACCGAGGCCGTCAGCGCATCGCGCACCGGCCCCGTGCGGTCGTCGAACTCCACGGCGCCGCTGATATAGATGCAGCCCGAGTCCAGCTCGATCGACGTGCGCTTCATCCAGTTGTCGAACAGCGCCCGCAGACGCGCCACGCCGCGCGGCGCCTCCAGCGCGGGAAAGAACACTTCCTGCTCGAAACGGTCGTGGTACTCATGCACCACGGAAATCTGCAGCTCCTCACGCGAGCCAAAATGCGCGAACACGCCGGACTTGCTCATGCCCGTCAGCTCGGCCAGAGCGCCGATGGACAGGCCCTCAAGCCCGATGTGCGTGGCCAGGTTGAGGGCAGCCTCCACAATGGTGGCCTTGGTCTGCTGCCCCTTGTGCAGCGCGCGGCGCGGCGCGGGCGCAGCGGCTTCGTGCGCGGAAGAGCCCGCCTTGGGATCGGCCGTGGCGTCAGCGGTCAAACGGGTGGTGCGGCGTGGGGCGGAAACGCTGGACATGCGAAATTCTTGTTAAAACGAACGTTCGTGCTATTTTGCATGGAAAGCTTGTCGCGGCGAAGACATGCGGGGGAAAACACCTAGCAACCCGATGCGGACGCCCATCCACCGTGCGCCCATGAAAAAGCCACCTGCACAAGCGGGTGGCTTTGCTGCAAAGCGGACCCTGGGGTCCGCTGGGCCATGTTCAGACCATCAAGGCCAGGCTGGCTTCCAGATGCTCGGTCGGCAGGCGGCGGAAACCCGAGCGCGCGTAGCGCTGCAGGCGGCCCAGCGCGAACGATGTCAGCACGCTGGCGGCCACCTGTGCATCGACCGTCGGGGCGGAAGAACCCAGCGCACCGGCGGCCGGGCGCAGGCACTGGCGCAGCGTGGATTCGATGCGGTCGAAGAACTGGTTCATGCGGGCCTGCAGGCGCTCGTGCTCGAAGACGATGGCATCGCCCACCATGACGCGCACCATGCCGGGGTTGCGCTCGCCAAACTGCAGCACGAGGGAGATCACGCGGCTGGCCTGGCGCATGCCATCCACTGCGGGCCGCTCTTCCTCCGGCACATCCCGCCCGACGATCTGCTGCACCAGCGTGAAGACGGATTGCTCGATGAACTCGATCAGTCCTTCGAACATCTGGGCCTTGCTGGCGAAGTGGCGGTACAGGGCTGCCTCGCTGACGCCCAGATGGGCTGCCAGCGCTGCCGTGGTGATGCGTTCTGCGCCCGGCTTCTCCAGCATGGCCGCAAGCGCCTGCAGGATCTGCTCGCGCCGCTCCCCGGGTTTGGGGCGTTTGCGCGCAGGCGTAGGGGCGGAAGCGGAGGCGGCTTCGTCGGAAACGACATCAGCGCCAGGAGCGGATAAAGGCGACAGAACTTCAGACTCGGACATAAGCAGATCAACTATTTGTAAGTAATTCTCTCACAGCCCTCGGCGGCAACTCCGCACAAAGCTGTCCCCATGAGCGCAACCGTCAGGATCGCTTGCCTGTTGCTTGCGCTGCTATTGTTTCCGAGAGCATGGCCGGCATTTGCAATGGAAGCTCCAAGCGTACCAGCAGGCCCTTGCCCTGCGCTGCGGCGCCAAAGGCCAGAGTGCCCTGGTGCAGCAGGGCGATTTCTTCGGCAATGGCCAACCCCAGCCCGGTGCCGTCACCGGCCGCGCCCTGCGCGCGGTAAAAGCGCTGCGTGATCTGCGAGCGCTCGGCCTCGGGCACGCCGGGGCCGTCGTCCTCGATCTCCAGGAAGGCCCAGCCTTGCGGCTCATCCGCAGACTGTGCCGCGCCATGGTACATGCCGCAGCGCAGCGTGACGCTGCCGCCGGGCGGCGTGTACTTAATGGCGTTGTCCACGAGGTTGGACACCAGTTCGCGCAGCAGCCAGCTGTGGCCCCAGACACTGGCGGCCGCCACGTCAAGGCCGAAGTCCAGCCCCTTGGCGCTGGCCTGGTCGAAGAACATTTCCAGCATGCTTTCGCACAGGTCCTTGAGGTCCACCTTCTGCAGCGGCTGGACTTCGGCATTGCGGGCGTCGGCACGTGACAGCGCCAGCAGCTGGCGTGCCAGCTGCGAGGTGCGCCGCGTGGCGTCGCGCAACTGCTCGATCTGCGTCACGCTGAGCACCACCTGGGCCTCGGTGCCCTTGCGCCGCGCCTCGGCCTGGGCAGCCTGCGCGCTCAGCGCCCAGGCCTCGACCTGGGCCTGCAAGGCCGCCAGCGGCGTGCGCAATTGATGGGCCGCATCGGCCACAAAGCGCCGCTGGCCTTCGGCCTGTGCGTTGACCAGTGCAAACAGGCGATTGAGCGAGCGCACCAGCGGACGGACCTCGGCCGGCGAGCTGTGCTCCGAGATGGGACTGAGGTCGCGCGGCGAGCGCCGCTCCACAGCCTGGGTCAGGGTCAGAAGCGGCCGGAAAGCCCGGCTGACCGACCAGTAAATGGCGATGCCGGCACCCGCGATCAGCAGCACGCTGGGCAGCAGCACATGCAGCAGCAGCTGGCGCACCCATTGCTGGCGCACATCGCCGCCATCGGCCAGCACCAGCACCATTTCACCGGCGCCATAGGTTTCGGCGCGCATGACGGCCACGCGGTAGGTCAGGCCGTCATGCTCTTGGCTGTGGAACTCGGCCAGCGGCGTGGAAGGCACGTCGAAGCGGATCCAGGTGTCGCCAGCAACGACATGGCCCTGCAGGTCACCTATGGCATATCCGACGTCGTCGCCGCGCTGGCGCAAGACGTCCTCGATGGCGGGCGTCAGCGCCACCAGGGGCGGCGTTCCCTCGGCGATCGACGGCGCCAGCACCGAATCGGCCAGCGCAGGCAGCAGGCGCAAAAGGCGCTGGTCATGCTGGGTGGAGGCTTCGTCTGCCGAGCGATAGCCGAACCAGCCGCCCATCAGTGCCAGCAGCGTCAGCGGCACCACCAGCAGCACCAGCAGGCGAAGGCGCAGATTGGCCGTCATGGGCGGTCAGCGCCTGGGACCATGCGCCATGTCCGCATCAGGCGGCGGTATGCGAGAGTTCCAGCCGATAGCCGAAGCCACGGATGGAACGAAGTGCCACGCCATGCGGCTCCAGCTTGCTGCGCAGGCGAGAGACATAGACCTCGACGGCATTGGGCGTGATCTCGCGGTCCCAGCCCGTGAGCGCCTGCAGCAGCTTGTCCTTGCTGGCGGGCTTGGGCGCGTGGATCAGCAGGTACTCCAGCACGGTCCATTCGCGCGGGCCCAGGTCGATGGGCAGCAGCTTTCCCTCGCTCTCATCGTCTTGCGCAGGCTGGCGCGCGCCGGCGCGGCGGCCTGCCGTGTCCAGCTCGATGGGACCGAAGCTCAGGACGGCCGATGTGGCTGCCTGCGAGCGGCGCAGCAGCGCACGCAGCCGGGCCAGCAGTTCGGGAAGCTCGAAGGGCTTGACCATGTAGTCGTCGGCGCCCTGGTCCAGGCCCTGCACGCGGTCCTGCAGCGCATCGCGCGCCGTCAGGATCAGCACGGGCATGGCCGAGCTCTCGACGGCGCTGCTGCGCAGGCGGCGTGTGAGCTCCAGCCCGTCGATGCCCGGCAGGCCGATGTCGATCACGGCCAGGTCGAAGGCTTCCTGGGCCAGCACCTCCAGGGCGCGCTCGGCACTGCCGACCCAGTCCACGGCATACCCCGCATCGGACAGCCCCAGCTTGATGCCGCTGGCCACCATCACATCGTCTTCCACAAGAAGCAAACGCATATCAAACCTAAAAAACAAAAGCCGCCCAAAGGCGGCTTGCAGCAAACCGGCCCAGGCCGTCAGACCACGCCCGGGCCATGCGCGATGGTAACGCGAACCGCAAAGTCCGCGCCATCGGGCCTCAATGGCTGCGGATCATGGTGCCGTAGGCCTGGTCGGTCAGGATTTCCAGCAGCATGGCATGCGGCACGCGGCCATCGATGATGTGCACGGCGTTGACGCCGGCCTTGGCGGCATCCAGGGCGCCGCTGATCTTGGGCAGCATGCCGCCCGAGATGGTGCCGTCGGCGAACAGGGCGTCGATCTCGCGCGCCGTGAGGTCGGTCAGCAGGCTGCCGGCCTTGTCCAGCACGCCAGGGGTGTTGGTCAGCAGCACGAGCTTTTCGGCCTGCAGCACGGTGGCCAGCTTGCTGGCGACCACGTCGGCATTGATGTTGTAGCTCTCGTTTTCCTCGCCAAAGCCGATGGGGCTGATCACGGGGATGAAGGCGTCATCCTGCAGCGCGCGCACCACGCTGGGGTCGATAGAGACGATATCGCCCACCTGGCCCACGTCGTACTCGATGTTCGGATCCTTGTTGTCGACCATCTTGAGCTTGCGTGCGCGGATCAGGCCACCATCGCGCCCTGTCAGGCCCACGGCCTTGCCACCGGCCTGGTGGATCAGGCCTACGATGTCCTGCTGCACCTCGCCGGCCAGCACCCATTCCACGACTTCCATGGTTTCCGCATCGGTCACGCGCATGCCCTGGATGAACTCGCCCTTCTTGCCCAGGCGGTTCAGGGCCGTCTCGATTTGCGGCCCGCCGCCATGCACCACCACCGGATTCATGCCCACCAACTTCAGCAGCACCACGTCTTCCGCGAAGTCGGCCTGCAGGGCCGGATCGGTCATGGCGTTGCCGCCATACTTGATGACCATGGTCTTGCCATGGAACTTGCGGATGTAGGGCAGGGCCTGGGCGAGGATTTCGGCCTTGTCGCGGGGGGCAATCGAGAGGATATCGTTCATGGTGCTAGCCCTGGGGCGTGGAAGTAGTCAACAACAAGGCGGGCATTGTGCCGCAACTGCGCGGCAGTGTTGCATGCCCTGATGACGGAACGCCCACTGGCGCCCGGCCATCATCCATTGTTCTGCATCCAGCCCGGCAGCTTGAAGCGCACGATGGCCAGATAGGCGATCACATAGCTGACCACGAACAGCAGGCAAAAACCCACCAGAACGGGCGTGTTGCTCCAGAACAGCAATGCCGGCACCACGGTCAGCAGCGTGAACGCCCACAGGTAGGGCGAAGTCCGGTTATTGCGGCGCAGCATGCGCCGTGCCAGATCGTCGTCGAACACGCCGCGCACGATGCGCCGGTAGATCAGCTGGTGGAAATGCAGGGCATCCGCCATGCCCGGCGACATGCCGCGCATCAGCTTGCGATAAATGGAAAACACCGTCTCCCAGACCGGATAGATCAGCAGCAGCATGGGAAACCATGGCGAGACTGCGGAATTGCGCTGCACCAGGGCAATGCTGGCCAGGGCAATCGCCAGCCCCCAGACATAGGCCCCGCCATCACCTGCAAACATCATGCCGCGCGGGTAGTTCCAGACCAGGAAGCCGCAGGTGGCGGCGGCCAGCGTCACCAGCATGGCGGCCAGGGTCCGGTCTCCCACCTGCAGTGCCACGTGGGCCAGCGCCAGGCAGATGATGGTGGCCACCATCCCGGCCAGCCCGTTGTAGCCGTCAATGATGTTGAAGGCATGGGGCAGGCCCGTCAGGGCCAGCACGGCCAGGCCCATGCCCAGCCAGGGCATGGCCGGACCCAGTGCCTGTTCCAGCCAGGGCCAGCCGAGCCGGGGCACAGTGAGGCCGCACAGCAAAACCGCCAGCACGGCGCTCAGCAGGGTCAGCACCAGCCGGTAACGCACGCTCAGGCGCTGCGATACATCCTCGATGATCCCCCCGACCACGGCCGGCAGCATGGCGGCCAGGCACACGACAACCCACAACTGCATGCGCAGCGAGGAAGGATCTCCACGCATGCTCAGCCAGGTGCCCACCCCCCAGGAGACAGCCAGTCCGAGGTACATGGGCACGCCGCCCAGCCGTGGCACCTCGCCCACATGGAAACGCTGCGGCTTGTCGTAACCGTAGGAACTCTTCG
Source organism: Delftia sp. RIT313 (assembly GCF_000632165.1). Taxonomy (NCBI): domain Bacteria; kingdom Pseudomonadati; phylum Pseudomonadota; class Betaproteobacteria; order Burkholderiales; family Comamonadaceae; genus Delftia; species Delftia sp. RIT313. The sequence goes on along the minus strand of NZ_JFYT01000024.1, from coordinate 59,639 downwards.
CGTACCGCCCGGCCCAGCGCACCAGCAGTGCACAGCCGGTGCAAGACACCATGAAGGCCAATACCGCCATCCAGATCACGATGACTCCCCGTGCAGACTGCGCAGCGAGGGCGCTGCCTGCGGCAGGGCTCGGGCCTTGCGGTAGGCCGGACGGCTCCACAGCCGCAGCAGGCTGGCCACGTGCCATGCGCCATGGCGCAGGCTGCGCCGGCTCGCCCTCTGACCCGCATGGACGACAGGCAACTCACCGCGCCGAAGCTCTCCGCCCAGCACCCGCAGGCGAAGGCACAGATCCACATCCTCACAATACATATAGAAACCTTCGTCAAACCCACGCAGCCGCATCCAGCTATCCCGGCCCAGCACCAGGCAGGCTGCATTGACCCATTCCACACGCTGCTCCACACGCCCGTGCAGCTTGCGTCGCAGCAAATTCCAGAAAGATGGCAGCTCCCGCTCGAAATCCTGCAGCGTGCCGTCTTCGCCGATCTGCGGGGGATAGGCCAGGGCCAACCCCGGCCGGGCCGCCAGCGCCAGAAGCTCTTGCAGCGGCTCTTCCTGCGCTCCCCAGTACACGTCAGGATTGATCACGCAGACAAACGCCTCCCGGGCATTCGCCAGCGCCCGGTTGTGGTTGCAGCCAAAACCCAGGGGTTGCGCATTGCGCCGGATCTCAAGGACAAAAGGCCAGCCGGTCGCTGGAGCCAGGGGCTCCGGTTCGGGAATATTGAGCGTCAGCACCACGCGGGACATCGGCGCCAGGCGCGCCGACCCCAGGCATTCAAGCAGCCTCTGTATATGAGCGCCATGTCCGTGGCTCACCACCGACACGACCAACGATGAACCCATCAATGCCGCCCTTCAGATCTTCAAATTCCAACCCGCTTACCTGCGCCGAAAAAACGGCGGCTCCGAGTATTCAGCGGAAGGCGCCCGGAAGGCGTCAGCGGGTATGCCGTGATGCAAGGAAATGCAACAGCCGCACAAAATGTCATTAACCCGCCATGCCATGCAATCACTGCGGTGGCCGGGATTATGATGCGCGACAATCTGCCGCCCGGACTTCCGGGATTTTTTGCGCCTGGCGTGGGCGTGCTCCGCCGCTCTCTGCGGACCGGCCACGGTCGACTGGCGCAGATGAATATGACGGGCGATCGATCCCTGCCCGGACCGCGCCTGGCACCTCATTTCCTATGACCACACCCATTCCCGATCCCCACGTCTACCTGCGCACCGTCGATCTGAACGAGCGCACGTCGCTGTCCGTGCTGGCCGGCCATGTCCGGGCCCAGGCGCACATACTGGATCTGGGTTGCGGCAGCGGCGCGCTGGGCGCCTTTCTCGCCGAGCACAAGCAATGCGTCTGCGACGGCGTCACCCTGAGCCAGGAAGAGGCCCGCCATGCCGCGCCCTTTTACCGCCATGTCCATGTGGCCGACCTGGAGGACTGCGACCTGGACCAGCTCTTCGGCGACACGCGCTATGACTACATCGTCTGCGCCGACGTGCTCGAGCACCTGCGCCAGCCCGAGCGCATCCTGGCTGCCTGCCGCAAGCGGCTGACACCCGAAGGCCGTCTGCTGATCTCCGTGCCCAATGCAGGCTACAGCGGCCTGGTGGCAGAACTGCTGCATGGCGAATTCCGCTACCGCGAAGAAGGCCTGCTGGACCGCACCCACCTGCGCTTTTTCACACGGCGCTCGCTGTCGCGCTTTCTGGCCGAGCAAGGCTGGCAGGTGGATGACATCGACACCATCGAGCGAGCGCTACCCGAATCGGAATTCCGCGTCGCCTACGACAGCCTGCCCCCGGCCGTTACCCGCCACCTGCTGGCCACGCCGGATGCACTGGCTTACCAGTTCATCGCCAGTGCGGCACCCGCCGCCCAGGCGCTGCCCATCGAGCCGCCGCTGAACTACCCACAGGCGCATGCACTGTTCACGGCCCAGCTCTACATGGCGCGCGCTGGCCGCTATGAGGAAGAGAGCAAGCTCTCTACCACCGGCATCATTGGCCAGGCACGTCAGACATTGCGCTTTGCACTGCCCGACCACAACACTTCGCTGAGCCATCTCCGCCTGGACTTGGCCGACCGGCCGGGCTTCGTACATCTGCACCGGCTGGCCTTGCTCGATGCGCAAGGCGCCGTCGTCTGGCAATGGCTGCCCGAGGATTCGGACGCCGCCTTGCTGGGGCAACGCCCGCATCATCAGCTCGTGTGGAATGGACTTCATCCGGCAGGCGCCTTCTCGCTGATGCTGCTGCTGACCGGCGATGACCCTTGGTTCGAACTGCCCATTCCTGCAGAAACCCTGACCCCCCTGCGTGGCGCCTCGCTGGAGATCGAGATGGGATGGCCCATGTCGGCCGACTATCTGGCGCTGGCCGGGGCCGTGCAGCCGCTTGAGCGGCAGATCGCGCAGGAACGCAGCCGGGCCAATGATCTGCAGGACCAATGGCACACACAGCGCATGCTGCTCGAGCAGCGGCATGCGCAGGATATCCAGCAGCTGGAGGAACGCAGTGCTTCGATCCAGCGCCTGCAGCACCGCAACGCCCTGTTGGAAGACAGCCACCAATCACAGAGCAAGGAACGCGCCATCTGGCAACAGGAAGCCACCCGCGTACAGCGGGACTTCGCACGGCTGGAACAGCACCTGCGCGACATAGAGAACTCCACCGTCTTCCGGGCCACGCGCCCCCTCGTCCACGCCAAGATGCGCATTGACCGCCTGCTGGGCCGCACGCCAGTGCCTGTCCCCGTCCTCCATACACCCGTGCCCCAGCCGATGCCCCAGCAGCCCGTCGATGTGATCGTGCCCGTATACCGGGGGCTGGACGACACACGCAACTGCATCGAATCCGTTCTGGCCAGCCCCTGCCGCACGCACTGGCAACTCGTGGTCATCAACGATGCCAGCCCGGAGCCCGAAGTCACGGCCTGGCTGCGCGAGAAGGCTGCGCAGGAGCCCCGCATCACCCTGCTGGAGAACGAGGAGAACCTCGGCTTCGTCGGTACCGTCAACCGGGGCATGGCGCTGAACACCGCACATGACGTGCTGCTGCTCAACAGCGACACCGTGGTCGCCAATGACTGGCTGGACCGCATCCGCCAGGCCGCCTACGGCGATGCACGCATCGCCTCCGTCACGCCGTTCTCCAACAACGCCACAATCTGCAGCTACCCGCGCTTTTGCGAGGGCAACGACCTGCCGCCCGGCATGGACACGGCCGCCATCGACGCACTGTGTGCGCGCACCAATCCCGGCCAGGTGGTGGACGTGCCCACCGGCGTGGGCTTTTGCATGTACATCCGCCGCGACAGCCTGAACGCCGTCGGCCTGTTCGATACCGAGCACTTCGGCAAGGGCTATGGCGAGGAAAACGACTTCTGCCAGCGTGCCGCAGAGGCTGGCTGGCGCAACCTGCATCTGCTGGACACCTTCGTGCTGCACACAGGCGGCGTGAGCTTCGGAGAAAGCAAGAGCCCGCGCGAACGTGCCGCCATGGAAACCCTGCGCCGCCTGCATCCGCGCTACGAAGCCGATGTCATGGCCTTCGTCCAGGCCGACCCTGCGCGCACCGCACGCCTTGCGCTGGACGTGGCGCGCCTGCAGGCAGAGGCCGCACACCAGCCTGTGGTGCTGGCCGTGCTCCACGACCGGGCGGGCGGCACGGTGCGCCATGTGCGCGAACTGGCGCAGTTCCTGCAAGGCAAGGCGCTGTTCCTCATGCTCTCGCCAGCCGCAGGTGGCACCGTGGTATTGCGCCGTGCCGAGGAAAAGGAAGCATTCGAGCTCGCCTTCCGCATCGCCGACCAGATGGAGGAGCTGGTGCAGGCCCTGCGCCAGCTGGGCGTGGTGCATGTGCACTACCAGCATCTGCTGGGCCACAGCGAAGCCATCCTGGACCTGCCCGCCCGTCTGGGTGCGGCCCATGACTTCACGGCCCATGATTTCTATACCTACTGCAAGAACATCTCGCTGACCGGCATAGACAACCGCTACGTCGTGTCGCCCCGCGCGGGCGAGTGCGGCTGCTGCGAACCCACGGACACAGCCCCCTATGCCGGCACCGTGGCCCAGTGGCGCCATCGCAATGCGCTGCTGCTGAACAACGCTCGCCATGTGCTGGCCCCCAGCCAGGACACGGCCAACCGGATTGCCGGTTTCGTGCCCGGTGCCCGCGTCCAGGCAGTTGCCCACACCGACCTGCCGGCACAGCTGCCGGCCCCGGTGGCACACCCGCTGGCCGCCACGGCCCCGCTCAAGATCGTCGTACTGGGAGCCATGAGTGCCATCAAGGGGGCTGACGTGCTTGAAGCCGTGGCCATCGAAGCCGCCAAACGCGGAGCTCCTGTGGAATTCCATCTGCTCGGCTATGGCTACCGCAGCCTGCAGACCCAGCCGCGCGCACGCCTGACCGTGCACGGCGGCTACAAGGAAGAAGAACTGCCTGCTCTGCTGCAGTGGTTGCAGCCCGACCTGGCCTGGTTCCCCGCCCAATGGCCGGAGACCTACAGCTACACCCTGAGCGCCTGCCTGGCCGCCGGGCTACCGATCGTCGCGCCCGACATAGGGGCCTTTCCCGAAAGGCTGGCGGGCCGCGACTGGTCCTGGGTCATGCCCTGGGACGCCAGCGCCGCCCAATGGCTGGACTTCTTCGCGCAAATACGCGAACGCCACTTCATTGAAGGGCAGCCACCGCAGCAACCCACCGCGACAGGGAGGGCGGCCGCCCAGCCGGGAGCCACTTTCTATGGCGACGGTTATCTCCAGAGGCTGCAGCCGCGCGATCAGGCCCTGCTCCAGCCACTGGATGCGGCCTTCCTGGCCACACATCGCCTGCAACGCCAGGACCATGCGGCAAGATCTGGGGCCTTGATCCTGCTGGCCCATCTGCGCTCGCTACCCATCCTGCGCGGCGTGGCCAGGCGCATTCCCGCGCACTGGCAGCGCCGGGTCAAGAATTGGCTGCAGGCCTAGGCTGTGCCCCTCCAATGGCAGGCCAGCGCTTCAACCAACGCTTGGCCGCCTGAATGCAGGGGCGCTCCACACAATGCCAGGACAGCAGGGCCAACGCCAGGATCAGCCCCAAAGACAACAGCAAGCTGACCCACAGCGGCCATACCCTGCGCAGACACAGTTCAACGACGGCTTGCTGCACAGGGAAAGCGTAGATGTATACGCCATAGGACAAATCTGCGCGCCAACGGCTGCCAGCCTTCGGATTGCCCACGAAGGCCACATAGAGCGTCCCGCAGGCAATCAGGACCCAGACGGCAACCTGCCGCCAAAGCGCAACGTCAGCCAGCAATGCGCATACGATGGCGCCCAATGCAATTGCAGCCATCCATGCACGGGGACGAACGCGGTAGACTGCCATCGTGCTGCCCAGAAAAAACGGCACGCCAAAGCCACAGAAATCCCGCCATCTGAACAACTCGGCCACCGGACCACCTGTGGCGGCCAAGGCTTCATCCCACCCGCCGCTGCGGGCAAGTTGCCACGCAATCGCCAGCAGGAAAGCCGACAGGGGGTAAATCCAGCGGCGTCCACTGGCAAACCATGCCAGCGACGCCAGCAGCAGGTACATGAAAAGCTCGTAGCGTATGGTCCACAGCGAACCATTGACTGCGCGCGCAAACGGATTTGACTCGAACACACCTGGCAGGGTCTGGACGGTCGCCAAGCCCATCACATTGTTCAGGAAGTTGTTCCAGGTTCCTCGCGCGGCCCAGTATTCAGCAGACGGCATCGTGGTGACGGCCCAGCCCAGCACAAATACCGAAAACGCGACAGCTACCGCCAGACCCGGGAAGATGCGCATCAAGCGCTTCAGCCAAAAGGCGCGCCACATGGGTGCCCGCATCCAGCTCTCGCAAACCAGATAGCCGCTGATAAAGAAAAACACATAAACCGCCAACGACCCCAGGCTATGGCCCGGAAATGGCACGGGCAGATGGAGTCGATACAGAAAATCTCCGTGCGCGGCGAAGACGGCCAGAGCCGCCGCAAGGCGCAGAAGATCAAAGCGGTTGCCGATGCTTTGGGAATTCTCCATGCAGCATTAACCCCCTGCCAAATTCAAAAACGATGCGCCAGACGTTTGAAGCGCAAGGCGGGAGCCTCCACCAGATGCCAGGAGGCATAACCAGCAACCAACGCCAGCATGATCGCGGCCAGAAGGCTCCAGGCAAACGGCAAATGGGGCCACGTCGCCTGCACTGCCTGCTGTATCGGGCATCCCAATACATAGATGCCATATGAAGGGTCTCCTGCCCGGTGCAGCCAGGAAAAGACAGGGGCGCGCAAAGATCCAAGATAGACCAGAAGCGGAGGAAGCAGCAGCAGCCCCGCCGTGTGCTGAAGCTTCAATCCGAAGAACAGCACGGCAGACAACGGCAGCAGTACCAGCACCATCACACCGCCGTGCTCAGCAAACCGCTGTTGCCACAAGGCAAGCAGACTGCCGAAGGCAAAGTAGGCAGGATACTCAAACCAATGCCGCATTGACCCTGTCAGGTCCGCATTTCTCATTGCCAAAAAGAAGGCCAGATAGGCCAGAAGCAAGGTACATGCCAATGGCCTCCAGCGGAAAACCCCCAGGGCGCCCGCACCCACAAGGACGGCGTAGCACAACAGCTCCAAGGGAATCGTCCATAAAGGGCCATTCATCAGTCCTGCCAGTGGATTTGCAGGGAACACCCCAGGCATCACGACATAGGCCTTGACAAGCAAGAGATTGCGCCAATGCGCCAGCGTTTCCGGATGAATCAGGAATTCGCCCAGTGGCAATGACGTGAAGATGGGACCGAACAGAAATACGCCCAACAAGACGGCGACAAGCATGCCTGGCCAAAGTCGCAGCAACCTCTTGAAAACGAATGCCAGAACCCGAGGATCGCGCAACCAGCTCAATGTGACAAGAAAGCCGCTGATGCTGAAAAAGGTCATCACAGCCACTCCGCCCACCATGTCTGCGTGCAGCCACCCGGGAGGCTTGGTGCCCGTGATGTGGAAGTGATGGCTGAATATCACGGCAGACGCTGCAGCCATGCGCAACACATCAAAGCCATTGTGATGCGCAGGCCGCGCCGTGAGGCCAGGAGCACTCATCGCAAGCTCAGCTCTTGCCCAACAAAAGCAAAATCTCGTTGTTGCGCAGCCACTCCTCGGGATAGCGCCCCGCCAGCGCCTCGGGAATGGCCATGTCCACCTGGCGCCGCTCCTCGCGCAACACCTCAAAACCGGCCTGACGAGCGATATCGACCAGCTCGTCTGCCGTCAACCGGTTCAGCGCCTGGTACTCCTTGAAGACAAAGCGCTTGTAGCCATCGACACCGAAATCGGCAAAGCCGAAGTCCACCTCGGCGGCGTCCAGCGGACCTTCATGCTTTTCGATGATGCTCCACAGTTCCTCCTCCGACGCCAGCAAGTGGTGCCAGGGCACATCGTCGTAGCGGCGCAGGTGCGAGCCCCAGGGAGAATGAAACAAGGGCTCGATCTGCAGGAAGAACACGCCTCCCGGGCGCAGGCAGGCATGCAGGTCGGACAGGATCGGCAGCACCTTGTCGCGCTGCACATGCTCGAAGGTAGACCAGCTGAGCAATCCGTCATAGTTCGCATGCCGGCCGGCCAATGGCGAATTCGGCACGATGGTCTCGAAGCTCAGCGCAGCGGGAATACGCGACATGCCCAACTGCTCGCGTGCAATGCGCGGCAGCTTGGCGTACTCCTGGCGGATATCGATGCCATGGATGGAGGTTGCGCCATGGCGCAGCACCAAAGCCAGATCGGTGATGCCATCGCCACATCCGAAATTCAGCAACCTGGCCTTGGACAAATCCAATGACTGTCCCAGCCAGTCATGGGCCAGATCCGCTGCATAGTTGAAATGCGCACGAAACCACTCATCGGTGATCTTGCCGGCATCCCATGGCGCCAGGCCGAACAGCCTCTCCTGCAAACGCAGCATCCAACTCATGCAATCGTCCTCTTTGTTCTATATACAGCCCTGCCAGCGCTCACAGCCGCTGAAGCACATAGGCATCCTGGTGGTTCCAGAAATGCACAAGTGATCGATGGCGCAGCGCATCGGCGCCCCAGGTTTCGGCAATGCGATCCAAGACGAATTGCTCGGAAGTGAACGCCGTTCCATACTCATTGGCATCGATGGCATTCGACTCGCTGGACGGGGCAAAGAAAAATCCCTCGTCATCCAGCTTCACGCTGTCGAAATCTGCGGCCTTCATGCCGTGCGTGCTGAAAACCAGCAACCCGCCAGGAGCCACCGCATCACGCAGCACCTGCAGCCAGCGCGTCCAGGTCGAGCGCGGCAGATGGCTGAACAGCGAGAGCACGAACACCAGTTCGTACTGCTGCGGCCAGCGTACCTGCTCCGGCACGCTGGCCGAAGCAAAGCCCTTCACGCCGAAGGTCTGCTGCGAAAAATCCACAGCATCGACCACGATGTCCGAGACTGTGACCCGTTCCGCCCCCAGCGCCTTGACCAGGTGCCGCGTAAAGCGGCCGTGACCGCTGGCGAACTCCAGGACGCTGGCCGTACGCAGCAAGGGCTTGTCCACAGCCTCCAGCAGCAGCATCAGCTCCGACAGCGTGCGCCAACCGTCGGCGAAGTAGTCGCGCAGGGGATTCAGGCTGGAAGGGTGGCCGCAGAAAAATCCGAAAATATCGTCCTGGGGCGAAATCCGGCACTCCAGCCCCATGATGTTGGAGAACGAGCCCACAAGGCCATGGGCCTCGATCAGTTCATGCGCCTGAAGCAGCGTATCGCGCTCGCTGCGGGCCCGCATCAGGACCTGCGCTGCTCCAGCCAAGTCTCCTTGAACCAAAAGCTGCTGCGCCTCAAGCAACAGTCGCTGTCCTTCACTGGTTATCGCGGGAGAAGAATTCGTTGTATTCATCGGTATATCAAAAATTGCGGGAGAGGCTTTGCCGCCGATCTCAGCTCACCAGGCGTCTCAACCCGGGAATCGAAAAAAGAGTCAGCGAGGTCAGGGCAGACAAGGCAAACACCACCAGCGTCAGCACTGGCCAGTATCCGCCTGCCTGCGGCAGGCCATAGCCCCAGCGCGCCAGCATGTCGATCCAGAATGGGTGAATGGCATAGATGCCCAGGGTCGCCTTGCCCAGGTGGTTGACCCAGGCGGGCACGGCTTGAGGCGGCAGGCGCAATGCCAGCAAAAACACCGAGAAAGTCAGCAGCATCGCAAAGGGGCTACGGTTGCTGTAGAAAAGCACGAAGGCCCAATCCTTGAGCACCGGATAGGCCCCCGCCACGCCAACCGCCATGCCCGCAACACCCAGCACTACACCGGCCACAAGCTGCCAAGTGGCAATGCGCACCGGACGCCGCAGCAGATAGTAGCCACCCAGGAAATAGACAACAAACAAGGGTGCCAGACCGATGAAACTGGCGTGTGATGTCTTTTGCAGCGTCTGAGCGATGGAGGCAAACCAGGTCATCCCTGCCGCCACCATCAAAAGGTGACGCCAGCCTGGCCCCTCCCCCACGCCCAGGACCGCGTAACGCATGGCCGGCATCATCAGATAAAGGCCCAGCATCATGTACATGAACCACAGGTGGTACCAGGGGCTACCCAGCACGACATCCTGCACGATACCGGGCCAGGTGATGCCGCCCCACATCCATTCACGCCAGGCGAAATAGAACACCGACCAGAACAGCAGTGCAGGCAGCAGGCGGGACAATCGCTGGCCGACAAAACCCCAGGGATCACGCTCTGCAGGACGCGCCAGCAATACGGCTCCCCCGACCATCACGAACATCGAGCTGCCGAAACGCCCTGCCGCATCGCCAATATTGGCCACCCACCAGCCCAGGCTGTGCACGTCTACCTGAGAGACCCGCAGAACCGCCGTGTGCACCATGATCACGGCGAACGATGCCAGCACCTTGAGCAAATTCAAGCGCGGATCAACGCCCCTCCTCGCTTCGCCGGTGGGTGACGCGTGCTGCTGCAATCGTGCCGACTCCTGCGCCATCGTTCAGCTCCAGTGATGAGGAAGGCGCACAAGCCCTGGCAACGGCTTTGGGAAGATAAAGCGCAGATGCAGGAACTGGAACCACTCGTCATAAACGGCAAGTCCCGTCTCATCGAACAGGAAGGCACTGATCACATAGTCCCCGCTGTGCAAAGGCAACTCGGGAAAGGTCAGCACCGTCTGCCAGCTTCCGTCCGGCAGTTGCCGCGGGAACGCATTGTCTTCGTGGGTGGCCAGCGATGTGATTCCCACGCCTTTGGATTGCTCGATCATGAAGCCTATGTGCGGCCGCTCATTGCCACGCCCTCGCGCCGTGATGGTGACCACCAGATCCTGGCTCTGCAGCAGTCCAGGTTGGTCGCCCACGGGCTCCGCAAGGTCCTTCACATCCACCGACAGGATGCAGGCCGTGCCGCTGTCCACCGCAGCCACGGGGCTTGCAGGAGACGCCGTGGCCTCGCATGCATTTTCCTCCTCATGGCCCGGCACCCGCGGCGCGACCGCGCCCTCCAGCGCAAGCTGCTCACGCTCCTGGCGTTCGCGGGTATGCAGATCGTAGGCGGCCAGCACCGGCTCGGTATCGCCGAACTGTGCCACCTGCCCACCGCGCAGCCACAGCGCAGCATCACAGAGATGGCGAATGTGATACGGACTGTGGGAGCAGAACAGGATGGTGCAGCCGCTGTTGCGGAACGCCATGATGCGCTCTATGCACTTCTTCTGGAAATGCTGGTCGCCCACGGCAAGAGCCTCGTCGATGATCAGCACATCAGGCTGCACCGCCGTCACCAACGCAAACGCCAACCGAACGGTCATGCCTGACGAATAGGTCTTGACCGGTCGCTCCATCGCCTCGCCCAGCTCGGCAAAGGCAGCAATCTCAGGCTCCAGCTCGCGCATGCGTTCAGGACTGATGCCGATCAGGCTACCGCCGAAATACAGATTGTCCCGGCCGCTGAAATCAGGATGGAAGCCCGCGCCCAACTCAAGGATGGCCGTCACCCGGCCCACCCGCTCGATCGTTCCGAAACTGGGCTGCAAGGTGCCCGCCAGCAGCTTCAGCAGCGAGCTCTTCCCCGCACCGTTATCTCCGATCACGCCAATGCACTGGCCGCGGCGCAGTTCGAACGACACATCACGCAGCGCCCAATGGCTACGGTGCGTGGCAGCGCCCGTCAGCAGCGCCTTGAACCGTGCACGCGGCGACGGGTAAAGCTTGTATTCCTTGCCCAGGTCACGCACGCGCAGGACCAGATCTTCGGGCAGCTCGACATGCTTGGCGTTCATAGCCAGTCCACCAATTGATCGCGGCTGCGCCGCACCAGGCCGTTGAGCAGCACGGCCAGCACCAAGAGCCATGCGACAAGCGCCACCCACACGGAGGCCTGCGGCCACAATCCCTGAAGCAACACGTTCTGGTAACCCAGCACCAGCGCCGTCATGGGGTTGGCCCAGAGCACCCAGCGCCACCGCTCAGGAAACAAGGCCAAGGGAAACAGAATGGGTGACAGATAAATCCCCACCGACAAAAGGAAGGTCACCAGCTGGCCTACGTCACGCAGCGCCGCCGTCAGGATGGCCAGTGCATAGGCCAGCAACGCGCACAGCAGCAACTGCCCCAGCAGCAGCGGTACCAAGGCCAGCATCGATGCGTTCAATCCATGCTGCGGCAGATAGGCCAGAGCCACCAGCACGAGCAGCGGCCCGAAAATCACGCTGCTGGCCAATACGGCGCGCAGGGGGAAGAGCACAGGTGGCAAAGGATTCTTCTGCAGGATGCCGCCCGCCTCGACAAGACTGTTCATGCCGCGCGACGTGGCATCGCAAAACGCCATCCAGGGCAAGGCGCCCACGACCAGGAACGCACCCACGGCATGCGTGGGCGCGTTGTCCCCCAGGCGCATGGAGAACACCACGTCGAAGACAAGATAGTAGGCAGCCACCGTGAGCAGCGGCTGCAGATAGGGCCAGAGCACGCCAGCGGCCGTGCCTGCATGGCGAGCCGCCACCTCGCGCCGGGTCATCACCCACAGCAGGCTGCGGGCCTGCCACAGCGCGCGGCATTCGCCGAGTAAAGAGTACATGCGTTGTAAAGCAAAAGCGCCGCGCCCCAGAAACGGTAGCGCAGCACTTCATTCATGCCAAACCTGCGATTTTCGCGCATTACACACGCAATGTGTCACTGCCGCATGGGCAGCTTGCGCAAAGATTGTCAGTTTTTGCAGCCGCAAGACAGTGCCACGCGGCCCCTGTGGCGCTCAGCGCTTGCCTAAACCCGCGCTGAAGGCGCGGATTGCCTCGGCATCAATCTTGCCCTTACCTTGCAGCTTCTCGACTTCTGCATCGATTGCATCCTGCACGGCCTTGTTGCGCACTTCGGTCAGCAGCTGCTCCCTAACCTCGGAATAGGGCTTCACACCGGCAGGACGGCGCTCCTCAAGACGAAGAATATGGTAACCAAACTGGGTCTTGACCGGCTCGCTGAGCTCACCAGAGGTCTTGAGTGCAAAGGCCACTTTGTCGAATTCGGGAACCATGCGCCCAGGCTCGAAAAAACCCAGATCTCCACCCTTGGCTCCGCTGCCCTTGTCCGCAGAATTCTCCTTGGCCAGTTCGGCAAAGTCAGCACCTTTCTTGAGCTGGGCCAGCAGCTCATCTGCCTTGGCTTTTGACTCTGGCTCAGCGCCAGCAATCAGAATGTGGCGCACATGAACCTGATCCAAGTGCTCAAAGCGCGCGGGGTTCGCGTTGTAGACATTGCGAGCCTGCGCCTCTGCCAACTGGTCAGGCAGCTTGTGCTTGACCTGCATCTGCTGCAGCCACGCATCCGACAGAACCTTGTCCCGCGCCAGCTGCAATGCAGCTGCAACATCGCCCTGCTTCTGCAGACCTTGCGTTTGCGCCTGATCCGCCAGCGCACGACGCACATAGAGGTTGGAGACAACCTGCTCAACCTTCTTGGGATCGGCGAGCAACTGGCTGCGCAGCGGCTCAGGAACGCGCTGGGCATCCGCAGTCACGTCAGCTGCGGTAATCCTGACACTCCCATCCATCAGGGCCTTGCCATCATCGGCCCAAACCGAGGAGTTCAACAGGCCACCCGCAAACAGTGCGACAGCTATCGAAGCTCGTGGCAGGAAAGGAAAAACAGACTTGGTCACTTGCATGGTTGGTATGTTCTCTCGATACAAATAAAAAAAGCGGGACTTGCGTCCCGCTTTTTTGAGTGCTACTTAGCGTGTAAGTTGCTTGCCTAGGCAAACAATTTACTTCACGTAGCGGTGGGGCCAGGTGATGCCGTAGGTGCCGGAGAAGTTAGCACCAGCACCGGGGTTGGTCAGCTTCAGGAAAGCGGAACCGATCACGGGCAGGCCAACGCCGCCGTTGGTCACGTCGACATTAGCCCAGCCGCGGTTGAAAGCGGAAGCGCCAGTGTCTTGACGAGCAACGGTAGCACCCAGAACCGAGACACCGCTATCAGCGAAGCTCAGAACGCTGGTTTCGCCGCAGAAGCGAGCTTGAGCGACTTCACCAGGCGACAGGATGGCGCCGGATTCGATGGCTTGCTCTTCACGGCCATAGAAGGCTTGACCAGCAGCGTTCACGCAGATCTTGGCGTCAGCACGGGCTGCCGTCACTTCGGTGTTGCTGCTGTGGAAGAAGGCAGTAGTAGAGCCATCACCCAGGATGCCTGCCGAGAACACGGAGACTGCGGGCACCGTGGTGTCCGAACCCTTGTAATCCAGCGCAACGCTGTAACGGCGTGTGGGCATGGAGAACACCCAGTCAGTCTTGCCGGAGACGCTGGCGTCGTTGGCGTACTGATTCATCACGCTACGGGTTGCCAGAGCGTTGGACAGCGAGGCAGCCTGAACCAGAGGAGCGGTTTCAACAGTTGCGGGAGCCAGGTAAGGCGTCGACATGTCAGGCAGGTCGTACAGGCCAGCAGTGATCACCGCAGTGGTGATCGTGGTGCCGGAGATCACACCAGTGCTGCTCTTGGTAGTACCAACAGTAGCACCCGTACGGAACAGCGGGTCGGCCGTAACGTTGTTCACCACTGCCGAGCCAGCAGCAGATGCCGCCTTTTGCGGGAACAGCACGAAGTTGCCACGTGCGGCAGCGCGAGCAGCGTTAACAGCTGTCAGAGCAGTTGCAGCGCCCGAGAACGTCGTGGTCTGGGGCACATTCATGATGTACCAGTCGCCCATCAGACCGGTCGTGGGCGTAGCCAGACCAGCACCAGCTGCTGCAAGTTCCGTCGTGTAGTCAGTGTTGAGCACAGCGGGGTTCAGAACCGTGCTGTCGCAAGCTGCCACGCCAGAGCTGTTGTGCTTGATGGTCTTGTACAGAGCCGATTCAGTGCCGCGGACATTGGCGTTCGGGATGTCAGCCATGTTGAAGATTTCAACATAGCCTTCACGCGTACCGGCAGCCTTGCCTTCGGTCGACAGCTTGGGGTTCAGACGGTTGGTGCTGGCCTTGAAAGTGCCGATGCCGTTGGCTGTCTTGCCGGTCAGGGCAGGCAGCGTGCAGGTGTTGTCGGAGCTGGTCAGTTGCAGGATGCCATCGGCACCTTGCGTGACGGCAGCGGTCCACACGTCTTGGGGCGACAGGAAGACTTGGAAGTCCATCAGGTCGTCAGAGTTGGCGGCGCCGCGGAAACGCACCTTGACGGCCTTGCCGTTCTGGGTGTCGGTGTTCACCAGGTGCAGAACGGTCATGTTGCCGTTTTGCGCGTTGAAGTAAGGCACCACCAGGTTGTGGCCCGTGCCGCCTTCGGACACCACGAAGTCCGTAGCGTTGGAAGCACCCAGCACAGTAGCGGAAGGAGCAGCGCCGGTACCGACGATCACACCAGCCGAAGCCGCGCCTGCGAAGCCCAGGCCACCAACCATGGCAGCAATGCTCAGGGCCAGAACATTTTTCTTCATAAGAACTATCTCCAGTAAAAAAGATAAGGTAGTTGCAACCACCACGATTGATCGCCGAGGAATCGTAGCACAGCCAGTTCAGCCCCTCTGTGGCTTTTTAGAGGCGCTCAAGAGCAGTTTTGCGAAAAAAACAACACTTGCCTGACTTTGCGCCGGTATACAGGGACGGCGAATTATCCCTGATATTTACTTTTGTGCACAAGGAAAGCCCTGCAGGCGGGGCTCAAGGCAGGAACAGCCACCACTGCCCATCTTCGCTCACCCAGGTCTCAGTGACGCTCATTGGGACCTGGGCATTGCTCATCATCGGCACCAGAGCCGTGAAGTTGCGCCTTACCACGCAGCGTGTTGGCTCGCACGTGGCAGACAACAGCTCCCCTCCCTGGAGCGTCGTGGCAGCGCCGTTCTCAAGGCGGAATCGGTCTTTGTCCTTGACGGCACGGTATGACGGAGGCAGATACCCGTAGGCCTTGTCCACATCTCCGGCCTGGCGGGCCTTCAGATATTCCGACGAACGCTTGGTCACGGCGCCTTCCGGTCCCTGGCCCGAGGTCGTGGCACATCCACCCAGGACTGCAGCACAGACCAATCCCACACCACACATCAGCCAGCGCGAGCGGCGCTCAACCAAAGAAGTAAATGTCGAGTTTTTCATAAGGTTTTTTCTCTCCAAAAAAGAGGGTTGGAGGTTCATGCCCCTCGAATGTTCCGAATTCTTCATCGCAAAGCCGGCGTGAGCGGCCCAACCTCCACCGAGGCCTTTGAAGAGCCACCAGAAGTCACGGACGACGAAGACGGCGATTTCAGAATGGGTGCCAAGGCACGCATCTGCTCACGCAGATCATCGCTGACCTCACGCACGTCGATGTCCGTTCGCACCACACGAGGGGTGATGATGACGATCAGTTCGGTTCGTGCACCCGAGTTGTTGGTGGAACCAAACAGGTTGCCGACCACGGGCAAATCATACAAATAAGGTATCCCCGAACGGCCCTCACTCGAATTCTCCTGAATCAGGCCACCCATGACGATGGACTCCCCAGACCGCACAGCCACACGGCTCGATATCTGCCGCTGCAAGAACGCACGTTGTTGAGTCACTTCATCCCTGGCTCCCACATCTGTCACGGATTGATTGACTGTCATAGTGACAAGATTTCCGGCATTGACAGAAGGGACAACCTGCAAATTTACCCCTGTGTCCTTGTAGGAAAAATTGTCGATGGTGGTCCCCGAAGTACCAGTCACGGTGGTGCCGGATTTGTAGGGCTGCTGCGTACCGACGGCGATAGCCGCCGGATGGTTATCCAGCACCATCAAAGTGGGACTAGCGACCACCTTCACTTGGGTCTTGCCCGCCAGAGCAGTCAGCACGGCTTTGATATTGCCCAGGGAGTTTTTGAGCGTGTAGTTAAAGCCCTGCCCAAGGCTCAAATCGGCCAATCCTCCTGTGGCAGCGTCCAAGGCTGCAGCACCGGGCGGGCGGCCGTCCCCACCTTGACCCAACACCCCACCATTCCCGCTATAGCCTTTATTGCCCACATCGCCGCTAAAGGCCCACTGCAATCCGTAGCGCAATGTGTCATTGAGGGTCACTTCTACAATGCTGGCCTCGATCAACACCTGAGTGGGCGGCAGATCCAGCTTCTTGAGTGACGCTTCAATGCGCTCGTACTCTGCGGGCGTGCCCCAGACAAGAACGGAGTTGTTGAGCTCATCCGCCATGACCCGGACGCTGCCCAACGTGGCAGTGACCGAGCCTGTACCTTGGCCGACGCCCGTCTGGTTGCCGAACCCGGATGTCATGCCGGACCCGAACCGCTGACCCGAATTCGAGCCGAAGCCACTATTGCCGAAGCTGCCGCTGCTGCCAAAACCGCTGTTGCCGAAGCTGCCGCTGCTGCCAAAACCGGTATTGCCGAAACTGCTGCCACTGCCAAAGCTGTTGTTACCGAAGCCGCTGCTGCCAAAGCCCGAGGCTCCCGATGTGGACGTTCCCAGCCCGGGGGCAACTCCACTGTTCGCCGTGCTGCCAGAGGAGGCGCCGCCGAAGATTCCTGCCAAAACGCCGGCAAGGTGCTTGGCATTGCCGTTCTGAACACGGTAGATGTTCAATTGCGGCTGCGATCCGCCCGAGCCGGGCTGGTCAAGCTTGGTCAGCCAGCGCCGCGCTTCGTCGAGATAGGCGGCACGCGGAGTGATCACGATCACGCTGTTGAGCCGCTCAATGGGGATGATGCGCAAGGCGCCGAACATCGGGTTGCCTTCGGTCAACGCCGTCGCAGCACCTGCGCCAGCTGCTGCCGCAGCGGCGCCCGGCCGGGCGGCTCCTGCCGAAACGCCAGGCGCTGCGGGCGCCGATGCCCCCGCTCCTCCGCCGTTCATGACTTGCAGCGCAAGGCTGACTTCCTGGATGGACACATACTTGAGAGGAAATACGCCCACGGACATGCCTTCGAGAAGGTTCACGTCAAATGTACGCACCATGTCCAGCCACCCCTCGGCCTGTGCCCGTGAACCTGACATGACAAGCAGGTTGCGGATGTTGTCCACACGCAAGATGGCATCACCTGGCACCATGGGCCGCAGAATGGCAGCCATTTCATTGGCGCCTATATATTGCAGCGGCACGATGATGACGCCATAGCCCGGCGCCAGCGGCGTGGTGGGCGATGCCTGTCGAACAGTCGCGCCTATGCTCTTGAGCGCATCCACCCGACCCACATGGTAGGTGCCGCGTGCATCGCGCACCATTGCCATGCCATTGGCCTGCAGCGCCGTCTCAAGCAAGTTGAGCGCCTGATCGGCTGGAATGTTGTTGCGTGTGCTGAGAGTGATCGTGCCCGAGATGGGCGGATGAAGCACATAGTCGAGCGAAAGAATATCGCCCATCACTGTGCGAACCACCTGCGCCAGCGGGGCGTCCTCGAAATTGAGCTTCACAGGAGAACCCGTCACAGGGGGCAGGGTCTTGGCCTCGCCCAGCAGTTTTCCTGTTCCCTCAAGAATCCGTGGCTGGGGCGACTGCACCGAGGCATCCGGCTTTTTACTGCCCTGCTCCTCCTCAGGGAGAAACACATAGTCCCCCTGGGCCAGATCGCTGCGGAAATGATTGACAAAATTGTTCTTGGGCTGCGCACAGGCCAGCAGCAACTGGCACACGGCCAGTGCCAATACGGTTCGGATAGGACGATTAGGCAGTTGCATAGCTTTTCTTAACTGATTGTTGGGTTCCTGGCGCCTCTTCAACGCACGATTCCACCACCCAGGGACGCGCCCTCTTCGGGTGGAGGAGGTGCCGCCTGCGCAGCCTCTCGGGCGTCAGGCGACGGAGGTTGCCCTGCAGAAGGCCCCTGGTAATTGGGCAGCCTTCCACCACGACCACCTCCTGCGGGCACAGGAGGGCCTTTCTCAAGCGCAGCCCTGGTAAGCGACAATTTGCGCTGCACACCATTGCGCTCAAGCTCAATCTCTCGACCTTGCACGCGCAGCAGCTTCCATCCGCCCAAGCTTTGCCCCACCATCAAGCGCTGCTCCTTGCCGTCGTACTGCACGATTGCCCCGGTGACGGTGCCATCAAAGAGCCCTGAGACCTTGGCCATAGCCCATTGATCCGGCTCCGGCGGGGGCTCTTGTTTCTTGGGCGGTGGCGGCGGCGGCGGCGGTGGTGGGGGCCTGCGGCTGAGCGCAAACAGAGGCCTCTCCTGCATCTGGAGCAGCAATTGCTCTTCCTTGCGCGCCTCGGGCGGCAAGGCCTCGACCTGCTTGGGAAGCAGCGCCTGGATATCCACTTTGACAGGCTCGGGCGGTTGCCATTCGCTGTCCTTGATCTGCAGTTGCGGGGTGAACCAGGCCCAAGCCAAGGCACCTCCGAGCAGTACCTGGGCGGATGTCGTGGCCCAGCCCAGCCAGTTGATCTGCTTCACGATGTCTTGCTCCGGAGAATGCTGAAAGTGAATTGCGCACTCAGCCGGGGAGCCGCCTTGGGGTTGGCGTTCTGCAGGCCTGCCTGCAGATTGAACTCGACGTCGTCCAGCCAGACGGTAGGCGAGATGTCACGCAAAGACATGAGCGCCAATTGAATGGCGGGCCACTCACCTTCGGTGGACATGATGACGTCAATACGCTCGTAGGGACCCTCTTCCGGATTGGGGCGGACCTGACTGCTCACGATGGACAAGCCCGCGCGATCCATTGCCGTACGCAGCCTCTGCTGTATGGCATTGCCGGTCTGGGTGGTGTCATTTTCTCCGGGATATATGTGATTGGCCTTGACATCAGCAACGCGCTCCAACGCCTGCTGGATCTCAGCCTCCTGCTGCTGCATGCCCAGCAGCCGGGCATAGCGTGGCTCCAGAGTAGCCAGTTGCTCTTCGGCCCATTGGTGTTTTGCGTACACCCACAGGCCCACCAGAACCAGCGGAAGCAGCAGCAATCCAGCCAACAGGGCCAGGATTGCTCCTTGCCGCCAGGCCAGCCTAGATTTCATTTTTGTCATGCGCCTTCCTTCGGAGCGTTCTGCCCGTCGGGCTCATCCGGCGCTGCTTTGGGCTCTTCCGGCAAGACATTCAAACCAAGGATCGCCGGATCGATCACAGCTTCCAGCGTGAAGCTCTCCTTGCTGGAGCGCGAGGCACGCGTCACGGCGCTGGGCAGGCGCACCTCACGGAAGCCGGGCTCGCGCGACAGCAATCCGACCACCTCGGAGGTATTGTCGCTCAGGCCCTGTACGCTCAATTTCGTGCCTTTGATCTGCACCCGCTGCACTGCAGTGTCGTCGGGCAGCACCCTGGTCAGTGCAGCCATCACCCGCACATGATCGACCTGCTGCTGCTGGCGTGCCAACAGTTCTGAAACGCTTTCCGCCTCCGCCACCAATCCCTGCCGCTTGGCTACTACCTCTGACGTGGACTTGGTCAGCTTGCCGAGCTGGTTGACGGCGTCTAGGGCTCGCAACCTCAGTTGCATCGTCGGCGTGACGGCCAGCCCAAGCGCCAGTACCGCCGCACTGAATAGGCCTGCTCCCAGCCAACGCCGCTGCCTTGCTTCGCTCGCCAACCTGCGCTTCTCGCCAAAGCCAGGCAGCATGATCGATGCGGCACCGGTACTAATCCAGACTTCAGGCTCTACCCCTTGGGACAATCGCGCCTGCTGCTCGCGCAAGTCCTCCGCCACCAAATCACGCGAAGTGATCACGACATCCACCTGCTGTGTAGCGGACGAGTCAGCGCCGGGGCGCACAGCATAAGCCCACAACGTACGGTCTTCCCCAAACGGCGACATCATCTGCACATCAAGCAACACTGCCCCCTGAAGTGCCTTGGGCGACATGGATGGGAGGTGCAAGGTGCGCAACAGCGCATTGTCGGCAGACAGAAGAACGGCCGCATACGCAAGCTCCCTCTGCTCACCTGCCTGCGTGCTCCCATCCCAATACAGGCGATCTGAACGGACCCAGGCAACAGCGCCAGGACCCGCGTCGGCACTCAAAATCTGGATCGGGCTGGCCGGCAAGGTGCGGCGAAGCAACGGCAGCTGCTCCAGATGCCGCAAAGCATCGCGCACCTGGCCACCCAGAAAACCCAGATCAAGGCCGAACAGCTTTGCGTCGGAAGTCAGCAATGACATACGTCCCGCCACCTCATCAAACTTTGTGCCATGTTGAAATTCTTCCTTTCTTGGCAAATGGGACGCTACATGCGCCCCCTCCAGGCCTGGGATGCCGAGAGAATGATCCATGGCAGGCGCCCCGGCCGGCCTCCGCCTTCCAGATCCACCTGACGCACGACCAAGGCATCCCCCGCTCCTTCGAAGGGCACCTTGGCAATGAATGAAAACCGGGGGCTTCCTATACCTTGTTGCGAGGCCATGCCACCCTCTCCAAGCCATAGTCGCAATGGCTCAGGCGCCGCCGCAGGATTGATACCGCCTCGCCCATCGGAATCTGCGACGATGAAGTCGCGGATGCTCGCCAGGATTCCGTAGGTCATGCCGGGCACCTGCAGCAGGTCTTCCGGAGCGTCCCAGGCCGGGCGCAACGGCCGTGTCCCACCCGACACCAGTCGCGCCTGGACGATGGCCTGAGCCAAAGCATCCGCAGCGCCACCATCAAGACCTGCCGCGCGGGAAAGCAGCAGAGATAGAAGGGCTGGCTGAGCATCATTGATGTTGACCAACCCGCTCCAGGGAGTGATGGAAACCTCTATTATCCTGTCCCCCAGCGATACGGGCACGACCGTGTACTCACGAAAATCCAGAGGTTTGAGCACCATGCGTTGCAATAGCTGATAAATAGCGGCCTCCCCTATGGCCCGTCCTTCCGCCATTTGGCGCGCAACTCCTGCCACCGCAGCCTCACGCCGCACTACACCACCTAGACTATTGGCAAAAATTGCCAACGCCGCCACGATCCAAAGCACCAGAACCAGCGCCATGCCACGCCCTCTGCGTGAAGGCCAAACAGCTTTGGAGCCAACGTATCTCACTAGAACGAACCTCCGCCCAGCACGGCACCGCCGGAGCTTTCGGGATTCGAACCCGCCGGAATACGCATGGCAATAATTGTCAAGGGCCATGGCCCGCGATCCGTCTGCACCTCGATCTGTACGGCAGATGGCAGTTCCTTGTCGTTGTCCTTCTCGGGGCCCCATTGCGGCTGCCAATGT
Source organism: Delftia sp. RIT313 (assembly GCF_000632165.1). Lineage (NCBI taxonomy): Bacteria > Pseudomonadati > Pseudomonadota > Betaproteobacteria > Burkholderiales > Comamonadaceae > Delftia > Delftia sp. RIT313. The sequence continues at coordinate 38,012 of NZ_JFYT01000024.1, read as the reverse complement.
GCCACACCCACCCGGGCGTTCTGGTAACGCAAGGCAAAAGCAGTGACGCCACGATCGAGCACATAAGACTGGCTTTGGCCCCAGTCAGGCTCGACATCCTGGCCCTGCCATGGTGCGAAGCGCAGCACCAGCGCATCGCCTTCGACAGACAGTTGAAAATGGGTACGCCCGCCCGCGCCGAAGCGTGCAGGCATGATGCCCAGCCAGCGCATCCCCTGGGGCCCGCCCTGGAAGAACAGCTCGCTTTCCCCCTGCTTGCGAATGCCTGCCATCCGCCTTACACCCGAGGCCTGACCCATGACCGAGCGCAGAAAACCAACGGACACGCGCAGATGGTCCATGCGATCAAGCCGTGCATCGATACGCTCCTGCGTCTGCGATACGGTGGACATCACAGAGGCCAAACCCAGCGTCAGCATGGACAGGAGCACCATGGCCACTAGAAGCTCGACCAGAGTGAAGCCTTCTTGGCGCCCCGTCATCGCGTTACCTCACCGGGCTGCACAGGCCGTTGAGGGCGCAGCGTTTCATAGAGCCAGCTGCGCCCCTCTGCCGTAATGGTGATGCGCAAGGCATGCAACGGCACAGCCCTCTCGGGCAGATCACTAACAGGAAAGGGCGCCGATAGGACTTGCCATGCATAGAGCCCATCCTGCCCGGAGGCCTGCACCCCTGCCGCATCGACCATGGGAAAGGCATCCATCAAAGAGTCCGCCAACAAGGCTGCCCCCTGGGCCTGATCGAGCTTGGCAACGCCACGCGCCGATCCACCTACAGCGCGATAAATCATGGCAACCGAGATTGCCATGATGGTCAGCGCCACCAGCAACTCCAGCAGGGTCATGCCCCGCACCCTGGGGCGGGAACCAGCGCGCCGACGCACTACAGAGCCTCTTTGGTGACCTGGCCGGACAGCCAGTCCACGCGCAGACGCACACCGCCGCCGCTTTGCGCGCGGGCGAGCGAAATGCTGCCGCCCGTGGCGCCGCCTTCAGGCAGAAAGACGATGGTCTGGCTGCCGTCGGGCAGCGCCATTCCGGCTGCGGTGGTCAATTGCACTGTCAAGGTGTCCGGCAATTTGGCAGTCGCCTGCCCGGCAATGCCGTACTGGCGGCTATTGGTATTGACGGCAAACGCCACGGGCATGCCCTGCAGCGTCGCCTGCTGCCGTGCCTTGCGCAGCAGGGCCGTGACGTCCTGCACGGTCTGGCGGTAGGCGACCGCATCCCGCAGCTTGCCCATGGCAGGCGGCACGATGCCGATGATCGCGGCAAGGATGCCGAAGACCACCAGCAACTCGATCAGCGTGAAACCATGGGCGCGCTTCAAGACATATTCCCGGCACGGAGGCAGCGTTGCACTACGGCGTCAGACCAGCAACTTACTTGGTGTTGCGGATATCGGAGGCCTCGCCGTCGCCACCGGGTGTGCCGTCGGAACCCAGCGAGAGGATTTCGAGGTCGCCATTGGCAGCCGGGTAGGTGTAGCGGTAAGGATTGTTCCAGGGATCATTGGGCACGCCGCCCTTGAGGTAGGGGCCCGCCCAGCCGGCAACGCCGGCAGGCTGCTTGACCAGCGCGTCCAGGCCCTGCTGCGAGGTGGGATAGCGGCCCACGTCGAGCTTGTACAGCTCCAGCGCCTTTTCGATGTCGGCGATCTGCACGCCGGCCGTCTTGGTCTTTGCTCCACCCAACTGGTTCAGCACCTTGGGGCCGACCAAGCCTGCCAGCAGGGTCAGGATGGCCAGCACGACCAGCAGTTCGATCAGCGTGAAGCCACGCTTGCGGGCGCGGGAGGACAGTTGCTTTTGCATGCGCATCATCTTCTACATACCTTTCAGTCAATTCAGATTCATCAGACGGCCAGATCGTTGACGGACAGGATTCCGAGCAGGATCGACACGATGATGGAGGCGATAAGGATACCGAGGACCAGGATCAGCGCCGGCTCCAGCATGGTCAGGAGGCGTTTGATCGCGTTTTCGACCTCGCGGTTCAATATGTTGGACAGCTCCAGCATCATGTCGCCCAGGCGGCCGGTTTCTTCGCCGACCCGCACCAGATTCAGGGCCAGGGGCTCGAATTCTCCGGTTTTCTGGGCGGCATGGGCCATGCGATGGCCTTCCTTGACCATGGGACCCATTTTTTCCAGGCGCTCGCGGATGGCGACGTTGGAGACCGTGTCGCTGGCAATGCGCAGTGCGGTCAGCAGCGTGACGCCATTGCCCAGCAGCGTGCCCAGCGAGCGGCTGAACAGGGTGAGCTGGTACTTGCGCACCACGCCACCCAGGCCCGGCAGGCCCAGCAGCCACGATTGCCAGGTCTGGCGCCCGTGCGGACTGCGCATCCAGCGACGCAAGGCCCATCCAACGACAACAGCAACGATCAGCACGACCCAACCATAGCTGCGGAACGTCCTGCCGAGCCCCATCACAAACTGTGTCGGCAGCGGAAGAGCATCACCCATGTCGTTGAAGAGTTGTTCGAACTGAGGAACCACGAAGCCCAACATGGCCACCAGCGAGAGCACGGCCACCGCCAGCAAAATGGCCGGGTAGATCGTGGCCGAGACCACACTGTCACGCAGCGCTCTCTGGCGCCCGATGTGCTCGACCAAGCGATTGAGCACCGCCGACATTTGTCCGCTGGCCTCACCAGAGCGAATCATATTGATGTAGAAATCGCCAAACAAATCGTGGTGCTTGTGCAATGCCTGGCTCAGTGGCATCCCGGCCTTGACGCTCTCAAGCACTGACTGCAGCATGCCCTGCACCTCGATTTTGTGACTCATCTCCACAAGCACTTTGAGTGCGTTGTCCAGCGACAGACCCGCACGCATCATGATGGCCAGCTCCGTGGTCATTGCCTCGATGTCATCGGATTTGATGCGCCCCTTTTTGAGGCGATGGACACTCCCCACCGGCTGCTTGGCCAGCCCCGCAGCCTCCTCGACTTTCACGGGGGACAGGCGGCTCTTGCGCAGATGGACGACCACCTCGGCTACGGTGGCCGCGGCATGGGTACCCTTGACCATTTGCCCCCTGCTGTCGAAGGCCTCCCAGCTGTAATCAGGCATCGCTCTGGTCCTGGGTCACGCGCAGCACTTCGTCCAGCGTGGTGGCGCCCGAGGCCACCTTGCGCAGGCCGTCGTCGTAGAGGCTCAGCATGCCGCTCTTGGCCGCCATGGCATGCAGGGCGTTGGCGTCCTGGCCTTCGATGATGGCGCGGCGCAGCGGCTCGTCGATGACCATGAGTTCATGGATGCCGGTACGGCCCTTGTAGCCCGTGCCCCGGCAATGCTCGCAGCCGACGGCGCGGTAGATGGGCGAGCCCTCGCGCAAAAAACGCTTGAGGCCGCTGCCCTCGACGGCGGCGGCCGGCAGCGTGTCGGGCTGCTTGCAATGCGAGCACAGCGTGCGCACCAGGCGCTGGGCCAGCACGCCGTTGACCGAGGACGTGATCAGGTAGCTCTCCACCCCCATGTCGCGCATGCGGGTGACGGCGCCTGCGGCCGTGTTGGTGTGCAGCGTGGACAGCACCAGGTGGCCTGTCAGCGCGGACTGCACGGCGATCTGCGCGGTTTCTCCGTCACGCATTTCGCCGATCATGATGATGTCCGGGTCCTGGCGCAGGATGGAGCGCAGGGCGTTGGCAAAGGTGAGGTCGATCTGCGGATGGACCTGGATCTGGTTGATGCCGTCGAGCTGGTATTCGACCGGGTCCTCGACGGTGATGATCTTGTTGGAAACCGCGTCGATCTTGGACAGGGCCGCGTACAGCGTGGTGGTCTTGCCCGAGCCCGTGGGCCCAGTGACCAGCACGATGCCGTGCGGCTTGGCCAGCAAGGTGTTGAAGCGCTCCAGCGTATCGACCTCGAAGCCCATGCTTTCCAGGCGCAGGCGCACGTTGGCGCGGTCCAGCACCCGCATGACGATGCTCTCGCCATGCACCGTGGGCGCGGTGGAGACACGCAGGTCCAGTTCGCGGCCCTTGGCGCGGGTCTTGATGCGGCCGTCCTGCGGCAGGCGCCGCTCGGCAATGTCCAGATGGGCCAGCAGCTTGACGCGCGAGCCCACGGCTGCGCTCAGCCGGGGCGGCACGAGTTCGGCCGCATGGATCACGCCGTCCATGCGGTAGCGCACCTGCAGGCCGGCTTCGAAGGGCTCAAGGTGGATGTCGGAGGCGTGCAGCTCGATGGCGCGGGAAATGATGCCCGTGACCAGGCGGATGACCGGCGCCTCGCTGGCCAGGTCCTTCAGGTGCTCGACGAAGTCGCCACCCGTGGCGTCCGACTCCCAGTCCTGGCCTTCTTCGCCTTCGGGTTCCTGGCCGGCTTCGGACAGGGCCTTGCGGATGTCGGCTTCCAGCGCCAGCACGGGCTTGATCTGCAGACCCGTGGCCAGGCGCAGCGCCTTGGTGATGAAGGGATCCTGCGGCACGGACATGGCCACTTCGAGCACGCCGTCCTGCAGCGAAATGGGGCAAACGCACTGCGCATCCAGAAAGCTGGCCAGCAGGCCCGGCACATCGGGCAGCAGGTCAGGAAACTCTTCCGCGCGCAGCCAGCGCATGTGCAGCTGCTCGGACAGCGCCTGGGCCACGTCGGCTTCCGCCACCACGCCCAGCTGGACCAGCACCTGGCCCAGGTAGCCGCCCAGCTCCTGCTGCGCCTGCAGGGCGTTTTGCAGATCGCGCTCGTTCAGCTTGCCGGCGGAAAGCAGGCGTTCGCCCAGCCGCCCCTTGATCGGGGCTTCGACACCGGCAATCGGTTCCATGACGTGATTGGTGGAAGACATTGCCGCGGATTATCCACTGTCGCCGCATCCCCCGCGAAAGGCTTCGGATGCGAGGTCCACGGCCGCCCCTGCACCCGGCACCAGCGCTGTCATCAACTGTTACGCAACGGATATAACGGCGCGATGCTGCGCCGCACGATCGAAGTGGCTTCAGGCCGCTTTGACCGCGTCGGCAGGCAGGCCGCTGGCATCGCCCCAGCGGCGCTGCGCCATGACCAGCAGGCCTTCGAAGATGAGGTTGTCCACCAGCTCGAAGGGCCGCGTCATGCTGGGCACCATCTTCCAGCCTGCACCGCCGGCCATGACGCAGGCAGGCTCCATGCTGCAGTGCATGTACAGATGCTGGTACATGCGCTCCACGGCCCCGGCGATGGCGTAGGTGCCGCCACTGGTCAGCGCGTCGCTGGTGTTGGTGGGGAATGGCGTGACTGCACCCGTGGGCACGTGCAGGCCGGCCGTGCCGCTTTCCAGGGCGCGCAGCATGATGCCGTGCCCCGGCAGGATCAGACCGCCCATGAAGTGGCCGTGCTGGTCCAGCGCATCTACGGTGACGGCGGTGCCGATCATGACCACGATCAGGGGCCGCTCTGGCCCGCGCTGCAGGATGTGCTGGCGCGCGCCGATCATGGCCACCCAGCGGTCCGCCCCCAGGCGCGAGGGGAAGTCGTAGCCATTGGTGACTCCGGCCTCGGCCGCGCCGGGCACGGCCCACTGCGGCTCGAAATCCCATCCCAGCATCATGTCGATCTGGTCGTGCACGCGCCGGCGCGCCGTGTCGCCGGCCACCACGCAGCCCAGCATGCGCGTAGGCGTGGGCAGGTCGCTCCACGGCCCTTCGGCCAGGTGCTCGATGTGCTCCAGGAACTCCGCGCCGTGCGCCAGCAAAGCGGCGCCAGGCCGATGCGCGTCGTACATCGCCCATTTCAAGCGGGTGTTGCCGATGTCTATGGCCAAAAAAGTCATGGGCGCGATTATCGGAGTTTTCCGGAGGATAGCGTCAGCCATGGACGACAACTGAGTGAGGACGTGAACGCAAGAATGGCGCAAATGTCAAAAATCCGGGAGCGCTCCTGCCCGGCAGCGCGCGCTGCCACTGTTAGGCGTTACATTGGCCTTTCCGTTTTTCCACCCACCAACAGGAGTCACCCATGGGACTTTTCAGTTTCATCAAGGAAGCCGGCGAAAAGCTGTTCGGCGGCAGCGCCGCACAGGCAGCCGAGCCTGCGCAAGACCTGAATGCCAAGGCTGCCAAGGCCATCGAGACCTATATCGGCACGCAGAACCTGGGCGTCAGCGACGTGAAGGTGCAGTTCGATGGCTCGCAGGGCAAGGTCACGGTGCTGGGCACGGCCCCCACCCAGGCGGTCAAGGAAAAGGTGACGCTGTGCTGCGGCAACGTCTCCAGCGTGCAGTCGGTGGACAACCAGATGACGGTGACCAACCCCGAGCCCGAAGCCCAGTACCACGACGTGGTGCGCGGCGACACGCTGTCGGCCATCGCCAAGAAGTTCTATGGCGATGCCAACAAGTACCCCGTGATCTTCGAGGCCAACAAGCCCATGCTGAGCCACCCAGACAAGATCTACCCCGGCCAGAAGCTGCGCATTCCGGCAATCTAAGCCCCCCCTGAGCGGCGTCGCCGCTTCCCCCTGAGGGGGACGACACCCTCGCGGCGGGGCGGCCCTTGCTCGGTGTCTCTGACCTGGCTCATGCCAGTTCTGGATGCCGCGAATTAGACCTACCCCGCTCCGAGAAAGGCCGCAATAGCGGCCTTTCTCAAGGAAAGATTCAGTATTTACCGCTCAACAGCGCACCGAATCCCGGAACGGCTGTAGGCAAGCCCAGGCGCTTGAGCATCATGAACGTCGTGGCCACCGAGGAAGACAGTACCGGCAGGCCCACGCGGTCCTCGATGGGCTGCACCGAGGCCAGCGAGGGCATCTGCACGCAGGCCGAGGCGATGACCGCATCGGCATTGGCCGTGTTCAGGCGCCGCGTGATCTCGATGGGTGCGCGCGCATCCTGCGCACCCACCTGCAGGTTGTCGGCAATCTCCAGCGAGATGCTGTCCACCACTTCGATGCCCTCGTTCTCTATGTAGTCGATGACCAGCTGCGTCAGCGGCTTCATGTAGGGCGCCAGCAGCGCCACCTTCTTCGCGCCGATGGCGTGCAGGCCATCGACCAGGGCACCGGCGCTGGTGACCACGGGCGCGGGGCCGCCGTTGTCCACGGTGCGCTGGTGCAGGCGCGCTTCCGAGACACGGTGGTAGCCGCGCCCCATGCTCATGATGGCCACCAGGCAGGCATAGCCGAGCACATCGACACGCGCATCCGACAGTTCCAGCGCGCAGCGGTCGCTGTCGCCGTCCATGGCGGCCAGTTCCTCCTTGGTCACATGCTTCATGCGCATGCGGCTGGAGTGGAAGGTGAAACGCTCGGGCGCCAGCGCCTCGCGGGCGCGCAGGATGGCGGGGATCTCGGTCTCCATCGTGGTGTTGGAGCTGGGCACGATCTGCCCGATGCGGAAATGGGTTTTGGCTGTCATGTCAATCCATCGTGATGTGGTTGGCCTTGATGACCTTGCCCCAGTGGTCCGTCTCCCGCTGGACCAGGGCGCCCAGCGCCTGCGGGCCGAGGAATCGCGGCTCCACGCCCTGCAGGGCCGCGCGCTTTTGCACGTCGGGCGACTCCAGGGAGGTCTTGAGCGCGTCCGACAGCCTGGCGATGGCCTCGGGCGGCGTGCCCGCAGGTGCGAACAGGCCGACCCAGGCTTCCAGTTCGAAGCCCGGCAGGCCCGCTTCGGCCGTGGTGGGCACATCGGGCAGCATGGGATGGCGCGTCTTGCTGGTCACGGCCAGGGCCCTGAGCTTGCCCGTCTGCACATGGCCCAGCACTGAAGGCGGCGTGGTGATGAACATCTGCACCTGGCCGCCCAGCACGTCCTGGATGGCAGGGCCGGACCCCTTGTAGGGCACATGCGTGATCTGGGTCTGGGTCACCTGGGCGAACACGGCCGTGCCCACATGGGACAGCGAGCCATTGCCCTGCGACGCGTAATTGACCTTGCCCGGGTTCTTGCGCAGATAGGCAATGAACTCCTGCAGATTGTTCGCCGGCACCGAAGGATGAACGGCGATCACATTGGTGGCGGCCACGATCAGCCCCACGGGCGCCAGCTCGGACTGCGCCCAGGGCAGCTTGGGGAACAGTGCCGGATTGCCCACGTGGTAGGCCGAATACGAGGCCAGCAGCGTGTATCCGTCCTTGGGCGACCGGGCCACCATCTGGTAGGCGATGTTGCCGCTGGCGCCGCCCCGGTTGTCCACCACCACCGACTGCCCCAGCAGGCGCGACAGCGGGTCGGACGCCAGGCGTGCAGCCGTGTCCACCACGCCGCCGGGCGGATTGGGGACCACGAGGGTGATGGACTTGGTTGGAAAGGCCTGGGCCTGGACGGTTCCTGCGCCCAGCAGGGCGGCCGCTGCCAGGCCGGCGGCCTGCAGCACAATGCGTCGATTCATGCTTGTCTCCATGTTCTCTTTGTACCGGCGCATTCTTGCGGGCCTGCGCACGGCCGAACAGCCGTATCTCGTTGATCCATCCTTCGTCTGCGGTGGAGGATGGGAATGATCAACCTGCACCGATTCGATCTGCTGACGCTGCGCCTGTATGTGGCCGTGGTCGATGCCGGCAGCCTGACGGCCGGCTCGCGCACGCTGGGGCTGTCATTGGCGGCCGCCAGCAAACGCGTAGCCGAGCTGGAACAGCACTGCGGCGTGACCCTGCTGGTGCGCAGCAAGCGCGGCGTCACGCCCACGCCCGCCGGTCAGAGCATGTACCACCATGCCGTGGACGTGGTGGCCCGGCTGGAACATCTGGCCCTGGCCATGGACGACTTTCGCAGCGGCGCCACGGGCCAGTTGCGCCTGTGGGCCAACAACTCGGCGTTCGCAGGCTTTCTGCCCCGGCTGCTGGCCGACTTCATGGCGGCCCACCCGGGTGTGTCGGTGGACCTGGAAGACGCGCTGAGCGAGGAGTCCGTGCGCGCCGTGCTCAGCGGCGTAGCCGAGCTGGCCATCATCGGGGAGAACACGCCCCTGGAAGGACTGAGCACCCAGGTCTGCGATGTGGACGAGCTGGTGCTGGTCATGCCGCGCGGCCATGCGCTGGACACGGACGACGACTCCCCCGTGCCCCTGGCCACCGTGCTGGACCACGACTTCGTGAGCCTGGCCCGCTCCACCTCGCTGATGCGGCGCATTGCGGCCGAGGCCGAATCCATCAACCGGCCTGTGCGGATCCGCATCCAGGTGCGCAGCTTTGATGCCATGTGCCACATGGTCTCGGTGGGTCTGGGGCTCGCCATCCTGCCGCGCGCCGCCACCGCGCCGCACCTGGCAGCGCGGGCACTGCGGCTGCGCCCGCTGGGGGCGCTCAACACCCGGCGCCGGCTGCTGCTGGCCATGCGCTCGCAGGCCACGCTGTCAGGACCGGCCCAGGCCCTGGTGGACATGGTGGCTGCCCGGGCGGCGGCGTTGGGATTCGCGGAGCCGCCGCTCTGAACGACGCCAGGTCGGCGCCGGCTTACTGGCGCCAGGGCAGGCCGCGCAGGCGCCAGCCGCCGACATGGCCGCGCTGGCCGTTGGCGTCCACATCGCCCTCGAAGCCTTCGAGGATGTTGTAGGCCTCGATGCCCAGTTGCGCCGCGCGCTGGGCAGCGGCCACCGAGCGCACTCCGCTGCGGCACAGCAGGACCACCTTGCCGCCTTCAGGCACGGCGGCGCGCAGCTGGCTGTCGAAATCGGGGTTCATCGCCATGGACGGCCACTGCTTCCAGGCCACTGCCACGGCACCCGGTACGCGGCCCACCCAGTCGCGCTCGGCATCGGTGCGCACATCGACGAGCACGGCTTCGCCGGATTGCTGCCATTGCCAGGCGAGTTCGGGAGGAATGTCGCCGGCATAGCCCTGTGCGGGCTGGACGGTCAGGGGAATGGCTGCGGGAACGGGAGCGCTTGCGGACATGGATTGGCTTTCTTGATAGGACGCGGTTGTGTGCCCGGCAAGAATAACCGTCCAGCCCGACTGGCGCCGGCTCGCCGGTGCCCGAATCGCCTATTCCCAGGGAGGCAGCAGCCTGTCACGCAGCACCTGGCGCTGCGCCTCCCAGCCCGGCATCACGCTGGCCACCGTGGCCCAGAAGCGCGGGCTGTGGTCCATGTACCGCAGGTGGGACAGCTCGTGCACGACCACGTAGTCGATGACCTCGGGCGAGTGCTGCATGAGCCGCCAGTTCAGCCGTATGGCGCCAGCCGAGTTGGCACTGCCCCAGCGCGTGCTTGCGCTGGTCAGTCTCAGGCTGGTCCACTGCACGCCCAGGAGCGGCGCGTGGCGCTGCAGGCTGGCCGTGAACCAGGAGCGCGCCTCGCGCAGCATCCAGGCCTGCACGCAGGCGCGCACCTCGGCGGCCGATGCCCCGGGCGCCAGCGGCAGGTGCAGGGACTGGCTGCCGTCGGCCGCCTGTTCACGGTGTACCTGGCGCGTGCGCAGCGGCTGGGTTTCGCCGCCGGTCAGGCACAGCTGCAAGGGGCGGCCCAGATAGCCGATCTCTGCGCCGTGCTCCCAGCGGATGCGTGCCGCCTGCTGGGCTTGCTGGCGCTGGCCGGCCTCATGCAGCTTGCGCAGTATCCAGCCCGATTTCGCCTCCAGCGCCTGCGCGATGGCAGCCATGTTGACCCAGGCAGGTGCGCTGACCACCAGCCCCTGCGCGCCGATGGTGAAGCCTATGGTGCGCCGGCGCGAGCGCTGCAGCCGGTAATGCAGCACCTGCCCCTGGAGGACCGCCTGCTGGTTGGCCTCCGGGTGGATGCGGGGACTGGGCTCGGGGATGGCGGATGGAGATGGGAGAGATGGAGGAGAAGGAAGAAGAGGCGCGGACGAAGGCTGAACGGGGGGAGCGGCCCTGTCACGGCGCGGCTTCAGCCCGCCGTCCTGCGTTTGCACGGCAGGTGGCAGCAGCCAATCCCAACTGCGCTGTGCCGGGTCCGCCATGCCGCTCTCCGGCGCCTCAGGCGCGGTAGGCCTCGGGGTCGAGGCGCTGCATTTCGGCCTCAATCCAGTTTTCGACTTCCACCATCAGCTCCTCGTGCTTGCGGCCCACGGAAGGAATGGGCTTGCCGATGGAGACATCCACCACGCCCGGCGTCTTGATGAAGGCCTTGCGCGGCCAGCACTTGGCCGAGGTGACGGCCACGGGCACGACGGGCACGCCGGTCATGATGGCCAGACGCGTGGCGCCGGTCTTGTACTCGCCCCTTTGGCCGCGCGGGATGCGCGTGCCTTCGGGAAACATGATCACCCAGGTTCCCTGACCCAACAGGCGCTTGCCCTGCTCGACCACCTTGTGGAAGGCGCGCGAGCCGTGCTTGCGGTCGATGTGGATCATGTCCATGCTGCCGATGGACCAGCCGAAGAAGGGCACCATGAGCAGCTCCTTCTTGAACACATAGGCCAACGGGCGCGGCATGATCGCCGGCATGAGGAAGGTCTCGTAGGTGGACTGGTGCTTGACCAGCAGCACCACGCCCTGCTTGGGGTCGGTGGGCAGGTTCTCCATGCCCTGCACGCGGTGGCGCACGCCCATGATGACGCGGGCGCTGTCCACCGACAGCTTGAGCCAGGCACGTGCCACGGCATAGACGCGACGCGGCCCACCACCCAGCCAGCGCGTGAGCAGCACGGCCAGGGTGTAGGGGATCACGGTGATGCCCATCCAGAGCATGTGGAGGGTGGAGCGGATCAGGGACATGGCGGCAGTGTGGTGCAGAAAGCGGCGCAGCGGCCGGGCGGCAGGCCCGGGCCTTGCGCCCTCAGGAATCGGAATTCACAAAGATAGCATTGTGCGCAGGACGGCAGGCCGGCGGCGCATGGGCAAATTGCCGTTCGGGCGTTCAGGCGTTCAGGGAGCGGGTGCGGCATCTGCCGGAACCAGCGCATCGGCCAGCGCGGCCAGGCTGGCATGGCGCTGGGTGCCGGGCGGCAGTCCGGGCGGCAGCGCCCCATCCAGAGACACTCCGGCGCTGGCGCCCGTGCAGACCAGGTGCAGGCGCGCGCCCATGGCGGCGCCAGCCTGCAGATGGGCCACGCAGGAACCTATGACCCACAGCTGGTGCCCCTCAACGCCGAAGCGCTCGGCAATCTGCTCGAACAGCGCCGTGCCGGGCTTGCGACAATGGCATTCCTCGTCCGGCGCATGGGGGCAGTAGAAAACCGCATCGACGCGCGCGCCTGCCGCCGCCATTTCGCGGTGCATGCGCGCGTGCACGGCATTGAGCTCGGTCACGTCGAACAGGCCCCGGCCCAGGCCTGGCTGGTTGGTGGCGACCACCACATGCCAGCCCGCCCGGTTCAGGCGCGCCACGGCTTCCAGCGCCCCGCGCTGGGCCTTCCAGGCCTCGGCCGAGCCGATGAAGCCCTCCTCACCGATCTGGTTGAGGGTTCCGTCACGGTCCAGGATCGCAATTTTCATGGTCGGGTCCCAAGAATGTCAGAACTCAATTGCGCGCGTCCCAAGACGAGGGACACCGAGGAAGGGCCGCCCCGCACCGAAGGTGTCGTCCCCCTCCCTTGCGAAGCAAGTAGAGAGGCGCCGTGCCACGGGGGGAAGGCGCGAAGCGCCTCAGGGGGTGCTCCATTTACGCCAGACGAGACAGGTCGGCGACCCGGTTCATCGCTTCATGCAAAGTCGCCAGCAGGCCCAGGCGGTTGGCCTTGAGCGCCGGGTCTTCGGCGTTGACCATCACATGCTCGAAGAAGGCATCGACCGGGGCGCGCAGCGCGGCCAGGGTCTGCAGGCTGGCCGTGTAGTCGCCGGCAGCAAACTGCTGCTGCGCCTTGGGCGCCACCGATTGCAGGGCTGCGTACAGGTCCTTCTCTGCCACCTCGGCCAGCACGGCCGCGTTGACATGGGCCTGCACGGCCTGGTCGGCCTTCTTGAGGATGTTGCCCACGCGCTTGTTGGCGGCGGCCAGGGCCGGTGCCTCGGGCAGCTCGCCGAAGGCGCGCACGGCCTCCAGGCGCTTTTGCACGTCGGACAGGCGCTGCGGGCGCAGGGCCAGCACGGAATCCACTTCCTGGGCCGAGAAGCCCTGCTCGCGCAGGTTGCCGGCCAGGCGGTCGTAGATGAAGTCGGCCAGCTGGGGCGTGGCGTCCTCGATCTTGTCGCCGAAGGCAGGCAGCACGCTGACCAGCAGGGTTTCCAGATCCAGCGCCAGGTCCTTCTCGACCAGCATGCGGATCACGCCCAGCGCATGGCGGCGCAGCGCGAACGGGTCGCGGTCGCCCGTGGGCAGGTTGCCGATACCGAACATGCCGACCAGGGTTTCCAGCTTGTCGGCCAGGGCCACGACCACGCCGGCGTTGCCGCGCGGCAGTTCGTCGCCCGCAAAGCGGGGCTTGTAGTGGTCCTCGATGGCATCGGCCACGGCCACGTCCAGGCCGTCGTTGAGCGCGTAGTAGCGGCCCATGGTGCCCTGCAGCTCGGGGAACTCGCCCACCATGTCGGTCACGAGGTCGGTCTTGGCCAGTTGCGCGGCCAGGTCGGCCTGCTGGGCCAGGCCCGTGTCGCCCAGCTGGCGGGCAATGCTCTTGGCGATGGAGCGCACGCGCTCCACGCGCTCGCCCTGGGTGCCGAGCTTGTTGTGGTAGACCACCTTGCCCAGCCCGTCCACGCGCGAGGCCAGGGTCTTCTTGCGGTCCTGGTCGAAGAAGAACTTGGCGTCGGCCAGGCGCGGGCGCACCACGCGTTCGTTGCCGCCGATGACGGCGCTGGCATCCTGGGGGCTGATGTTGCTGACCACCAGGAACTGGTGAGTCAGCTTGCCGGCGGCGTCCAGCAGCGGGAAGTACTTCTGGTTGGCCTTCATGGTGAGGATCAGGCATTCCTGCGGCACGTCGAGGAATTCCTTCTCGAACTCGCAGACCAGCACATTGGGGCGCTCGACCAAGGCCGTGACTTCGTCCAGCAGGGCCTCGTCCTCGATGGGACGGACACCGCCGCCCACGCGCTCGGCAGCGGCCTGCAGCTGGCGCGCGATCTCGGCACGGCGCTCGGCGAAGCTGGCGATGACGGCGCCTTCCTCGCGCAGCTGCGCGGCGTAGTCATCGGCGGAGCGGATGACCACGGGATCGACCGCCGCCTCGAAGCGGTGGCCATGCGTGGCCGTGCCGGCCGTCAGGCCCAGGGCCTTGACGCCGATCAGCACCTCGGTGCCATGCAGCACCACCAGGCCGTGGGCCGGGCGCACGAAATGGACGCTGCTCCAGCCGTCGGCCAGCTGGTAGCGCATGACCTTGGGGATGGGCAGCTTGGCAATGGCTTCGTCCAGCGCCTTTTGCACGCCGTCGGCCAGCATCACGCCGCGCACGGTGGAGGCGTGGAACAGGGCTTCGGCCTTGCCTTCACCCTGGCGGGTCAGGCCGGCAACGGCTTCTTCGCCGGCGCCCAGGGCGGCCAGCTTCTTGATCAGGGCGGGCGTGGGCTTGCCGTCGGCGTCCAGGCCCACGGAGACGGGCATGAGCTTTTGCGATACGGCCTTGTCCTCGGCCTGGGGCAGGACTTCGGTGATATGGGCGGCCAGGCGGCGCGGCGAGGCATAGGCCGTCAGGCGCGCTTCGCTGGAGGCCAGCAGGCCCTGGGCCTTGAGCTGCTCGAACAGCACGCCGGCAAAGGCGTCGCCCAGCTTTTGCAGCGCCTTCGGGGGCAGCTCTTCGACAAACAGTTCAACAAGAAGATTCGATGCGTTCATGGTCTGGTGTTCTCTCGGTGCAGCGGTGTCCGCCTCAGGCGGCCTTCTTGCCCTGTTGTTCGGCGGCCTTGGCCAGCTCGGCCAGCACTTCGTCGGCATGGGCCTTGGGCGCCATGGGGAAGCCCAGGCGCGCACGGCTGTCCATATAGGCCTTGGCCACGGCGCGGGCCAGGTTGCGGATGCGGCCGATGTAGGCGGCACGCTCCGTCACGCTGATGGCGCCGCGCGCATCGAGCAGGTTGAAGGTGTGGGCGGCCTTGAGCACCTGCTCGTAGGCCGGCAGCGCCAGCTGTTCGCCGATCAGGTGGTTGGCCTGCTTTTCGTAGGCGCCGAAGGCGGTGAACAGGAAGTCGGCGTCCGAGTGCTCGAAGTTGTAGGTGGACTGCTCCACCTCGTTCTGGTGGTAGACGTCGCCGTAGCTCAGGCCGTCGGTCCAGGTCAGGTTGTAGACGTTGTCCACGCCCTGCAGGTACATGGCCAGGCGCTCCAGGCCGTAGGTGATCTCGCCCGTGGCGGGCTTGCAGTCGATGCCGCCGACCTGCTGGAAGTAGGTGAACTGCGTCACCTCCATGCCGTTGAGCCAGACTTCCCAGCCCAGGCCCCAGGCGCCCAGCGTGGGGTTCTCCCAGTCGTCCTCGACGAAGCGGATGTCGTTCTTCTTCAGATCGAAGCCCAGGGCTTCGAGCGAGCCCAGGTACAGCTCCAGGATGTTGTCGGGCGCTGGCTTGAGCACCACCTGGAACTGGTAGTAGTGCTGCAGGCGGTTGGGGTTGTCGCCATAGCGGCCGTCCTTGGGGCGGCGGCTGGGCTGCACGTAGGCGGCCTTCCAGGGCTCGGGGCCCAGGGCGCGCAGGAAGGTGGCGGTGTGCGAGGTGCCCGCGCCCACTTCCATGTCATAGGGCTGGAGCAGCGCGCAGCCCTGGTCGGCCCAGTAGGACTGCAGCTTGAGGATGATTTGTTGGAAAGTGAGCATGACTTGTTTCAGGCGTCGCACGCAGGCCGGGGCCGCGCCGGTGAATGAGAGGCGGCTCGCGCCGCGCAAACGACGATTTTAAGGCGCCGCCCGGCCCTGCGCCGTGGCGCGGGCCTGCGGCCCCACGGCAGACGCTCCACAGGGCGATCTGCATCAAAAAACGGAGCAGGCGACACATGCCGGCAAAGGCCGTGGCGCGCGAAGATCCGAAAGCCCGCCTTGCACGACGCATCCGGATCATTTTTTGACAATTCACCAGGGCAGCGGCCGGTGACCGTTCGCCACGCCGCCATGCACGCCCCCTAGAATGGCCCATTGACCTTTTTTGTCGTGGACCACCACCGCCCCGGAGCCTGCCATGAACCTGATGAACATCATCACCAAGCAACTGATAGAGATCATCGAGTGGACCGATGACTCGCGCGACACGCTCTCCTACCGCTGGCCCGATGACGACAAGGAAATCAAGAACGGCGCCCAGCTCATCGTGCGTGAGTCGCAGCAGGTGCAGTTTGTCTCGGCCGGCCAGTACGCCGACCTGTTCAGCCCCGGCAAGCACACGCTGACCACGCAGAACATTCCCATCCTGTCCACCATCCAGGGCTGGAAGTACGGCTTCAACTCGCCGTTCAAGTGCGATGTCTACTTCATCAACACGCGCCTGTTCACGGGCAACAAGTGGGGCACCTCCAACCCCGTGATGGTGCGCGACAAGGACTTCGGCGCCGTGCGCCTGCGCGCCTTCGGCACCTACGACTTCCGCATCGTCGAGCCGGCCAAGTTCCTCAAGGAAGTGGCGGGCACGGACCAGAACTTCCGCATCGACGAGTTCGCCGACACCATGCGCTCGCGCATCATCAGCGTGTTCACCGAGTCGCTGGCCAAGGCCCAGGTGCCTGTGCTGGACGTGGCCCAGCGCTATGGCGAGCTGGGCGATGCGCTGCTGCCGCTGATCAACCCGGCCATGACGGACAAGTACGGCCTGGAGATCACCAGCTTCGTGCTGGAGAACGTGTCCGTGCCGCCCGAGGTGGAGCAGGCCATCGACAAGCGCTCCAGCATGACGGCCATCGGCAACCTCAACGACTACGTCAAATACCAGATGGGCCAGGCCATGACCACGGGCGGCGAAGGTGCTGCCGCAGCCACCCTGCCCGCCACCATGGCCATGGGCTTCGGCATGGCGCAGGAGATGATGAAGAGCATGCAAAACGGCGGTGGCGGTGGCGCACCGGCCGGCCAGGGCCAGGCGTCCGATCCGTTCTCGCCCGCTGCCGCACAGGCGGCCCAGGCCCCCGCAGCGCCCGCCGCCAGTGGACTGCAGGTGCTGACCCCGGCGCAGGCGGCCCAGGTGCTGGGTGTGAGCGAGGCCGATGTGCTGGCCGAGATCCAGGCCGGCAACCTCAAGGCGCGCCAGATCGGCAGCCAGTGGCGCATTGCGCAAAGCGCTCTGGACGAGTTCCTCAAGGGCTGAGCGCCCTCGCTTTCTGTTAGCTTGAACCTTCCCGGCGCCAGGCCCTGCCTGGCGCCGTACGCTTTCCAGGACCGATGCCGTGAGCGCGCCCTCCCCCCGTTCTTCTTCCACTCCCGCCTCCGGCTCCGGCTCCTGGGAGGCGGCAGCCGCCGCGCCCGCCATGGTGCGCAAGCACCCCTGCCCCGAATGCGGCGCCAACCTCGAATGGAATGCCCAGGCCCAGGCGCTCAAGTGCCCGTACTGCGGCACCACGGTGCCCTGGAGCGAGGAAACGCGCGAGGAACTGGGCCGCGATGTGGTCGAGCAGGACCTGGCCGAGGCGCTGCGCAACCCAAAGTCCGGCCGGGGCTGGGGCACGGAGGACCGCTACGAGGTCCAGTGCCAGAACTGCCGCGCGATCTCGGTCTTCGTGAACCGCACCGTGGCCCAGCGCTGCGACTTCTGCGGCTCGCCCTCCATCGTCGCCCATGAGGACCAGGGCGATGCCATCACACCGCAGAGCATCCTGCCCTTCAAGATCAGCGACGGCCAGATCCGCGACCGCATCCGCCAGTGGTACGGCAGCCGCTGGTTCGCGCCCAACCGCCTGAAGTCCGCCGCGCTGACCGACACGCTGCACGGCGTCTACCTGCCCTACTGGACCTTCGACGCCCACGCCAGCGCCGACTGGCAGGCCGAGGCGGGCTTCTACTACTACACCACCGAGTCCTACCGCGACAGCAACGGCAACGTGCAGACGCGCCAGGTGCGCCATGTGCGCTGGGAGCCGGCCTCGGGCAGCCTCGCCCATTTCTTCGACGACGAGCTGGTGCCCGGCACCGTGGGCGTACACGCCAATCTGCTGCGCCAGGTGGAGCCCTTTCCCACGACCACCGACCTCAAGCCCTACACGCCCGAGTTCGTGCGCGGCTGGACCGTGGAGCGCTACCAGATCGACCTGGGCAAGGCCGCCCAGGTCAACGTGCAGGACATGGACGAGCAGCTGCGCGCCCTGTGCGCGCGCCAGGTGCCCGGCGACACCTACCGCAACCTGCAGATGCAGCGCGAGTACCAGGGCCGCACCTTCAAGCACATCCTCGTGCCGGTCTGGCTGGTGGGCTACACCTACGGCAGCAAGACCTTCCAGATCATCGCCAACGGCTACACGGGCCAGATTGCGGGCGAGCGCCCCTACAGCGCCCTCAAGATCACGCTGGCCGTGCTGGCCACGATCATGGTGCTGGCGCTGCTGTGGGTGATGTTCGGCAAGTAGGCCGGCTGCCGCTCACCACGCGCTCCAGACCTCTTCGGCAAGCCCGAAGGCAGTGCTCGCGCCGGAACCTCCGGTGACCGCCACCACCCGCGTGGCCTCGTCGGGCGCATGCACCACGCAGGGCGCGTCCTGCGCACTCGGGTAGACGCCCACCCAGCGCTCCACCACCTGCGCATCGCGCAGGTGCAGGGCCTCGTTCATGTGGCGCAGCATCAGCCGGTCCACGGCTTCGCTGGCAAAAGGCGGGGGCGCTGCGCCGTAGTGGTGGGAGTCGCCCACCACCAGGCTGCCGTCGGCGCTTTGCACGGCGATCAGGTGGATGCCGTGGGCCAGGCTTTCGCCCTCCTCCCGCTCCAGTTCGGCGCGCAGCGCGGCGGCTTCGGGCAGGGCGCTGTAGCCCTCGTATCTGACCATGCTCAGGTCACCCATGACCGAGCCCTTGAGCCGAAAGCCCGGCTGCGGCCGCACGCGCAGCATCTGCAGCTGGCACAGCTGGATGCGGTGCGGCGCCCATAGGCCGGCGAACAGGCCGCCCGGGTCGGCGTTGTTGCAGACCACCACGCGTTCGCCGTGGTAGCTGGCGCGCGTGCTGCGCACCCGGGGCGCGGCCACGTCAAGCACGGCCTCGCCAAAGCGGAAATCCACGCCCATGGCCTGCTCCAGCCACTGCGCCAACCTGGGAATGGCCGTGCGCGACTCCACGCGCAGTTCATGCGGGCTGTAGAGCACGGCGGACAAATCCTCGGTACGCAGTGCAGGATGGCGCTCGGCGGCCTGGGCCGGCGTGAGCAGCTCGCAGCGCTCGCCCATCGCCGTGCTCAGGAAGGCATGGAGCACGGCCTCGGCGCTGGGGCGGCGCGCCGTCAGCCACAGGCCGCGGTGCACGACCTCGATGCCGGCCTGCGGCGCGATCTCGGCCCAGGTGTCGCGCGAGCGCATGGCACGCCGCCAGTGGGCACCGGCCTGCTGGCCCGTGACGGTCACAAAGCCGAAGTTGCGGATGGAGGCGGAGATGCAGGCCGCGTCGCGCTCGATGACAAGCACGCTGCGGCCACGGCGCGCAGCCGCATAGGCGTGGGCCAGGCCGACAATGCCGGCCCCCACCACGATCAGGTCGTAGTTCTTCATAGGAAAAAAACGGAGGGAGGAAGAGAGAAGGAATCAGCGCTGGCGCCAGCGCTGCGTGCGCCGCTGCACCCAGGCATCCAGTGCCGCGATCAGCAGCCGGCCCGTGGCGGCGGTGGCAAAGATCAGCGTGGCCATGGCGGCGGCGGGCGCAGTGTCGCCCGCGTCGTCCATGGCCAGCACGGCCACCGAGGCCAGCGTGGTCTCGGGCGAGTAGAGGAACACCACGGCCGATACCGTGGTCATGGCGTTGACGAAGAAGTAACCGGCCACCTGCATCACTACGGGCATGCACACCGGCAGGTGCACGCGCCACAGCAGCGTCCAGAAGGCCACGCCCAGAGAATCGGCCACGCGCTCGTATTCGGCATCGAGCTGCTGCAGCGCGGCCAGTTGCGTGATGTGCGCCACCGAGAAGAAATGCGCCACCGAACACAGCACCAGGATGGCCATGCTGCCGTACAGGAAGTGCAGCGGATTGCCCTGGGCATTGAAGAACAGGATGTAGCCCAGGCCCAGCGCCAGCCCCGGCACGGCCATGGGCAGCGTGGCCACGGCATGCAGCCACTGGCGCGTGCGTGCCCAGCGCTGGGGTTTGGCCACCAGGTAGGCGGTCACAAAGCTCAGCACCGCCCCCACCACCGCCGTGGCCAGCGCCATGGACAGCGAGTTGCCATAGCTGGCCCAGCCGCCGCCGTCCATCATGTCGAAGCGGTAGTTCTTGAACGTCAGCGTGAGGTTGTAGGGCCAGTAGCTGACCAGGGAGGCCAGCACGGCCGTACCCATGACGGCCAGCAGCGCCAGCGCCACCAGCGCGCAGTACGCAAGCAGCGCGCGGTCCAGCGGCGCATGGGGCTGGGGCACCAGCGGCACGGAGCGCACGCCCATGGTCGCCGCCTGGCGCGCACGCAAATGGCGCTCTGCCGCAAAGGCCAGGCCGGCCGGCACCAGCAGCAGCATGGCCACCACGGCACCCATGGACAGCTTTTGCTGGCCGATGACCTGCTTGTAGATATCGGTGGCCAGCATGGCCGTGTTGCCCCCGATGACCTTGGGCACACCGAAGTCGGTCACCACGAGCACGAAGACCACGATCCAGGAAATCATCAGTCCGTAGCGGCTGGCCGGCAGCGTGACCTGGCGGAAGCTGCGCCAGCGGCTGGCGCCCAGCGTGGCGGCCGCCTCGTACAGGCGCGCATCGCCCGAGGCCAGCGTGGTGCACAGGATCATCAGCGCATGCGGAAAGGTCCAGAGCACCGAGCCCACGATGATGCCGAAGGGCCCGTAGGCCGAGCCCCCCTGCAGCCAGCCCTTGAGCAGGCCCTGGCTGCCGAACAGGTAGATCAGGCTGATGGCCATGAGCAGCGAGGGCGCCAGCAGCGGCACCAGCGCCAGGCCCCGGAACCAGCGCGCCAGCGGCATGCAGCTGCGCACCACGCCGTAGGCGTAGACATAGGCCAGCAGCACGCAGACCGTGCTGCTCACGGCCGACAGCCACAGGCTGTTGAACAGCGATTGCGCCACGCCCGGCATGCGCGCATAGGTGATGAACTGGGCCAGGCCCGTGAAGCGGCCCGTGTCGTCCCAGAAACTCCTGCCCAGCAGGCTGGCGACCGGCAGGGCGATGGTGGCCAGCAGCCAGGCCAGTGCGCCCAGCACCAGGGCGCCCAGCCACCAGCGCTCCCAGCCTGCGCTGCGCCCCCGCGGACGCACGGGCCCTGCAGGCACGCTGCGGCGGGCGGGAACGGAGCGGTCCACCGGCACGGGGACGGGCACAGGCACGGAAATGGCCGTGTCCATGGGATGCGCGCTCATGCGGCCTTCCTCGCATCGGGCGCCGCCAACGGCTGCAGCGCAGCGGCGGGCAGCTCCATCAGCACCTCGCCCTGCAGCCAGTCGGGCAGGCCCACGTCGTGGCGCAGGGGCCACTGGGCGTCAACCTGGCATTGCAGCGTGGGGCTGAACAGGCGCACCAGGGCCATCGATCCCAGGAACGAGGTCTCCACCACGCGGGCGCGGAACAGGTTGGCCAATGCCGTGGGCTGGGCCGGGTGCAGCACCACGCTCTCGGGCCGCACGCCCACCAGCAGGGCAGCGCCAGGCTCGAAACCGGCCAGCGCGCAGCGCAGGCTGGCCTCGCCGATGCGCACCTGGTCCGCCGATTCGGCCATGGCCGGCAGCAGGTTCATGCGGCCCACGAAGCCGGCCGCGAACTGGCTCACGGGCCGGGCATAGAGCTGCTCGGGCGAGCCCTGCTGCTCGATGCGGCCCTGGTGCATGAGCACCACGCGGTCGGCCATGGACAAGGCCTCTTCCTGGTCGTGCGTGACCATGATGGAGGCAATGCCCAGCTGGCGCTGCAGCTGGCGGATCTCGCTGCGCAGCTCGGTGCGCACCTGGGCATCGAGCGCGGACAGCGGCTCGTCGAGCAGCAGCAGGCGCGGCCGGGGCGCCAGCGCACGGGCCAGGGCCACGCGCTGCT
This sequence comes from Delftia sp. RIT313, assembly GCF_000632165.1. Taxonomy (NCBI): domain Bacteria; kingdom Pseudomonadati; phylum Pseudomonadota; class Betaproteobacteria; order Burkholderiales; family Comamonadaceae; genus Delftia; species Delftia sp. RIT313. Next base: position 16,103 of record NZ_JFYT01000024.1, on the reverse strand, counting down.
GCTGGCCGCCCGACAGCTGGGCGGGGTAGCGCTGGGCCTGCGCGCCCAGGCCCACCAGGGACAGCATCTCGGCCACACGCTCGCGCGCCTGCGCCGCAGGTTGCCCGTTCAGCCCGAAGGCCACGTTCTGCGCGGCCGTGAGATTGGGAAACAGCGCATAGCTCTGGAACACCACGCCAAAGCCACGGCGTGCGGCCGGCCAGCGCGTGATGTCATCGCCCTCGAACAGCACCCTGCCCTCGTCAGGCATGTCGATGCCGCAGACGATGCGCAGCAGCGTGGTCTTGCCGCAGCCCGAAGGGCCGAGCAGGCTGACGAACTCGCCCGCCTCCACGTTCAGGTCAATGCCGCGCAGCACCTGCTGCTCGCGGTAGCGCTTGGCGATATGGTCTATGCGCAGCATGGCGTGGCTCCGGCTTACTTTTTCTCTGCCTTGGCTTCGTAGCGGCGGCTCCACTCGGCCAGGATGCGGTCGCGGTTATCGGCGGCCCAGTTGAAATCGTTCTTCGCCAACCGCTTTTCCAGATCGGCAGGAATGAACTCCAGCTTCTCCTGCGCCTCGGGCAAGGCCAGCACGGCGAAGTTGGCGGCGTACAGCTTGTTGGCCTCTGGCGTGACGGCCCAGTCGGCCAGCGCCTTGGCGGCTTCCTGCTTCTTGCTGGTCTTGAGGATGGCCGTGGCCTCCACGTCCCAGCCCAGGCCTTCCTGCGGGAAGACGATGTCGATGGGCGCGCCGTCCTTCCTGGTCTTGCTGGCGCGGTACTCGAAGCTCAGGCCCACGGGAAACTCGCCGGCCCCCGCCTGGCGGCAGGGCTTGGAGCCGCTGTGCGTGTACACGCCCATGTTCTGGTGCAGGCCGTCCATGTAGGCCCAGCCCTTTTCCTCGCCCATGATCTGCAGCCAGGCCGCGACCATCAGGTAGCCCGTGCCGCTGGAGGCCGGGTGGGGCATGGTGATCGTGCCCTTGAACTCGGGCCTGACCAGGTCGGCCCAGCTGGCGGGCACGGGCAGCTTGCGCTTGCCGGCTTCCACGGTGTTGAAGCAGATGGCCGAGGACCACAGGTCCATGCCCACCCAGGTCGGCTGGGCACGCGGATCGCGCATGTTGGCGCGCACCTTGTCCAGGCCCTTGGGCGCATAGGGCTGGAGCATGCCCTGCTTGTCCAGCAGCATCAGCGAGGTGGCGGCCACGCCCCAGATCACGTCGGCCTGGGGATTGGCCTTCTCGGCCAGCAGGCGGGCCGTGATGATGCCCGTGCTGTCACGCACGAACTTGAGTTCGATCTCGGGATGGACCTTCTCGAAGCCGCTCTTGTAGGCCTTGATCTGGTCGGCCTCCAGCGCGCTGTAGACCAGCAGCTCGGTCTTGGCCGCGTGGGCCAGGGAGGCGAAGGAGGCGACGGTCAGCGCCGCAGAGGCAATGGCGAGGCGGCGGCCCAGGGAGGCAAGGGTGTGGCGCATGGCGTGGCAGTTCCGTTGTGGGTTCGTGGACAGGTGGCAGGTTCACCACCTCTGACACCCACTTTAGGAAGCGCAGGTGAAACGCCCGTGTCACACAACGGAAATTTGGCGAAGCGGGTATTCGCGGATTTGGGTGCCCCCCATCGCCCACCCGTCACCCGACCATCACCCTGCCATCCGCCACGCTCCCCGCTTCTTCAGCCGCGCGGCTTGCCCCTGCCTGTGCGCGTTGCCTGGGCGGCCTGGGCCGCCTGGGGCTGCAGTGCATCCAGCAGCCGGTCCTGCAGGCGCGCGCGGTGGGCAAGGTTCTCATCCAGCCGCGCGGCCAGCGCGTCGATGTGCTCGCGCATCAGTTGCTCGGCGCGCGCCATGTCGCCGGCCGCCAGCGCATCGACGATGGCCTCGTGGTCGGCATTGGAGTGCTGGGCCTCGGTCTGCGACTGGTACAGCGCAGACACCAGGGTGGTGCGCGCCGAGAGGTCGGCCATCATGGCCGTGAGAAAGCGGTTGCCCATCTGCTCGGCCAGGCAGACGTGGAAGTCGGCCAGCAGCACGCTGCGCTGGCCGGCGTTGTCAGCCTCGGCGATGGCGCCCCGCTCCTGGGCCACATGCTCGCGCAGCGTGCGTATGGCCGCCTGCAGCGGCCGGCCCGCGTCGCGCAGCATGCCGGACTCCAGTACGCGGCGCGCGGCATAGGTTTCCTGGGCTTCCTCGAACGAGGGCTCGACCACGTACCAGCCCTGACGCGAGCGCACCTCGACGAAGCCGCGCGCCTGCAGCTGCATCAGCGCCTCGCGCACCATGGTGCGGCTCACGCCGAAGACCTCGGCCAGTTCCTTTTCGCCCAGGCGTTCGCCAGGGCGCAGCTTGCGCTCGACGATGGAGCACATGACACGCTCGGCGATCAAGGCCGGCCCGGTGGCCGGCGCATCCTGTGGCTCGGACATGGCGGCTTCCTCAGGCCACGGCCGGAATGCGGCGCGGGCGCAGCGTGGCCATCACCCAGTACACGCTGCCGCCTATCAGCACACCGAAGAACCAGCCGTAGGTGCCCCACCAGACCGGCAGCAGGCTGGTGAAGTTGGGCAGGATGGTGGAGAACACGCTGCCGATGCCGGTGGCGATGAGCGCGTTGACGTTCCAGCCGCCCTCGTAGCGGTACTCGCCATGTTCGTCATACAGCGCGGCCACGTTGATGTTGCCCTTGGCCACCAGGTAGTAGTCCACCAGGATGATGCCCAGCAGCGGCCCCATGGTGGCGCCGATGGCGTTCACGAAGTGGGCAGCGCCGCCCTCCCATGGTGCAAAGGGGTAGAGAGCCAGGGCGATCAGTGCGGCGATATATCCGCCGCGCTTGAAGTCGATGCGCTTGGGAAACACGTTGGAAATATCGAAGGCCGCCGAGACGAAGTTGGCCACCACGTTGATGCCCAGCGTGGCCACGGCAAAGGTGACGGCGGCCAGCAGGGCCAGCACCCAGCTGTCGAACTTGGCCGAGATCTGCTCGGGGTGCAGCAGCACCTCGCCATAGACCTTGAAGGCCGCAATCGTGGTGATGCCGGCCACCAGCGAGAACGCGATCAGATTCACGGGCAGGCCCCAGAGGTTGCCCTTGGCGACCGCTTCCTTGTTCTTCGCATAGCGCGAGAAGTCGCAGAAGTTCAGGTACAGCGCCGCAAAGTAGGTGATCCAGGTCGCGCCCACGGCCATCAGCGCCCAGAAGCTGCCCGGCGCGCCGCTCACCCCCGCATCCTTGGTCTTGTCCAGCAGCACATCCATGGGAATGCCGTGGTCGAAGCTGAAGCCGCCGGCCTTCACGCACAGGCCGATGGCCAGCACCAGCATGGCGATCCACACGGCAGGCCCCGCCCAGTCCTGGAATCGCCGCACGGTCTCCATGCCCCTTTGGATGATCAGCAGCTGCAAGGCCCAGATGACCACGTAGCAGATCACCTCCAGCCCCGAATGGCCCAGCCAGTGCGTGGTCTGGTGGAAGGACAGCAGGGCGTCATTGCGCACCATCAGCGCCACCATGGCGCCCGAGGCGGCCGCCGTCTGCGCGCCATACCAGAAGCAGGCCACGACGGCGCGCACCAGTGCCGCCAGATTCGCCCCCCAGACACCGAACGAGGCACGCGCCAGCACCGGGTAGGGCACGCCGGTCTTCTCGCCCGCATAGCCCACCAGGTTCATCAGAAAAAAGATGACCAGGGAGCTGATGCCGATGGCGATCAGAAAATTGACGAAGCTGCCGCACAGCAGAAACAGGCTGGCCGCCAGGTAGTAGCCCCAGAGGCTGTGCACGTCCGAAGTCCAGACGTTGAAGATGCTGAAGGCGCCCCAGCGGCGGTCCCTGGTGGGCGCCAGATCTTCGTTGTAGAGACCTGGCGAGGGGTTGCGGATGTCCATTGATGCGCTCCTTGACCACGAGTAATCACTGACACAAGACCAGCCGAAACCCATGATCAGCTGGCACACAAACTGGCACGCAAACTGGTATGCAAGAAGTGTGCCTTTGGGCGCAGGAGTTTTTTCCCAGGACATACCCGGCCACCGCAGGCCTTCGGGCTGCGGCGACATGGTGAAATATGGAGCCGGACCTCCCCTCCCTAAGACCTCGCCATGTTCGTCACGCAGCTCAAGTCCTTTTTCTGGGTCGCCCGCCTTGGCAGCATCACGCAAGCCGCGCGCCAGCTCGCACTGAGCCAGCCCACCGTGACCACCCAGATCCGCGCGCTGGAAGAGCACTACGGCGTGGAGCTGTTCCATCGCCAGGGCGGACGGCTGTCCATCACCGATGCCGGCTTGCGCCTGCTGCCCGAGGTCGAGCAATTGCTGCTGCAGACCATCCAGCTGGAGTCGGCGCTGCGCCATTCGGGCGATGCCAGCCAGGGCCAGCTGCGCATAGGCGCGACGGCGCCCTACTACGTGCTGGACATCGTCAAGCGCTACCAGCGGCGCTTCGAGCGGGTGGAAGTGGCCATCGTGGGCGGCAACTCGCGCCAGATGGTGCAGGCGCTGGTGGACTACCAGGTGGACCTGGCGACCTCGTCACACCTGGAGAGCGATCCGCGCCTGCTGCGCGTGGAGCTGGGCCAGGACCCGCTGGCCCTGCTGGTGCACCGCAGCCACCGGCTGGCGCAGCGCACCATGGTGCAGGCGTCCGATCTGGTGCACGACACGCTGATCCTGCGCGAGCGCGGCTCCATGACCCGCCAGCTCACCGAACAGATGCTGGCCGCCGCCGGCCTGGCACCGCGCCACATCATGGAAATCGCCAGCCGCGAAGCCATCCGCGAGGCCGTGATCCGCGACATGGGCATCAGCGTCTTCGCCCGGCATGAAGCCTCGGCCCACCCCGACATCGTCGTCCTGCCCTTCGCCGGCCCCGTGCCGCGCCTGCCCGAATACCTGTACTGCCTGCGCGAACGCCGCCAGGCCCGGCTGATCGCCGGCTTTCTGGAGGAAGCCGTGCCGGGCGGGGTGCTGCCGGACCAGATGTGAACCGGCTCAGGCCAGCTCGGCATCCGCCAGCAGCGGCTGCTTGAGATCCTTGTCCGACAGCGACAGCTCCACATCGAGCTGCGGCCACTGCACACCGATGGCCGGGTCGTCCCAGGCAATGCCGCGATCGGCCTGGGGCGCGTAGAAGGCCGTGGCCTTGTAGAGGAAGTCGGCGCTGTCGCTGAGCACCATGAAGCCGTGGGCAAAGCCTGGAGGCACCCACAGCTGGCGGTGGTTGTCTTCCGTCAGTTCGGTTCCCACCCATTGGCCGAAGGTCGGCGAGCCCTTGCGGATGTCCACGGCCACGTCGAACACGGCGCCGCGCACCACGCGCACGAGCTTGCCCTGGGCATGGGGCGGCAGCTGGTAGTGCAGGCCGCGCAGCACGCCTTTCTTGCTGCGGCTGTGGTTGTCCTGCACGAACTGGTGGTCCGTGCCCGTGGCCTGGTTGAAGGCCTGCTGGTTGAAGCTTTCGAGGAAGAAGCCGCGATCGTCGCCAAAGACCTTGGGCTCGATCAGCATCACCTCGGGAATGGCCAGGGGTGTTGCCTTCATGCGTGCGCCTTTTCCTTGAGGATCTGCAGCAGGTACTGGCCGTAGCCATTCTTGGCCAAGGCCTGGCCCAGTGTCTCCAGCTGTGCCTGATCTATCCAGCCCTGGCGAAAGGCGATCTCCTCGGGGCAGGAAACCTTCAGGCCCTGGCGCTGCTGCAAGGTGGCGATGAACTGGCCGGCTTCCAGCAGGCTGTCGTGCGTGCCCGTGTCCAGCCAGGCATAGCCACGGCCCATGAGCTCCACATTGAGCTGGCCCTTGTCCAGGTACAGGCGGTTGAGGTCGGTGATTTCCAGCTCGCCGCGCGCCGAGGGCTTGATGGACTTGGCCAGTTCCACCACCTGGTTGTCGTAGAAATACAGGCCCGTGACCGCGTAGTTGCTCCTGGGCTGCTTGGGCTTTTCCTCCAGGGAAAGAACCCGGCCCTGGGCATCGAACTCGGCCACGCCATAGCGTTCCGGGTCCTGCACATGGTAGGCAAACACCGTGGCGCCTTCGCTGCGCTGGTCGGCACGCTCGAGCAGCTTGGCAAAGTCGTGACCGTAGTAGATGTTGTCGCCCAGCACCAGGGCGCTGGGCGCGCCGGCCAGGAAATCCTCGGCAATCAGAAAGGCCTGTGCCAGGCCGTCCGGGCTGGGCTGGACTGCATATTCGAGCTTCAGGCCCCACTGCGAACCATCGCCCAGCAACTGCTCGAAGCGCGGCGTGTCCTGCGGCGTGCTGATCACGAGGATCTCGCGGATGCCTGCGAGCATGAGGGCGCTCAGCGGGTAGTAGATCATCGGCTTGTCGTAGACCGGCAGCAGTTGCTTGCTGATGGCCAGCGTGGCCGGATGCAGGCGGGTGCCGGAGCCGCCCGCGAGAATGATGCCTTTGCGTGTCTGGTTCATGTTCTGGATCCTGGGGTTCTTGCTGGAGCGCGCAGCCGCGCTCAGATGACTTCCTGCAGCATGCGGTCCACGCCGGCTTGCCAGTGCGGCAGGCGCAGGCCGAAGGTCTGCTGCAGCCGGTCGGTGTTCAGCCGGGAATTGTGCGGACGCTGCGCCGGGGTGGGAAAGGCGCTGGTGGGCACGGCAGCTATGCGCTGCACCTTCCAGGGGCGTTCGGGCGCGAGTTCGCGCGCCTTGGCGATCACATGGCTGGCGTAGGCGTGCCAGGTGGTCTCGCCACCGGCCACCAGGTGGTACAGGCCCTGGTCGCCGGGTTGGCGCTGCAGCTGGCGGATGGCATGGGCCGTGACGTCGGCGATGAGGTCCGCGCCCGTCGGTGCGCCCCATTGGTCGTCGATCACGCTCAGCGCCTCGCGCTCCTGGGCCAGGCGCAGCATGGTCTTGGCGAAGTTGCCGCCGCGCGCCGCATAGACCCAGCTGGTGCGAAAGATCAGGTGGCGGCAGCCCGAAGCCTGGATCAGTTGTTCGCCTTCGAGCTTGCTGCTGCCATAGACGGACAGCGGCGCCGTGGCCTCGGTCTCCGTGCGTGCGGCGCTGCCGCTGCCGTCGAAGACATAGTCCGTGCTGTAGTGCACCAGCAGCGCACCGGTCTGCGCCGCCTCCCGGGCCAGCACCTGGGGTGCCAGCGCGTTGAGCAGCCGCGCCTGGTCAGGCTCGCTTTCAGCCTTGTCCACGGCCGTGTGGGCCGCGGCATTGACGATGACATCGGGGCGCAGAGCGCGCACGGTGCGTGCAAGCTCATCGAGGCGCGAGAGATCGCCGCACAGGCCCTGGCCACCAGCGTCGCCCTGGCGGTCCAGCGCAATCAGCTCGCCCAGTGGCGCCAGGCTGCGCTGCAGCTCCCAGCCCACCTGGCCATTGCGGCCCAGCAGCAGCAGCTTCATGCGCCGGCTCCCTCCGTGTACTGGCGGCTGACCCATTCGCGGTAGGCGCCGGACTGCACATCGGCCACCCATTCGGGGTTGTCCAGGTACCACTGCACGGTCTTGCGGATGCCGGTCTCGAAGGTCTCGGCAGGCTTCCAGCCCAGTTCGCGCTCGAGCTTGCGCGCGTCGATGGCATAGCGCCGGTCATGGCCGGGGCGGTCCTTCACATAGGTGATCTGTGCGCTGTAGCTGGTGCCATCGGCCTTGGGGCGCAGCTCGTCGAGCAGCGCGCAGACCGTGTTCACGATCTCGACGTTGGGCTTCTCGTTCCAGCCGCCCACGTTGTAGGTGTCGCCCAGCCTGCCGGCCTCCAGCACGCGGCGGATGGCGCTGCAGTGGTCGCGCACATAGAGCCAGTCGCGTACCTGCATGCCGTCGCCATAGATGGGCAGCGGCTTGCCGGCCAGGGCGTTGACGATCATCAGCGGGATCAGCTTCTCGGGGAAATGCAGCGGGCCGTAGTTGTTGCTGCAGTTGGTCGTCAGCACGGGCAGGCCGTAGGTGTGGTGCCAGGCGCGCACCAGGTGGTCGCTGGCGGCCTTGCTGGCCGAGTACGGGCTGTTGGGCTCGTAGAGGTGGTCTTCTGTGAAGGCCGGTGCCGCAGGCGCCAGGCTGCCATAGACCTCGTCAGTGGAGACATGCAGGAAGCGGAAGGCCGCCTTGGCCTCGGCATCCAGCGCGCTCCAGTAGCCGCGCACGGCTTCGAGCAGGCGGAAGGTGCCGACCACGTTGGTCTGGATGAAGTCCTCGGGGCCATGGATGGAGCGGTCCACATGGCTCTCGGCCGCGAAGTTGACGACGGCGCGCGGCCTGTGCTCGGCCAGCAGGCGGGCCAGGGTCTGGCCGTCGCCGATGTCGGCCTGCACGAAGACATGGCGCGCATCGCCTTGCAGGCTCTCCAGGCTTTTGAGGTTGCCGGCGTAGGTGAGCTTGTCCACGTTGAGCACCGGCTCATCGCCGGCAGCCAGCCAGTCCAGCACGAAATTGGCACCGATGAAGCCGGCGCCGCCTGTGACAAGAATCATGGTTCAACCTTGCAAAAATTTCATTGTTCTTGGGGCGAGGATTCTGCAGCAGCATGGGGTGCAGCCTCCCGCCCGGCCTGGGCATTGTCGGCGCTCGCCAGTAAAAAAGCCCGCAGGAGGCGGGCTTTTTCCTTCAGGACACGCCTTTTACACACCAGGGCGTGTTCACTGGCCCAGCCAGCGGCGCAGCACCAGCGAGGCGTTCGTGCCACCGAAGCCGAAGCTGTTGGACAGCACGGTGTTCAACTGGGCATCGCGCGTGCGGGTGACCAGGGGCATGTCGCCCAATGCCGGATCGGGCGTGTCCACGTTGACCGAGCCTGCGATGAAGCCCTTGTTCATCATGATCATGCAGTAGATGGCTTCCTGCACGCCGGTCGCGCCCAGCGAGTGGCCGGTCAGCGACTTGGTGGAGGAGAACGGCGGCACCTGGTCGCCGAACAGGGCGCGCATGGCGCGCACTTCCTGCATGTCGCCCACGGGCGTGGAGGTGCCGTGGGTGTTGATGTAGTCCACGCCGCCTTCGATGCCTTCAAGGGCCTGCTGCATGCAGGCGATGGCTCCGTCGCCCGAGGGCGCGACCATGTCCTCGCCATCGCTGGTGGCGCCAAAGCCCACGACTTCGGCCAGGATGTTCGCACCCCGGGCCTGGGCGTGCTCCAGGCTTTCCAGCACCACGGCACCGCCGCCGCCTGCGATCACGAAACCGTCGCGGTTGGCGTCATAGGCGCGCGAAGCCTTTTCGGGCTGGTCGTTGTGCTTGCTGGACATGGCTCCCATGCCGTCGAACAGCAGGGCCATGCCCCAGGACAGCTCTTCGCCGCCACCGGCAAACATCACGTCCTGCATGCCCCAGGCAATCTGCTGTGCCGCAGCACCGATGCAGTGCGCCGAGGTGGAGCAGGCCGAGGTGATGGAGTAGTTGATGCCCTTGACCTTGAAATTGGTCGCCAGGCAGGCCGACACCGTGGAGCTCATGCAGCGCGTGACCTGGTAGGGACCGACGCGGCGAATGCCCTTCTCGCGCAATGTGTCGGCCGCCTCGATCTGGTTGGCCGGCGAGCCGCCGCCCGAGCCCATGATCAGGCCCGTGCGCGGATGGCTGACCTGCTCGGGCGTGAGGCCGGCCTGGGCAATGGCATCTTCCAGCGCGATCTGCGCATAGGCTGCCGCATCGCCCATGAAGCGCAGCTGCTTGCGATCGATCCGTGCCTCGACGTCGATCTCCGGCACACCGGCCACCTGGCTGCGCATGCCCAGTTCGGTGAACTTCGGCATGGCCTTGATGCCCGTGCGGCCCTCGCGCAGCGAGGTCTCCACGGTATCGAGGTCGTTGCCGATGCACGAGACAATGCCCGCGCCGGTGATGACTACGCGACGTTTGGTCATGCTGCCGTTCCCTGGCCTTCACCCTCGCGCAGGAACAGACCCACGCGCAGGTCATTGGCCACGTAGATTTCCTTGCCATCGGCCAGCAGGCGTGCATCGCCGATGGCCATGTTGAGCTTGCGCTTGATCACGCGCTTGATGTTGATTTCGTAGGTCACCAGCTTGACGTCAGGACCCACTTCGCCCGTGAACTTGACCTCGCCGGCGCCCAGGGCGCGGCCGCGGCCGGGAAGGCGCAGCCAGGTCAGGTAAAAGCCGATCAACTGCCACATGGCGTCCAGGCCCAGGCAGCCGGGCATGACGGGATCGCCCCGGAAATGGCAATCGAAGAACCAGAGATCAGGCTTGATGTCGAGTTCGGCGACGATCTTGCCCAGGCCGTGGGCGCCACCATCGGTGTCGATGTGCGTGATGCGGTCGAACATCAACATGGGAGGCAGGGGAAGACGTCCGCTGTCTGCGGAAAACAGCTTGCCTTCGCCCGAAGCGATCAGTTGCTCATACGAAAAAGAATCGGCCATTGTCTAACTTGCTCCACGGCGGCACTGACGCCACCTCTATCTCTGAATGGGTGCGGCCCGCAGCGGACCATGCAGCCGCGCATTATCGGGGTTGAACGTTGCCAGACTGCAACAAAACCCCGAGGCCGCATCAAAACTCTGCCACAAAAGCCACGCCGACCCAGGTCGCGGGCCTTGGCTACAGCCCCTGGACCGGCCGCTTGCGGCGCCTGATCCACGCCACCGCCAGCACCGCCAAGGCAGCCAGGCACAGCGGCACCAGACCTGCCGCGTGCACCCAGCGCGCGAATGGCGTCAAGACCTCGCGCCCCTGCACGCTGGCCTGCAGCACGGCGCGCTCGTAAGGCACCAGCGCCTGCGTGACCACACCCCGGTGGTCGATGGCAACCGTGGCGCCGGTGTTGGTGGCGCGCAGCATGGGGCGCTCGAATTCCAGCGCGCGCATGCGGCTGATGGCCAGATGCTGGTCGATGGCCACGCTGTCGCCAAACCATCCGATGTTGCTGAAATTCACCAGCACCGTCGGCGCCGTCGCCGCGTTGCCAAAATGCGCACCCAGCTCCTCGCCAAACAAATCCTCGTAACAGATGTTGGGCGACAGACGCTCGCCGGCCCAGGCCATGGAGGGCTGGCCCAGCGCGCCGCGGTTGAAGTCGCCCAGCGGTATGTTCATCATCTGCGTGAACCAGCGGAACAGCGGCGGGATGAACTCCCCGAAGGGCACCAGATGGTGCTTGTCGTATTGGTAGTCCTGGATCTGGCCGGGCTGCCAGCCCACGACCGAGTTCGTGTAGCCGGCCTCTTCCGACCCCAGGGGAATGCCCAGCAGCGCTGCCTGCTGGCCGTCCTTCTTCAGATACGGTTCGCGCAGCAGGTCCAGGTATTCCTCGGGCAGTTGCTGGGGCAGCAGGGGTACGGCCGTCTCAGGCGCCACGACCAGTTGCGCGGTGGCCGAGCGCAGCTCGCGCCCGTACCAGCCCAGCGCCAGCGGAATGCCGCTGCCGGCCTCGAATTTCTCATCCTGCGGGATATTGCCCTGCAGCAAGGCCACGCTCAGCGCCGGCCGTTCGGCCGACGGTGCATTGATGGCGGCATCGCGAAGCCACCACAGCCCGCCCCAGGCCAGGACCAGTGCCGCTGCAGTGGCCACCAGGCGGACGGGCCGGAGACCCTGTCTGTCCAGCAAGGCAGCCAGCCCATATGCCAGCCAGGCCGCCACGGCGCCCGTGCCATAGACGCCGATCCAGCGCGGCAGCACGGACAAGGGGCCTTCCACATGGGCATAACCGCCCGCGCCCCAGGGAAAGCCGGTCCACAGCCAGCCACGCGCCAGCTCGGCCAGCAGCCAGACGGCCGAAAACAGCAGTGCGCCACCCGCCGCACCAGCAGGGCGCAGCCTTTGCCAGCCCCAGGCGGCCACCGCGTAGTAGCTGCCCAGAAACGCCGCAAGCGCCAGCACGGCGGCAACGGCCAGCGGCGCAGGCAGGCCGCCGTAGACATGCATGGAGATGAACAGCCACCAGAAGGTGGCCACCAGCCAGGCCGTGGCGAAGAGCATGGCACGCCCTGCCGCCTGGGCCGGACGCTGCGCCGTCTGCAGGGCGCGCGCCAGCACGGCCAGCGACAGAATCTGCAGCCACCACAGCGGGCGGCCATAGCCGCCGATGAGGCTCAGCGGCCCGTCACCTTGCCCGCGCGCCCAGGGCCAGGCCAGTGACAGGGCCTGCGCTGCACCGGCCACAAGCAGCAGCACGCCATGGGCGAACCGGCCCATGCGCCGGCCGTCTTGCGAGAAAGCGGAAGAACTGGACAGGGGCATCGGCCGGTTGTGCGCAAAAAGAGGTAGGTCTCGGGTGAGAGAGGTCCAGCCAAGGGCAGGTTCAGGCGCAGCCTCAGCTGCGCAGCAGGCTGTCGGCGGCGGGATCACGCACCACCTTGAACCAGCGCACGGCGCCGCCCTTGGTGTGCAGCACGGTGAATTCCAGGCCCGCCAGATGGATCTGCTCGCCGCGCTTGGGCACATGGCCCATTTCGTGGGCGATCAGGCCGCCGATGGTGTCGAACTCATCGTCGGGATCGCGGGCATGCAGGGCGACCTCGAAGGTCTCGTTGACATGCTCGATGGTGGTGTCGCCCGCCACGCGGTAGCTGTTGTCGGCCAGGGCGAAGATGTCGCCCTCGTCCTCGGGGATGTCGAACTCGTCCTCGATCTCGCCGACGATTTCCTCCAGCACGTCCTCGATGGTCACCAGGCCCGCCACGCGGCCGAACTCGTCGATGACCACGGCGAGGTGGTTGCGGTTGCCCCGGAATTCACGCAGCAGATCGTTCAGGCCCTTGCTCTCCGGCACGAAGGCGGCGGGGCGCAGCAGGGCGCGGATGTTCAGGTCCGGCGAACGCTGCAGCTTGAGCAGGTCCTTGGCCAGCAGGATGCCGATGATGTTCTCGCGCTCGCCCTGGTAGACCGGGAAGCGCGAATGGGCCGTGGTGATGACCTGGTGCAGCAATTCATCGAACGGCGCGTCGATGTTGACCAGGTCCATGCGAGGGGCTGCGACCATGACGTCGCCGGCCGTCATGTCGGCCATGCGGATCACGCGTTCGAGCATGACGCGCGACTCGGGGCCGATGACCTGATTGTCCTCGGCGTCGGCCAGGGTCTCGATCAGCTCGTCGGGAGAGTCGGGGGCCGGGTGGATGAACTCGGCCACCTTTTGCAGGAAGCTTCGCTTGCTTTCCTTCTCGGAAGAGCGCGCAGGATGGGGGTCGGACACTGTCTTGGAGTGCAGGACGTGCGGTAGTGAAACAAGCTGCAAGGATAGCGGATTGCTCCGTCACCCCTGCATGCGCTGCGCCAATTCCCTTGCGGCGTTTTGCGCTTATTCGCCGGCCTGGTGGCGGCCATCCTGCACGCCACGGCGGATTTCCTGCACGTCGGCCAGGAAATCCCAGAACTGCTTGGCCTGCTTCTTGAACTGGTAGTCCACCTCGCCGATGTGCTCGGTCATCAGAGACGCCATGTGCGTGTCGATGCCGGCGGGCGGCAGTTGCAGGTAGGCCTCGGATTCGGAGCCATCGCGCTTGATGGTGGCGCCGGCCTTGCGCGCAATCCTGAGCATGGCCGTGTTCTCCGACAGCGCGTGGATGAACATCATGGACACGCCCTTGGTGCGTGCATGGATCACGGCGCGGTTGAACAGGCGCCCGCCATAGCCACGGCCACGTGCCTGCTTGAGCACGGAGACGCCGAATTCGGCGCAGCTCTTGTGCTCGGGATGCGAGGCAAAGGCCAGGTGCGCCATGGCGATCAGTTCGAGACGGCGGTTGTAGATGCCGAAGATGTCATCGCGCTCGAAGTCGAGCTGCATGGCATAGCGGCGGACCTGCTCGTCGCTGGCGGCATAGCCGAAGCGCAGGTAGCGGTCGCCTTCATCGAGCTTGAGCAAATGCGCCACCACGCGCTCGCGGTGGGACGGGCCCAGCGAGCGAATGGGCACCATGGACGCGGAGCGCCCATCGGGACGGTGCGGCTGGCCTGCGCTCGCACGCAACATGTCCCGGCCGGCCTGCCAGGACGCCTTCAACCAGTCTTTGGATGCATTCATAGCTCAAATATAGGTAAAAACCCGATGTCGAGCAACGGAGATATTGCAATGCAACAAAACCGTAAGGTTTTGGCATGCAAACCAATTTTTCCTCCCTGCACCTATCGACGGTCAGGCCCCTGTCCGAGCCTTCGTGGCTACAGAGGCACCGCCGTGGTCACCTTCACCCGGTCCATCACGAAGCTGGTCTTGCAGTCCTGCACGCTGGGGTGCTTGAGCAAGGTGTCCATGACGAAGCGCGTGTAGTGCTGCATATCGGCCACGACCACACGCATCAGGTAGTCCATTTCGCCGGTCAGTGACACGCATTCCACAACCTCGGGCCAAGTCTGCACGCTGGCGCGGAACACGTCCATGGGGTTGCGCTTGCTGGTCTCGGTGTACTTTTCCAGGCGCACGTTGAGATAGGCGGTCAGCCCCAGGCCCACCGTCTCGGGCTGGACCAGGGCCACGTAGCGATCGATCACACCGCCGTCTTCCAGGCGCTTGACCCGGCGCAGCACGGCGCTGGGAGACAGGCCGACCTGCTCCCCGATGACGTCATAGGTTTCCCGGCCGTTGGCCTGCAGGCGGCGCAAAATGGCCCGATCCAGTTTGTCGATGTTGTGCGTGGCGCTCATGGCGGTGGACTCGTAAATAAGTACAGATTTCTTCAGGGTTAACCCGAATTAACCAGTTAAATTGCGATAAACGAAAGAATTCCGCAATTTTCATGCATTTCGCATTTTCCCTCCACGGGCAAACGGCAAAAAGCTGAAGCCCCTCCCGCCTAAAGTGACAGCACCGATCGAGAAGACGCAGGCGCCGGCCATGGCGCCCGTCCGACTGTCCTGCACTGAACTGGCCGGAGATCCCCATGAATGCCCCGCTGAACCAGGCTGCCGCCCAGGCCTGCGCGCAAACAGTCAAGCGCCAACGGGACATGCATCGTCCACGCCTTCCGGCCTGCCCACGCTGCCTATACTGCGGGGATCGCCTCCATTTCGCTTCACGCCATGACGCCCCGCCACGACGCCAACCGCGCCATGTCACGCCATGCCCGAGCGCCTGCGCCAGCCGGCCCGCAGCCGTCGGCCCGGTTGGCGCGGCGCAGCCTGCTGGCAGCACTGGCCGCCCTGCCCTGGCTGCCTGCGGCGGCGCAGGCCCAGCAGCCCTCCGCCGCCCAGACGCGCGATGCGAAGTCCGACTCCCTGACCCTGATCGTTCCCTATGCGGCCGGCGGCCCGCTGGACCGCACGGCACGGCCGCTGGTCGAGGCCAGCACCGCGAAGCTGGGAGCCATCCAAATCCTCTATGTGCCGGGCGACGGCGGCGCCAAGGGCTCCAACATGGTCGCCCAGGCCACGGCCCAGGACCGCTTGCTGCTGATGGGCGCGGCCGCCACCCATGCCGTGCTGCCCTGGCTGCAGCCCCAGCTGGGCTACGACCCGCTGCGCGACTTCCAGCCGCTGGTGCTGGTGGCGCGCATGCCCAATGTGCTGGTCATGCGCAGCGATCTGGCACGCCAGTGGCGCATACGCACGCCGCTGGACCTGCAGCGCTTTCTTGCCAAGCATCGCCAGCCGCTGCGCTATGCCTCGGGCGGGCCGGGCAGCAGCGGCCACCTGTCGGGCGAGATGTACCAGATGCTCACGCGGCTGCCGCTGCTGCACCTGCCCTTCGGCGGCACGCAGCCGGCACTGTCGGCCCTGCTCGACGGCTCGGCCGACCTGCTGTTCGACAGCCTGGCGTCTTCGCTGCCGCATATCCGCGCAGGGCGGCTGCAGGCCCTGGCCGTGACCACGCTGGAGCGCGCGCCCCTGCTGCCCGAGGTGCCCAGCCTCAACGACACGGTGCAGGGCTTCAACATGGCCAACTGGTTCGGCCTGTTTGCGCCGGCCAGCTGGCCCGCGGAACAGGCGCAGCGCCATGCCGCCGCGTTCTCGCAGGCCATGCGCAGCCGCCCGGTGCAGGACACCCTGTCCGCCATGGGCGTGCTGCCCGAAGAACTGCAACTGCAGGAGTTCGCGCGCTTTGTGCGTTCCGAGCACAGCAAATACGGCCTGCTGGTACAGGCCGCCCGAATCCGCCAGCTCTGAGCCGCGCAGGTGCCTTGCCTGCCCCCGGCCTGGGGCGGCAATGACAAGATCCTTGGAGAGCACCATGATGAGCACCGCAGCGACCCCCACCT
>NZ_JFYT01000023.1:0-706 GCF_000632165.1 Delftia sp. RIT313 | reverse complement strand
TGGCCAGCAGGCCGACCACCATCTCCACCGAGCGCGACATGGCAATGCCCACGCGCGACTCGGGCCGTACGCCCAGGGCGACCAGGCGATGGGCCAGGCGGTTGGCCTGGGCGTTGAGTTCGCCATAGCTGAGGCTGTGTGCTTCGAATACCAGGGCCTTCGCCCCAGGCCGCACACGCGCCTGTTCTTCGATCGCGTGCTGCAGCGGCACGGCATGCGCAAGGCATGGCTGCCTGCTGCCGCAGCGCTCAAGCGCCGTCCGCTCCGTCTCACCCAGAATCTGCAGCGCCCCTGCATTGCTGTGTGGAGCCCGCTCCAGCGCCCCGACGACCGCCTGGATGGCGGCCCCCATGTAGCTGCACAGCCGCTGGGCACCAATGGACTCGCTGGCCTGCATCACGATGCCGAAGCCCTCGCCCAGATCATCGATCGATACCGTTACCGGGTAGTTGGTGCGCTCCTGTCCACCCAGTGCCGTGAGGCCTTCCCATGCGCTGGAAGTCCCGTCATCCTGAACCAGATAACGGTAGTTGAGCAGAGTGGAGAACAGCGGCGTGCCTCCCTCCAGCGCACTGCAGCGCTGCGCCAGCGACAGCGTCGCGTGCTCATGGTGCATCAGCCCCGACAACCCCTCATGCGTCTGGCGCAGGCACTCCTGCACGCTGCGCTCTCCCAGCCGTACGCGCAGCGGCAAGGTGTTGATGAA
>NZ_JFYT01000022.1:0-712 GCF_000632165.1 Delftia sp. RIT313 | reverse complement strand
TGGCCAGCAGGCCGACCACCATCTCCACCGAGCGCGACATGGCAATGCCCACGCGCGACTCGGGCCGTACGCCCAGGACGATCAGGCGATGGGCCAGGCGGTTGGCCTGGGCGTTGAGTTCGCCATAGCTGAGGCTTTGTGCTCCGCAACCCAGAGCGGGCGCATGGGCCTGCCGGCGCGCATGCTGCTCGATGCGGCAGTGCAGGGGATGGCTGGCGGGGAAATGCCCTGATGCCTGGCCGCTGCCCAGCAACTGCTGCGTTTGCGCGACGCCCAGTACGTCCAGCCGGCCCAGAACGGCCTGCGCATTCTGCTCCAGCGCCCCGACGACCGCCTGGATGGCGGCCCCCATGTAGCCGCACAGCCGCTGGGCACCAATGGATTCGCTGGCCTGCATCACGATGCCGAAGCCCTCGCCCAGATCGTCGATCGATACCGTTACCGGGTAGTTGGTGCGTTCCTCGCCACCCAGGACCGTGAGGCCTTCCCAGGTTCTGGCGGCAGTGTCCACGTCCTGCGCCGCGCTGTAGCGGTAGTTGAGCAGGGTGGAGAACAGCGGCGTACCACCCTCCAGCGCACTGCAGCGCTGCGCCAGCGACAGCGTCGCGTGCTCATGGTGCATCAGCCCCGACAAACCCTCATGCGTCTGGCGCAGGCACTCCTGCACGCTGCGCTCTCCCAGCCGTACGCGCAGCGGCAAGGTGTTGATGAA
>NZ_JFYT01000021.1:0-1019 GCF_000632165.1 Delftia sp. RIT313 | reverse complement strand
GCCCAGGTCCACGCCCACTGGCGGCACACCGACTTCAACCTCATGGGCCTGGGCCACCTTGCAGGCCAGCGGCAAGGCCCCGTGCAGCGCTGGGAAGACAACCGCATCGGCTTCACCGAAGACCGCGTCTGGCGCTACGACCCCTGCGGCAACCGCATCGCGCAAATGCAGGCAAACCACAGCCAGCAGCAACTGCACTACGACGGAGCCCACCAACTCATAGCGGTGCGCAGCAGCCAGATCCAGGGCAACGCAGAGCAACTGCGCCACCACAGCCGCTACACCTACGACGCCCTGGGCCGCAGGCTCAAGCAGCAAGTGGAAAGCGCGGACTCCACAGAATCCACCCGCACCCACTACTACGGCTGGGACGGCGACCGCCTCATCCACACCGAACGCCTGCAGCATGGCGACGACACCCGCCACATAGAACACACCATCTACGAACCGGGCAGCTTCACGCCCCTGGTGCGCCTGAGCACCACGGCCAGCGGCGACCCCCAAAACGAGCCCCACCTGCTGGTGCAGGCCATCGCCGCAGGCCTGCCCGACCAGGACGACCCCAACCACAGGCCGGCCCTGACCCTGATGCAAACCATGCTCGACGCCATGCCGCGCGACATGCAGCAAGACGCCGCCCGCCACCTGCGCCATACCCTGGAGCACGGCCTGCCGCCCGGCGCCCAGGCGATCCTGGGCGAACAGGCCGAAAGCACCGCGCGCCTGCTCAGCGGCATGCAGGCCAAGCTGCAGGACCAGGAAAAAGAACAGCACGCCCGCATCGCCATCCACCACTACCACTGCGACCACTTGGGCACGCCCATGGCGCTGACGGACCAGACCGGCCAAGTGGCCTGGGCCGCCAAGCTGGATCCCTGGGGCAATGTGCTGCAGGAGTACAACCCGCAGGGCATCCACCAGGCGATCCGGCTGCCGGGGCAGCACCATGACAGGGAGACGGGGCTGTATTACAACCGGCATCGGTATTACGATCCGGTGGTGGGGAGTTATATCAATCA
>NZ_JFYT01000020.1:0-1044 GCF_000632165.1 Delftia sp. RIT313 | reverse complement strand
GCCCAACACCAAGCCCGCCCTGCCCTTCCCCTTCAACCTGCGCGTGCTGATGTTCGGCTGGAAGACGCTGTTCCTGTCCAGCGCGCCCCTGCCCGTGGGCTCGCAGGGCCAGAGCCCGGCCTGGCTGCGCGGGCAGTACCTGGGCAATGTCATGGGCCACTGCGCCGAATGCCACACGCCGCGCGGCATGTTCGGCCAGATGCAGAAAGACCGCTGGCTGCAGGGCGGCACGCTGTCGCTGTTCACGGCCCCCGGCATCACCGCCGAAGCCCTGGCCGCACGCGGCTGGACGCGCGAGGGCATGGCCCAGTTCCTGCAGACGGGCTTCTCGGCCCACGGCAGCGCCTTCGATGAAATGCACGAGGTCATCGCCAACAGCACCCGGTACCTCACGGCCGAGGACATGACGGCGCTGTCCACCTTCCTGCTGGGCGACAACCCGCCAGCGCCCCAGCCCCTGCCGGCCGCCGCGCCCCCGGATTCCGGCACCGGCAACAGCGCGGGCAATGGCGCCGGCAACGGTGCGGGCACGCTGGACGCGGCCCGGGGCCACTACATGGCGCTGTGCGCCAGCTGCCACGGCAGCGAGGGCCTGGGCCGCAGCCTCACCATGCCCCCGCTCAAGGGCAACAGCACCGTGCGCCAGGCCGACGCCCGCAACCTGGTGCTGGCCATCCTCGTCGGCCTGCCCAAGCACCCGGCCACCCAGCAGGGCCCCACGCCCCTGCCCGGCATGCCCGGCTTCATGCAGGAGCTGACCGATGGAGAAGTCGCCGCCCTGGCCAACTACACCCGCACGGCCCTGGGCGGCCAGCCTGCCGATGTGACCGCCGCCCAGGTGGCCGACCTGCGCAGCGCAGCCGGAAAGTCAGGGCACAAGGCTGCGCCGTGAAACACCGGCTGTTCTACGGAGCCCAACCCGTATGCCCGCGCCTGCGGCGTGGCGGTTGCGGGGTTGCAAGCCTGCCGAAGGACAGGCTTGCTTCGTCATCTGACTCGCCGTGATGTCTGAACGTAGCGCACAGCGCGAAGTGAGTTTCACGG
>NZ_JFYT01000019.1:0-1149 GCF_000632165.1 Delftia sp. RIT313 | reverse complement strand
GCAACCACGCCAGCGCCCACGGTACGGCCACCTTCGCGGATAGCGAAGCGCAGACCTTCTTCCATGGCGATGGGGGCGATCAGCTTGACGGTGATCGACACGTTGTCGCCAGGCATCACCATTTCCTTGTCGGCGGGCAGCTCGATGGAGCCGGTCACGTCGGTCGTACGGAAATAGAACTGGGGACGGTAGTTGTTGAAGAACGGAGTGTGGCGACCACCTTCGTCCTTGGACAGCACGTACACCTCAGCCGTGAAGTGGGTGTGGGGCTTGATGGAGCCGGGCTTGCACAGCACTTGGCCGCGTTCCACGTCTTCACGCTTGGTGCCGCGCAGCAGCAGACCCACGTTGTCGCCAGCTTGACCTTGGTCCAGCAGCTTGCGGAACATTTCCACGCCGGTGACGATGGTCTTCTGGGTGTCGCGGATACCGACGATTTCGATTTCTTCGCCGACCTTGATGATGCCGCGCTCGATACGGCCAGTCACCACGGTGCCACGGCCAGAGATCGAGAACACGTCTTCCACGGGCATTGCAAAGGCACCGTCCACAGCGCGCTCGGGCGTGGGGATGTAGGAGTCCAGTGCTTCAGCCAGGCGCAGGATGGCAGGTTCGCCCTTGTCGGACTGGTCGCCTTCCAGGGCCAGCTTGGCCGAGCCGCGGATGATGGGGGTGTCGTCGCCGGGGAAGTCGTACTTGGCAAGCAGCTCGCGCACTTCCATTTCGACCAGTTCCAGCAGCTCTTCGTCGTCCACCATGTCGCACTTGTTCAGGAACACGATGATGTAGGGCACGCCCACCTGACGGGCCAGCAGGATGTGCTCGCGGGTCTGGGGCATGGGGCCGTCAGCGGCCGAGCACACCAGGATGGCGCCGTCCATTTGAGCAGCGCCGGTGATCATGTTCTTGACGTAGTCGGCGTGGCCGGGGCAGTCAACGTGAGCGTAGTGGCGACCGGCCGTTTCGTACTCGACGTGGGCGGTGTTGATCGTGATGCCGCGAGCCTTTTCTTCAGGTGCTGCGTCGATCTGGTCGTAAGCCTTGGCTTCGCCGCCGAACTTCTTGGACAGAACGGTAGCGATAGCAGCCGTCAGGGTCGTCTTGCCGTGGTCCACGTGACCGATGGTGCCAACGTTGACGTGCGGCTTG
>NZ_JFYT01000018.1:0-1202 GCF_000632165.1 Delftia sp. RIT313 | reverse complement strand
CCCTCATGCGTCTGGCGCAGGCACTCCTGCACGCTGCGCTCTCCCAGCCGTACGCGCAGCGGCAAGGTGTTGATGAACATGCCCAGCGCACGCTCCACCCCTTCACCGCCCTGCATGCGCCCGAACAGCACCGTGCCGAACACCACGTCGTCCCTGCCCGTGGTCCGGCCCAGCACCAGCGACCAGGCCAGATGGAACAGGCTGGCCGCGCTCACGCCCTGGCGCTGCGCTGCAAGGCGCACGGCGCGTGCCAGCCCCGCATCCAGCACATGGCGCGCCTCCTGCACCCCGCTGCCGTCACCCTGCACGTCCAGCAGGCCGAAAGGCGCCGTGGGCTCATCCACATCGCCCAGCATGGCGCGAAAGAACTCTTCGTGCTCCCTGGCGCTCACCCCCAGCCGTGCCTGGGCCACGAAGCGCCTGAACGGCAGCGGCCGGGGCAGCGCATGCTCGCGCCCCTGGCGGATCAGACCAATCTCCTCGACGATGCGCTCCAGCGTCGTGTGGTCCAGCACCAGATGGTGGGTCAGCAGCTGCAGCAGCCAGCGGCCCTGCGGCGCATCCTGCGCCGCCACGGCGCGGATCATCGGTGCCTTGCGCACTTCGATGCGCTGCACGCGCGGGTCCAGCCGCTCGTGCAACTGCGCCGCCGCATCGGCGCCCGCCACCACATCCACCCATTCGGTCTGGACCTGCGCATGGCGCCAGACCACCTGCACAGGCTCGGCCAATCCCTCCCAGAGCACGGCCGTGCGCAGGATGTCGTGCCTTGCGATCACCTGGTTGAGGCTGTCCACAAAGCCTTGCAGCCGCTCGCGCGTATCGAAGCTCAGCAGTTTGGGCGTGGCATAGGCATCGCCCTGCTGGTGCAGCATGTGGTGGAAAAGAATGCCTTCCTGCAGCGGTGCCAGCGGGTAGATGTCCTGGATGTTGGCTGCACCACCGGGCACGGCTGCGACGATCCGTGCAATCTCCTGCGCGTCCAGCGCCACCAGGGTCAGCATGGCCGGGGTGATTGCCGTGCAGTCTTCGGGAATGCCGTTGGGTGGCACCTGCACCTCGGGTCGAGCATCGGCCTGTTCGCCACCAAGGGCCTGCGCAAAGTCGGCCAGCCTGGGCTGAAGGAACAGGCTGCGCACCTGGGCCGCCAGCCCCCTGGCGCGCATGCGTTCGAGCAGCTTCAGGGCCAGCAACGAATGACC
>NZ_JFYT01000017.1:0-1235 GCF_000632165.1 Delftia sp. RIT313 | reverse complement strand
GGGGCGGCGTCGAGGTGGAATTCCGCGGTGTTTACGTATTTGGGGACGGCGCCGTTCTGCGGCGGGTTCTCCGAGTCGGGGGCGTCGCCGTAGCGGGCCAGGACTTCGCCGTTGGCCACCAGTTGCCGCTGGACGTGGCCGGGGTTGAAGGCGTCTCCGATGAAGCCGCCGATATAGCCGCCGGGGCGGTTTTCTATACGGCCGCCCTTTTCCGAGGCTGAGCCGGCGCTCTGGTTGACATACAGGGCGTTGCCTCGCGCATCATTGACGAAGGCGCGGTTGTAGCGGTTGTCCACCACACCGTCTTGCTGCTCGATGTTGCTGATGAAGCCGTTGGCATCGCGCCAGGTGTTGGTGGTGGCCGTGCGCCCGCCTTGGGTGGTAGTGGAAGAGGTCTGCTGGTAGCCGCCATTGAACTGGTGCTGGTAGGTGGTGCGCACGGCGTCATTGGTGCGGCCATCGGTGGTCTGCAGGTTTCCGCGCAGGTTGCCAGCGGCGTCATAGCCCAGCGAGGTGTCGCCGGCAGCGCCGTGGTAGGCGATGTCGGTGTGCTGGGTCTTTTGCTGGTTGTCGGTGCGGCGCATGACCACGCGGGTGTCCTGCAGGCGGCCCAGGTTGTCGTACTGGTTGTAACGGTGCTCGTCGTTCCAGAGGTTGTTGCTGCGGGCCAGCGACATGGCATAAACCTGGCGGCCGGCACCATCGTAGCGGATGGTGTCGGTGCGCTCGGCAATGCCGTAGCCCGAGTAGCTTTCGATCCGGTTCAGGTCGTCGTAGATGTATTGGTAGGTGCCCCGCGTGTCGGCGACACCGGCCGTGGTGCTTTTCTCGAAGACGGTGTCCTGGATGCGGTTGCCAGCCTGGTCGTAGAGGTAGTCATGCGACTTGAGCAGGGTGCCGTTGGGGGTGGCGCCCTGGTATTCGCGGCTGGCGAGCTGCCGGTTCATGGCGTCGTAGCCGTAGGTCGTCACGCTTTCGTTGACGAACTGCTGGTACTGGCCCGGGGACTGGTAGGTCTTGCCTTCGTTCTTGATGGTGTAGAGGTTGTTGATGACACTGGTCTTGACCTGATTGCGGTTTCCGGCCAGGTCGTAGCTGATGCGCACGTCGGTGCGGCCATCGAAGCTGGCGCGCAGGCGGTTCTGGGCATCGTAGAACAGGTGGTTGTCCTGGTAGACCACGTTTTCGATGAGGCCGGAAGCCAGCTTGGTCTTCTGGGTGAGCTTTTCGGTGAG
>NZ_JFYT01000016.1:0-2521 GCF_000632165.1 Delftia sp. RIT313 | reverse complement strand
GATGCATTGCCTGAATGGGCCCCGAAACCTGCGGAATCCTCCGCCTCCTTCCTCGCGGCCCTCCATGCACATCGATCAAGGGACACACATGGTTGGCATCGTCAGCGGCAATAGTCTGGGTCTGGGCAACAGCTCTCTGGCCACACTGGGTCAACGCGCCGCACAGGGCAACGCCTCCCAGGGGCGTGGTGGCGAGCAGGTCTTCGTCAACGTCGCCTCCGGCAACCTCGTCATCGCCCACAACGACGACCAGCTCGTGGCCCACGGCGGCGGCTTCCAGGCCGTGCGCACCTACAACAGCCAGGGCCTGCTCAATGACGACAACGCAGACAACTGGAGCTCGGGCTTCTACCGCCGCCAGCTCGTGCTCTCAGGCACCTACGGCCAGGCGGGCAGCACCATCACCCGCACCGAGCGCGATGGCGCAAGCGCCCTGTTCTCCTGGGATGCTTCTTCCAGCAGCTATGTGAGCACCGATGGCGCCGGCGCCTATGACCGCATCGTGCAGCAAGACTCCAGCTACGTCTTCACCGATGGCGCCACCGGCAACCGCGAGTTCCACGACACCGCCACCGGGCGCCTCGACAAATCCGTGGACGCCAGCGGCAACACCACGGCCTACACCTATGATGCCAACGGCAACATCGCCAAACTGGTCAACCCCAGCGGTGAGTCCATCCAGTACGAGTACACGGGCAACCTGCTGACCCGCATCCGGGTGGTGGACAGCCAGGGCGCCACCACCACGCGCACCAGCTATGCCTATGACACGCGCAACCGCCTGTCCCAGGTCGCGGTCGATCTCGCGCCGCAGGACGGCTCCACGGCCGACGGCAAGCTCTACCGCACCAGCTACACCTACCATGGCGACAGCAACCGCATCGCCACGCTGACCCAGAGCGACGGCAGCCAACTGACCATCGACTATGTGCAGGTGGGCTCGGAGTTCAAGGTGTCGTCGCTGCGCGACGCGCTGGGCCAGACCACGCGCTTTGCCTACAACACTGCCACACGCACCACCCAGGTCACGGACCCTGCCGGCAAGGTCTCCAGCTACGCCTATGACGCCAAGGGCCAGCTGCTGAGCATCACCTCGCCCGCCACCAATGGTGTCTCTTCCGTCCAGCGCTTCGAGTACAACGCCAACGGCGACCTGATCCGCAGCACCGACGCGGACGGGCGCACGGTCTTCATGGCCTATGACGCCAACGGCAACCAGGTGCTGCAGCGCGATGGTGCAGGCAACACCATCACGCGCACCTACAGCAGCAGCAACCGCCTGCTCAGCGAGACCGTCTACACCCAGCCCGACCCCGATGGCGACGGCGCAGCCCAGGCCTCGGGCGCGCAGACCACGCGCTATGTGTACGACGATGCCACGGGCCTGCAGTTGCGCTTTGCCGTCAGCGCCGAAGGCCGCGTCACCGAATACCGGCGCAATGCCTATGGCGAGGTCGTCAGCACGCTGCAGCACCAGGTGGCGCGCTATGGTGCAGCCGCTGCCTCGACCGAGGCCGCCCTGTCGGCATGGAGCGGGCAGCAGAACCTGCAGCAGCTGCAGCGCACCGACTACGTGCTGGACTTCCGGGGCCAGGCCCAGGTCACCACCACCTATGCCGCCACCGATGCCGCAGGCAACGGGCTGGCGGCGGGCAGCACGGTCACGCGCCATATCTACGACCAGGCCGGACGACTGCTGCAGACCATTGATGGCAATGGCGGCAGCACTAGTTATGCCTATGACGGCCTGGGGCGGCTGCTGACGGTGACCAACGCCAAGGGGCAGGTCACGACGACCACCTATGACGACATGGGCCGGCGCATCGTGGTGCTGTCGGCCAATGGGTTGCAGGAGGTGCGAACTTACGATGTGGCTGGGCAACTGCTGTCCAGTCAGCGTACGGACACGGCCAGTCCCACCGTCTCCTCCAGCCTGAACTACAGCTATGACGCAGCAGGACGCCTGCGCGTGGTGCAGGACACCACACAGGCCAAGTCCTGGATCGTCTACGACGAGGCCGGCCGCAAGGTCGCAGAGGTCAGCCACTCCGGCCGGCTGCAGGAGTTCATCTACAACGGCTCGGGCCAGTTGACACGCACCATTGCCTATGCCAATGCGGTCAACACCGCCCTGATGACGAACACCGTCACGCTGGCCGCCCTCCGCCCCGCAGCCAGCGCGGCTGACCGCAGCGAATGGATGGCCTACGACGCAGCCGGCCGCCTGGCCAAAACCGTGGGCAGCGACGGCAGCGTCACCGAGAACGTCTACGACGGCGCCTCGCGCCTGATGTCCACGCGCCGCTATGCCAACGCCCTGTCCGCGTCTGCCACGGCCTCGCTGGGCAACAGCCCCGCAGCTTCGGTCATTGCACCCACGGCCAGTGCCACCGCCGACCGCGTCACGCGCCATTTCTACGATGCCGACGGCCTGCGCACGGGATCGCTGGATGCCGAAGGCTACCTCGTGGCCCTCAATTACGATGCCGCCGGCCGCCTGGCCAGCACCACGCGCTTTGCC
>NZ_JFYT01000015.1:0-1311 GCF_000632165.1 Delftia sp. RIT313 | reverse complement strand
AGCACCACGATGGCCGAAGGCACCATGTAGTCGGGCAGTACCTGGCCCAGCCGCTCCTTGAGCAGCCCGTCTTCGACTTCCTCGTTCAACGAGACATAGGCCACCAGCCGCGCCCCGCCCGGCCCCTGGCTGGCCAGCACGACGGCCTCACGCACCTCCGGCTGCGCCAGCAGCTGGGCCTGCACCTCGCCCAGCTCGATGCGGAAGCCCCGGATCTTGACCTGCTGATCGACCCGGCCCAGGTATTCCAGCTCGCCCTGCGCGTTCCAGCGCACCAGGTCGCCCGTGCGGTACAGCCTGCTGCCATCGTCCGTGAAGGGGTTGGCGATGAAGCGCTCCGCGCTCAGGCCTTGCCGATTCAGGTAGCCACGCGCCAGGCCCGCGCCCGCAACGAACAGCTCGCCCGCCACGCCTTGCGGCAGCAGGTTCAGACTGCCGTCCAGCACGTACAGGCCCAGGTCGGGAATCGCCACTCCGACGGGGCTGCGTCCTCCTTGAAGGTCAGTCTTGGTGATCTCCCGGTACGTCACATGCACCGTGGTCTCGGTGATGCCGTACATGTTGATGAGTCGGGGGCTTTCGTCCCCGAAGCGATCGAACCACGGCCTCAGGCTTTCGGGCTCCAGCGCCTCGCCGCCAAAGACCACATGGCGCAGCGACAGGCCAGCGCCACACTCCTCGTCCTGCTCCACGGCATGCACCAACTGCCCAAAGGCCGAAGGCGTTTGATTGAGAACCGTGACGCGTTCCGCACGCAGCAAGGCCAGGAAGTCCTGGGGCGAGCGGCTGACCCAGTACGGCACCACCACGAGCCGGCCACCCGTGCACAGCGCACCAAAGATCTCCCAGACCGAGAAGTCGAAGGCGTAGGAGTGGAACAGGGTCCAGACATCGTCGGGGCCGAAGCCGAACCAGGCCTCGGTGGCATCCAGCAGCCGCGCCACGTTGCGGTGGCTCAGCTGCGCGCCCTTGGGGCGGCCCGTGGAGCCCGAGGTGTAGATCACATAGGCCAGGCTGTCGGCCGAGACCTGCACCTGCGGATCGGCATCCGATTCGGCCGACAGGTCCAGCGTGTCGACCTCCAGAATCTGCAAGTGGTCTGCACCCGGAATGCGCGTACGCACTGCAGCCTGCGTCAGCACCAGGGCAATGCCGCTGTCCTCCACCATGTGCGCCAGACGGTCGGCCGGGTAGTCCGGATCCAGCGGCACATAGGCGCCACCGGCCTTGAGGATGGCCAGCAGGCCGACCACCATCTCCACCGAGCGCGACATGGCAATGCCCACGCGCGACTCGGGCCGTACGCCCAGG
>NZ_JFYT01000014.1:0-1827 GCF_000632165.1 Delftia sp. RIT313 | reverse complement strand
CCTGTCCTTCGGCAGGCTTGCAACCCCACAACCGCCACGACGCAGGCGCTGACATACGGGGAGTTTGCTCGGGCCTTCGCTGCGCTCGGCCCGGTTTCTTGATACGCAACCGTTAAACTTGCGGCGAGCCGAAAGGCTTGGTGTGTCGTAACACCAATACAGAGGTGCGGCCCCCACCTTGAAGGGGGTCTTGTCATGTCCAGATACCTGGGGCAGATGCGTTAGTGCGCGCCTGTCTCCAACGGTTTTGGACGGGATGGGCCTACCCGCAAGGATGGTCGCACGTCTGTATACGTGTTACGAACATCCCGTCCACCCGTTGCCCGTCGTACGGTGGCGTGTGGTTCTCTTGATTCATACAGGAACCAAGACATGCACCCTCTCACCGCCGCACAGGCGACCTCTCCCCAACCACCTTTTCTTCCCACTTGGCGGCAGGCCATGCACGCCTCGCTGGGCCTGGTGCAGAGCACGCTGCAGCAGTTGATCGAACTGATGGTCGACGATCCCGACAGGGACGACAGCGAAGTCGATGTGGACTGCGCCGTGGAGCTGGCGCTGGAGCACATCAAGCGCATGAGTGTCCAGCAGCATGCGGACCGCTATGCCTTCGAGGTGGAGTGGATCAAGGCAACGGCGGCGCTGCGGCTGGCGCAGGGCGCCTTCGGGCGGCCAGAATCACGCTTTGGCCTGCGGCTCAAGGATGCCATCCAGCAGCTGGAGATGCTGCCGGAGCTGGTGGAGTTCGTGGACCAGGACGACGGCGAGTGAACTGTGCAGCGTGCCCGTATCTCTGTGAGAAACTGGCCCGCCGAACACCCCCTTGCCTTCACCCATGGAACTGCGCCAGCTGCGCTACTTTGTCGATATCGCCAAGACCGAGCACCTGACGACATCGGCCAGGAACCTCTATGTCACGCAGTCCACGCTCTCGCATGGGCTGCGCCAGCTGGAAGAGGAGCTGGGCATGGCGCTGTTCGAGCGCATTGGCCGGGGGCTGAAGCTGTCGCAGGCCGGCGTGGTGTTCCGCAACTATGCGGAGCGTGCGCTGCATGAGGTGGAGGCCGGGCGCATGGCGCTGGCCGACCTCAGCGAGCTGCAGACCGGCACGCTGACCATCGGCGTGATTCCCACCTTCCTCAACACCCTGGTCGCCCCGGCCGTGGCGGCGTTCATGCGCGCCTATCCCAAGGTCAACGTGGTGGTGATCGAGCTGCTGGCCCCGCCCGTGGAGCAGGGATTGCTGGACGGCAGCCTGGACCTGGGCGTGAGCTTTCACCCGCCCCAGCGCGCCGAGCTGGACGCGCTGCCGCTGTTCGACGAACGCATGATGCTGCTGGTCAACCCATCGCATTCGCTGGCCGGGCGCCGCACGCTGTCCGTCAAGTCGCTGGCCGGCGTGCCCCTGGCCCTGCTGCCGCGCACGTTCTACACGCGCAGCCTGATCGAGGACGGGCTGCGCACCGCAGGCGTCACGCCCTTGCTGCGCGCGGAAATGGGCTCGGTGGAATCGCTGATCGCGCTGTGCCGCTGGGGCGACATGGCCACCATCGTCCCCGAGCGCGCCGCCCAGCAGGCCACGGACATGGTGGCCATCCACCTGGTCGCCCCCCAGCTCATCCGCACGGCAGGCCTGCTGTGGCGCCGAGGCGCCAGCTACAGTGCGGCGGCGCGCGAGTTCGCGGCGCAACTGGCCCCCGCCACAAGAACCAACATGCCCCGCTAAAAAAACCCCAGGCCGAGCGAAGCAAAGGCCCGAGCAAACTCCCCGTATGTCAGCGCCTGCGTCGTGGCGGTTGCGGGGTTGCAAGCCTGCCGAAGGACAGG
>NZ_JFYT01000013.1:0-146245 GCF_000632165.1 Delftia sp. RIT313 | reverse complement strand
GCGGCGATGGCAGGGCGCCGACGCCCCGCGCACGCCGCACGGATCAGCCGCCGATGTAGCTCATCTCGATGCGCCTGCGCTGCGTGCCCGTGCTGGCCGGCAGGCTGGCGCGCAGTTCGGAGTAGCGGTCGCTGCGCTGCTGCCAGATGGGGGCCAGCGCGGAGGCGACCTCTGCATCGCTGGCGCCGCTGCGCAGCAGGCTGCGCAGGTCCCAGCCTTCGGAGGCGAACAGGCACAGGTACAGCCGGCCTTCGGTGGACAGGCGCGCGCGGTTGCAGTCGCCGCAAAAGGCATGGGTGACGCTGCTGATCACGCCGACCTCGCCCAGCGACGGGTCGTGCAGGCCGCGCGCGTCGGCATAGCCCCAGCGCACGGCCGTCTCGCCGGTGGCGCTGGGCTGCAGCGGCACCAGGGGCAGTTCGGCGCGCAGCCGGGCGATGACCTCGTCGGAGGGCAGGACCTCGTCCATGCGCCAGCCGTTGGTCGCGCCCACATCCATGTATTCGATGAAGCGCAAGGTCACGCCCGTGCCCTGGAAGTGGCGCGCCATGGGCAGGATCTGGTCTTCGTTGGTGCCGCGCTTGACCACCATGTTGACCTTGATGTTGGTCAGGCCCGCGGCCTGGGCCGCCTCGATGCCGGCCAGCACGTCGGAGACCGGGAAGTCCACGTCGTTCATGCTGCGGAACACCGCGTCGTCCAGCCCGTCCAGGCTCACGGTGACGCGGTTCAGGCCGGCGTCTTTGAGCGCGCGGGCCTTGCGGGCCAGCAGGGAGCCGTTGGTGGTCAGCGTCAGGTCCAGGGGCTGGCCGCCGGGCGTGCGCAGGGCGGAGAGCTGCTCCACCAGCGTTTCCACGTTCTTGCGCAGCAGCGGCTCGCCACCCGTCAGCCGGATCTTCTGCACGCCGTGCTGCACGAACAGGCGCGCCGTGCGCGTGATTTCCTCGAAACTCAGCAGCGAGCCGTGCGGCAGGTAGCTGTAGTTCTTGTCGAAGACTTCCTTGGGCATGCAGTAGCTGCAGCGGAAGTTGCAGCGGTCGGTGATGCTGATGCGCAGGTCGCGCAGCGACCGGCCAAGCCTGTCCTGCAGATCGCCGGTGGGCGTCTGCAGCAGACTCGGCACGGCGGCCGGGCGCGTGGGGGAGCGCTCGTCGACCAGGGGGATCACTCGTTCTGCCATGCCTGCGATTTTGCCCGAATGCCTATGTCCAGGCACTGCGCAAGCCTGCAGTTCTTGATCTGTGTCTAGACGCAGCGCGCTCCGTCCACCTCGATGCAGGTGCCGCTGATGAAGGCGGCCTCGTCGCTGGCCAGATACAGCGCGGCATTGGCCACGTCCAGCGCTGTGGAAAAGCGGCCCAGCGGAATCGTCGCGCGAAAGCGCGCGCGGCGCTCCTCGTCCACGGGGCCGCCGGCAAACTCGGCGGCCAGGCCGGTGTCGGGGTTGAAGACGGGGTTGATGCAGTTGACGCGGATGTTCTCGGGCCCGAGCTCGGCCGCCATGGACTTGCTGGTGATGATGACGGCACCCTTGGAGCCGTTGTACCAGGTCAGCCCCGGCCGAGGGCGCAGGCCGGCCGTGGAGGCGATGTTGATGAAGCTGCCGCCGCCAGGGCGGCCATCGGCCAGCGCCGGGTTGGCGCGCATGGCGGGCACGCCGTGCACGGCAGAGAGGTAGATGCTCTTGACGTTGATGGCGTAGACGCGGTCGAACTCGGCCTCGCTGACTTCGAGCATGGGGCGGTTGCGGTGTGTCCAGCCCGCGTTGTTGATGAAGGCGTCGAGCCGGCCATGCGCCTGCAGCGTGGCCTCCACCAGGGCCTTGACCTGTTCGCTGCGTGTCATGTCCGCCTGCACGAAAAGTGCCCGGCCGCCTTCGGCGGTGATGGACTGTGCCACGCGCGTGCCCGCCTCGCGGTCGATGTCGTTGACGATGACCCGGGCACCTTCGGCGGCCAGCCGCTGGGCGATGCCGGCCCCGATGCCGCTGCCGGCGCCTGTGACGATGATGGATTTGTCCTGGACACGCATCGGGCTTTGCTCCTCGGTCGGGGGTCAGGCCCCCTGGGTTTCGGTGGTTGCTGTGGTCGCCGGGATCGGGGTCGCGCCGCCTGTGCCGGGCTGCCAGCCCACGAATTGCGGGTAATAGCGGGCCACGCCGGGGCCGTTGAAGTCCCAGCCCAGGCACTGGCCCAGGTGGCGTGGCGGCTGGCTGGGGTCGGCATCGCCAAAGACGCCCGGCACGGACTGGAAGGCGGCCGTGGCCATGTTGAACAGCAGCTCGCGCAGATGCGTGCAGCTGGCCACGCCGCCCAGGTTCTCGTTGATGGCCTTGCGCCAGCCGCGCGCCATGCTGCAGCCCACCATTTTCTGCAGGGCCCGCGTGGCCTCGGGGCAGTGGCCCAGCGGGTGGGAATCCATGACGACCTCGATGGCCTGCACCGTCAGGCGGGCATCGACCGTGGTGCGTATCCACATGTGGTGTATGGCCGTGCCGGCGGGCATGTGGCGGCCGCCGCTCAGTTCGATGTCATGGGTCTTGCTATCGCGCAGCTCGCCTTCGATATCCCAGAGGCCATCGGCGCGGGCGTAGCTGCGGTAGCGCACGTCGCGTTCATGCTGGGGCGTGCGGTCGGGAATGGGGGACAAGGGCATGGGGGAAGCTGTTCTTTCTGTCGCGGGCTGCCGGCTGGCGCCGGGCATCCCGCGATTTTCCGTCACGCGCAAAGATCAGCCATGCCGTATGGCGACGGTCTTCAGCGTGGTAAAGCCGTAGAGCGCCTCGAAGCCCTTTTCGCGGCCATGGCCGCTGGACTTGACGCCGCCGAAGGGCAGCTCCACGCCGCCACCGGCGCCGTAGTTGTTGATGAAGACCTGGCCGCAGCGCAGGCGCCGCGCCAGACGCAGCTGGCGCGCGCCGTCGCGCGTCCACAGTCCGGCCACCAGGCCGTAGGCCGTGCCGTTGGCCAGTTGCACGGCATGGTCCTCGTCATGGAAGGGCATGGCGCAGAGTACGGGGCCGAAAATCTCTTCCTGCGCCAGCCGGTGCTCGGGCGGCACGTCGCGCAGCAGGGTGGGCGCCTGGTAAAAGCCGCTGTCGGGCGCATCCTCGACGATCTGGCCCTGCGCCACCACGGCAATGCCGGCCACCTGGGCGTCGGACAGGAAATCCCAGACGCGCTGCTGCTGGCTGGCGCGGATCAGCGGCCCCAGGTCCAGGTCCATGGCGGCCGGGCCCACGCGCAGCGCCTCGAAGGCCTGGCCCAGGCGTTCGAGCAGCGGCTCGTAGATCAGCGAGTCGATCAGCACGCGCGAACCTGCCGAGCAGGTCTGGCCCGCGTTCTGCACGATGGCATTGACGATGGCGGGCACGGCGGCATCAAGGTCCGCGTCTGCAAACACGATCTGCGGGCTCTTGCCGCCCAGCTCCAGCGTGACGGGGCAGTGGCGCTCGGCAGCCGCCTGCTGGATCAGCGTGCCCACGCCGGGGCTGCCCGTGAAGCTCAGGTGGTCTACGCCGGGATGGCGCGCCAGGGCCTCGCCCACCTCGTGACCCAGGCCGGTGACCACGTTGAAGGCGCCGGCTGGAAAGCCTGCCTCGGTGGCCAGCCGCGCCACGCGCAGCACGGACAGGCAGGCGTCTTCCGAGGGCTTGACCACACAGGTATTGCCCGCGGCCAGCGCCGCGCCCACGCTGCGGCCCAGGATCTGCATGGGATAGTTCCAGGGCACGATGTGGCCGGTCACTCCGTGGGGCTCGCGCCAGGTCAGGGCGCTGTAGCCCTGCTGGTAGGGCAGGGTCTCACCGTGCAGCTTGTCGCAGGCGCCGGCATAGAACTCGAAGTAGCGCGCCAGCGCCAGCACGTCGGCACGGGCCTGGCGCGTGGGCTTGCCGCAGTCGCGCTGCTCAATGGCCGTGAGCTCATCGGCATGCTGGAGCACGCTGCCCGACAGGCGCATCAGCAGGCGCCCGCGCTCTGCGGCAGAAAGCTTGCTCCAGACGCTGTCCTGGCACTCGCGCGCCGAACGCACGGCCAGGTCGATGTCCTGGGGCGAGCCGCGCTGCAGCTCGTCGAAAGCCTGCCCGTCCGACGGGTCCAGCACGGGGATCGTGCGTCCCGACTCCGTGGGCACGGACGCATTGCCGATGTAGTGGTATTGCATGGAGCCCGATTGTGGGGTGCCCGCGCCGCTTGTCCAGTCCCGGGCGTTGCTGCGTCCCCTCGATCGCCTTGGTGGCTTCAGTGGCTTCAGTGGCTTCAGTGGCTTCAGTCCTCGGGCCAACCCGCGTCGCGCAGGCCCTGCCGGTCCAGCACCTCCATCTTGCCGCGCCGCAGTTGCAGGCAACCGGCCTGCTGCAGCTCCTGCAGGATCTGGTTGGTGGTCTGGCGCGACAGGCCCAGCATGCGCGCCAGCTGTTCCTGGGAAACATCCAGCTCGCGGCGCCAGCGCTGGCGGCCCTGGCCGTCCGGCTGCCACTGGTCAAAGCCTTCGGCCATGCGCACCAGGCGCCGCGCCAGGCGCTGCGGCGCAGGCAGCAGCGTGTGCTCCTCCAGCGCCATCAGGCATACGCGCAGCTTGTCGGTCAGCAGCAAGGCCAGCACCTGCCAGTGTTCGGGATGGGCCGCCAGCCATGCCTGCAGTGGGGCCTGGGGCACGTGCAGCACGGTGCAGGCCGTGGCTGCCTGGGCATCGTGGGTGCGCTCGGCTCCGTCGAACAGCGCGATTTCCCCCAGCCACATGGGAGGCTCCACCAGGGTCAGCAGCGCCGTGCGGGCCTGCTCGCCGCAGGCGGCCGTTCCCGAGATGCTGAGCGCACCACGCGCTACAGCATACAGGCCGCAGGGCGGGTCGCCGCGCCGGAACAGCCAGTCGCCTGCCGCCAGCGTGCGGGGCTGGGCCAGTGCCTTGAGCTGTGCGCCCAACTCCGGCGGCAGGGCGTGGAACCAGCGGCCCGCCTCGATGGTGGCCCAGAGATCGGCCATGCCCGGCGGGCCGGCCGCAGCACGGCGCCGTACGCCGCGCGGGGCGGCGTGGGCTGCCGGAGCTGCCGGAGCGGGTGCGGGTAAGCCCGAGGTGTGCGATGAGGCTTGTGTCGGATCCATGACAGACGCCAATCCTTGATGACACCACCATGGTTGCGCAACATCCACCGCAGGTGCAGCCTATGAAAACCCTCATCGACCAACTGTCCCAGTACGCGGACTATCACCGTGATCCGCGCAACATCCTCACGCACTTCGTCGGCGTGCCGCTGATCATGTGGGCGGTGGTGATTTTGCTGGCCCGCCTGCAGTGGGCTGCCCCATTGGGCGATGGCCTGCCCGAGCTGCCATTGAGCCTGGCCCTGCTGGCGGCACTGGCGGCAGGCATCTACTACTGTCTGCTGGACCTGCGCTACGGCATCGCCATGGCCCTGGTGCTTGCCCTGATGCTGGCGCTGGCCCAGCCCATCGCCATGCTGCCGATGGGGGCTTGGCTGGGCTGGGGCCTGGGCATCTTCGCCGTGGGCTGGGTGATCCAGTTCGTGGGCCATTACTACGAGGGCCGCAAGCCGGCTTTCCTGGATGACATCGTGGGCCTGGTCATCGGGCCGCTGTTCGTGCTGGCCGAGCTGGGCTTTGCCCTGGGCCTGCGCCGAGAAGTGCAGCATGCGGTGGAGCAGCGCAGCGGGCCCGTGCAACGGCGCGCGGGCGGCGCACACGCCTGAAAACGGCCCGGGCGCTGCAAGCTTGGCGCAGGCTTGCCGCCGTAGCATGGCAGGCGTTCCTGCGGAGCCATCCGTGGGGGCGTGTGCCTGCGCCTAAAATCACGCTGCTATCCCCCTGCGGGGGCTTTTTTGTTTCAACTCTCCTCATCCATCATGTCTTTCGACAAAGTCACACCGGGCAAGAACGCTCCTGAATCCTTCAACGTCGTGATCGAGATCTCGGCCAACTCCGATCCCATCAAGTACGAAGTGGACAAGGAAAGCGGCGCCGTCTTCGTGGACCGCTTCATGGGCACGGCCATGCACTACCCGGCCAACTACGGCTATGTGCCCCAGACGCTGTCCGGCGACGGCGATCCGGTGGACGTGCTGGTGATGACGCCCTTCCCGCTGCCCCCGGGCGTGGTCGTGGCCTGCCGCCCCATCGGCATCCTGCTGATGGAAGACGAGTCCGGCGTGGATGGCAAGGTCCTGGCCGTGCCCACGCAAAAGCTGCTGCCCGCCTACGACAAGATCAACACGCTGGAAGACATCCACGAGATCACCCTCAAGCAGATCCAGCATTTCTTCGAGCACTACAAGGACCTGGAAAAGGGCAAGTGGGTCAAGGTGCTGGGCTGGAAGGGCGTGGACGAGGCCAAGAAGGAAGTCGTGGACGGCATCGCCAACTACAAGGGCTGATCCTTTTCACTCCCGTTGAGGGAGTCTCAACTGCGCTGAGGTAAATGCCCGCTTCGCAGTTGATACAATTTGAAACGCACCCGTTGCCTACGCGCCGGGTGCGTTTTTTGTTTTGTCGTGGATCAAGGTTTTGGCAGATCAATCAGGCGCTGATGGGGACATCGGCCCGGGAGCGAGCAAATGAAGTTGGCAGATTGGCGCATGGGCACGAAGCTGGGCATGGGATTCCTCGTCATGGTCCTGTTCTCGGCCATCCTGGGGGCGGTGGCCTGGTTGCAACTGGCGCAGATGCACCGCAACGCATTGCATTTGTCGGATGTGGCCCTGCCCAGCATGTTCCATGCGGGCGCCATGCGCTCCGAGTACAACCGCCTGCGCCGCCACGAGGCCGGCATCGCCTCGGCGCGCAGCCTGGGCGAGGTCGATGGCTTTGCCAAGCAGGTGCAGGACCGGCTGCAGACCATCGGCGAGCACGAGACGGCGCTGCGTGCGCTGATCGACCAGCAGGCCCTGCGCGCGGCCTTTGACGACTACCTCGGCTTCAAGCAGCAGTTCCTGGCCATGCATGCGCGCCTGCTGGAGCGCGCGCGTGCCGGCAACTATTCGACCACCGAGGAGCAGGCCTTCATGGCCGACGAGATGGGGCTGATGTTTGCCGGCGAATCCGAGGCGCAGTTCGGCAAGCTGGCCGAAAGCGCCGGCCGCCTGCTGACCCTGCAGCGCGAGGCGGGCGAGCAGGCCCGCCAGCAGGCGCAGGCCGGCTTTGACCTCGCCCGCATCTGGGTGCTGGGCACGCTGGCCGTGGTGGTGGCCATTGCAGCCCTGGTGGGCTGGGCCATCACGCGTGCCGTGACCGGCCCCGTCGCCCAGGCCGTCCATGTGGCGCGCAACGTGGC
This sequence comes from Delftia sp. RIT313, assembly GCF_000632165.1. Taxonomy (NCBI): domain Bacteria; kingdom Pseudomonadati; phylum Pseudomonadota; class Betaproteobacteria; order Burkholderiales; family Comamonadaceae; genus Delftia; species Delftia sp. RIT313. The sequence goes on along the minus strand of NZ_JFYT01000013.1, from coordinate 138,958 downwards.
GGCCGGCCATCTGGAGACGCCGGTCACCAGCCGCCGCCGCGACGAAATGGGCCAGCTCATCAACGCACAGGAAGACATGCGCCGCAAGCTCGCCGAGCTGGTGGGCGAGGTGCGTGGCAACGCGCAGGGCGTGGCACTGGCCGCCGGTGAGATCGCCCAGGGCAATGCCGATCTGTCGGCGCGCACCGAAAGCCAGGCCAGCGCGCTGGAGGAAACGGCAGCCTCCATGGAGCAACTGGGCGCCACCGTGCGGCAGAACGCCGACAGCGCGCGCCAGGCCAACCAGATGGCGGCCTCCGCATCGGGCATCGCCGCGCGTGGGGGCGAAGTCGTGGCCCAGGTGGTGGACACCATGAAGGGCATCAACGACAGCAGCCGCCAGATCGCCGACATCATCGGCGTGATCGATGGCATTGCCTTCCAGACCAATATCCTGGCGCTGAACGCCGCCGTGGAGGCGGCCCGCGCAGGCGAGCAGGGCCGGGGCTTTGCCGTGGTGGCGGGCGAGGTCCGTTCGCTGGCCCAGCGCAGCGCCGAGGCGGCCAAGGAGATCAAGGCGCTGATCCAGGCCAGCGAGCAGCGCGTGGAGCAGGGCACGCAGCTGGTGGACAAGGCCGGCGAGACCATGTCGGAAATCGTCACCGCCATCCGGCGCGTGACGGACATCATGGGCGAGATCAGCGCGGCCAGCAGCGAGCAGAGCGCGGGCGTGGCCCAGGTGGGCGATGCCATCACGCAGATGGACCAGGCCACGCAGCAGAACGCGGCCCTGGTGGAGCAAAGCGCCGCCGCCGCCCAGTCGCTGCAGCAGCAGGCACAGGCCATGGTGGCCTCGGTCTCGGTATTCCGCACGGCCGCTGCCGATGCGCCAGCTGTCACTGTGGCGACTGCCGCAGCATCGCGCGCAACGGTTGTTGCCTCCCTGGCATCGCGTCCGGCCCTGGCTCCCATGGCCGCCAGGCCGGCGCAACAGATCGCTGCGGCCACCCCGGCCAAGGCCACCAAGACCACCAAGACGACCACCGCCGACGATGAGGAGTGGGCCGCGTTCTGAGGCCTCACGCGCAGTTCGGCTTCCTTTTCTGGCGGCTCCATGCTTTGCATGGGGCCGCTTTCCTTTTGTGTCTGCCGCTGAGCTGGCGCAAGACGGGAGCGAGAGGCTGTGGCACAAATCTGCCAGTGAAGGTTTCTGCCTACTACCAGTCCCTGAACTTGTCCTGAACAATGCCTGGATACTGGCAGAATGTAAGTGGATGTAGTCCTATTCTTACAGCGTGAACAATGGCGGCTTCTGGCGCCGCTCCCTAGGAACGAAGGGGTATCCCGTGATCACCTTGTTCTCATGGCCGCCACGCCTGGCGGCAATCAGTCTTCCAGCGGACCTCGCCACCGCGGTGGCTCTCCCTCTCCAATCCCTGCCAACAAGCCGACTTGCGCGGCTGCGGCAGATCTGTTTTTGCGAAGTCCGCGCCGGGCCTGGCTGACGCCTGTCCATGGCGCAACACAAAGCTAGGCACAACAAGATGGCAGGACTTCGGCAAGAAAGATGAACGTGAAAAACCTCAAGATCTCAACGCGCATGCTGGGCACCTTCGGCCTGCTGGTGGTGCTGCTGCTGGCCGTGGTGGCCGCAGCCCTGGTGCAGTTGCGCGCCATGCGCGCCAGCATGGAAGTCATCACGGGCAACGTCATGCCCAGCGTGGAAGTGATCAACCAGATCGGCACCGATGTCGTGCGCACGCGCCTTCTGGAAGTGCGCCATGTCAACAATGACGATGCCGCCTACAAGACCGATTCGGAAAAGCAGCTGGAACAACTGCAGCGCCGCCTGGCCGAGCGCAAGAAGGCCTATGAGCCGCTGCTGTCATCGGACGAAGAACGCAGGCTCTACGCGCAACTGGTCCAGGAACGCGAGCGCTATCAGCAACTGAGCCAGCAGGTGCTGGCGCTGTCGCGCCAGGGCGAGAAGGAAAAGGCCCAGGCGGTGCTGGGCGGCGAGTCGCTGAAGCTCTACAACGATTCGTCGAACACGCTGGATCTGCTGGTCAAGCTCAACAGTGATGCTGCCTTGCAGGAAAGCCGCAATGCCGAGGCCGTGTACGGGCGCTCGGTCGTCGTCCTCAGCGTGGCGGCGCTGGCTGCCGTGCTGCTGGCCGTGCTGGCCGGCCTGTGGCTGACGCGCTCCATCCGCGCGCCGCTGGCGCATGCGGTCGATGCCGCAGACCGCGTCGCCAACGGCGACCTGGGCGGGACCATCCGCATCGACCGCCATGACGAAACCGGCCTGCTGCTGGGCGCGCTGCAGCGCATGCAGTCCAGCCTGGTGCAGACCGTGCGCAGCGTGCGCCAGAACGCCGAAGGCGTGGCCTCGGCCAGCGCGCAGATTGCCTCGGGCAATGCCGACCTGTCCAGCCGCACGGAAGAGCAGGCCAGCGCCCTGGAGCAGACGGCAGCCTCCATGGAGGAGCTGGGCTCCACCGTGCGCCAGAACGCCGACAACGCACGCCAGGCCAATCAGCTGGCGCTCAATGCATCCAGCGTTGCGCGCCGTGGCGGCGACGTGGTGGCCGAGGCCGTGGAGACCATGAAGGGCATCAACGACAGCAGCCGGCGCATCGGCGACATCATCGGCGTGATTGACTCCATTGCTTTCCAGACCAACATCCTCGCGCTCAATGCTGCCGTGGAGGCGGCCCGCGCAGGTGAGCAGGGTCGGGGCTTTGCCGTGGTCGCGGGCGAGGTGCGATCGCTGGCCCAGCGCAGCGCCGAGGCCGCCAAGGAAATCAAGGCGCTGATCACGGCCAGCGTGGAGCGTGTGGAGCAGGGCTCGCAACTGGTGGACCGCGCAGGCACGACCATGACCGAAGTGGTGGCCGCCATCGGCCGGGTCACCGACATCATGGGCGAGATCAGCTCGGCCAGCACCGAGCAGAGCTCCGGCGTGGCCCAGGTTGGCGAAGCCGTCACGCAGATGGACCAGACCACGCAGCAGAATGCGGCCCTGGTCGAGGAAAGCGCGGCCGCCGCTGCCTCGCTGCGCAAGCAGGCGCAGGACCTGGTCGAGGCCGTGGCCGTCTTCCAGTTGCCCCGTGGCGCCACGGACAGCCATGCGCATGTGCCGCACAGGGTGGCGGCACCGGTCAGCCCCGCAGCGCGCCCCGCAGCCCCGCCTGTCCGGCCCGCTCCACCCGCCAGTCCTGCGCGGCCTGCGGCCCTGGGCGGCGGCGGTGCGCCTGCAGGCGGCGAGACGCTGGCCCGCCGGCTTGAGCGCGATGCCACACCCCCCATCCGGCCGCGCGCCGGACCCACGCAGGCCGGCAAGCCGGCACCACGCCAGCCCGGTCAGGGCGATGACGACTGGGAAACCTTCTGAGCCTTGGCCCTGGCCTTACCCCTGGCGCAGCGGGCTGTGGGCCTGCAGCTCCTGCAGATATCCGGCCATGCCCTCGCCCTCGCGGTCCAGAAAGCGCGAGATGGCATCGGCAAAGGACGGGTGGGCAATCCAGTGGGCGCTGGGGGTGACCACGGGCAGCAGCGCCCGCGCCATCTTGTGCTCGCCCTGGGCACCTCCCTCGAAATGCGCAATGCCGCGTTCTATGCACCAGGCGATGGGCTGGTAGTAGCAGGCCTCGAAATGCAGGCAATCCACGCGCTCCAGTGCACCCCAGTAGCGGCCGTAGGCCGTTCCCTGCGGGGTCTGCGGCGCGTGGGCGCGTCCGCCTGGATGGCCCGCTGACAGCCTTGCGGCCGCAGCATCCAGCGCGATCAGGCTGCAGGCCATGGGCTGGCCGTCGCGCTCGGCGATGAACATCAGCCAGGCCTCGGGCATCTGGCGCGCCATGGCCTCGAAGAAGGCCGGTTCGAGGTACGGGGCGTTGCCATGCTCCAGGTAGGTTCGCTCGTGGCAGCGGTAGAAAAAGGCCCAGTCCTGTGCGCTCATGTCCGGCCCGTGCAGGGCGCGAAAGCGCACGCCGGCCTCATGCACCTTGCGCCTTTCCTGGCGTATCTTCTTGCGCTTTTCCTGGTTCAGCGTCGCCAGAAAGTGTTCGAAATCGCCGTGCCCGGCGCCATCGGCGCCCTGGTTGGTCCAGTGGAACTGCACGGTGCTGCGCTGCATCCAGCCGTCGGCATCGCAGGCTGCCAGATCCTCTGCATCGCTGAACAGCAGGTGCAGCGAAGACAGCTGCTGCGCCTGGGCCCATTCGCGCACCGCGCGCACCAGGGCTGCACGCAGCAAGGGCGTGCGCGCCAGCAGGCGGCTGCCCGGCACGGGCGTGAAAGGCACGGCCAGCACGCCCTTGGGGTAGTAGTCCAGCCCATGCTGGGCGTAGGCACGTGCCCAGGCAAAGTCGAACACGTACTCGCCATAGGAGTGCGCCTTTGCGTAGACCGGGCAGGCGGCGACCAGCTCGCCGCCCTGCCAGAGCGTGACCACGCGGCCGGCCCAGCCGGTTTGCGGCACGGCGCTGCCGCTGGATTCCAGCGCGCTCAGGTACTCGTGGCGCATGAAGGGAGTGGGCGCGGCCTGCGATGCCAGCAGCGCATTCCAGGCCTGGGCATCGAGCTGCTGCACGCTGTCCAGCACGCGGGTGATAATTGCGGTTTCAGCCATGCCATTCCTTGCAGGCCGGTGTGACGCGCGCTGCCGCCTTTCGCTGTGGGGTGGCCTTGTCGGCCCTGTTGGCTCCATTGCATTCCATGACGCTCTCCATCTGCACTGCCCAGCTCAACTTTGTCGTGGGCGACCTGCCCGGCAATGTCCAGAAAATCATTGCCGCAGCCCGTGAAGCTTATGCCACGGGAGCACGCTTGCTGCTGACGCCCGAGCTTGCCCTGTGCGGCTATGCGGCCGAAGACCTGTATCTGCGCCCCGCCTTTCTGGATGCCTGCGACCAGGCCGTGCAGCAGCTTGCGCTGGAGACCGCGCAATGGCCGGGCCTGGCGCTGGTGCTGGGCCATCCCTGGCGCGACCAGGGCGCCGTTGGCGCGTTGCGCAATGCGGCCAGCGTGCTGCGCGACGGGCGCGTGGAATGCAGCTACGCCAAGCAATGCCTGCCCAACTACGGCGTGTTCGACGAGCAGCGCTACTTTGTGGCCGGCCAATCGCCCTGCGTGATCGAAGTGCAGGGCGTGCGCGTGGGCCTGCTGATCTGCGAGGACGCCTGGCATCCCGAACCCGCACGCGCCGCCGCCCAGGCCGGTGCGCAATTGCTGGCCGTGATCAATGCCTCGCCCTTCCATGAGGGCAAGCAGGCCGAACGCGAAGCCACGCTGGCCGCGCGTGCGCGCGAAACCGGCCTGCCCCTGGTGTATGCACATCTGGTTGGCGGCCAGGATGAAATCGTCTTTGATGGCAGCTCCTTTGCCGTGCAGGCGGACGGCTCCATTGCCGCGCGCGCGCCGGCCTTTGCCGAGGCCTTGCCGCGGGTGGAGGTCCGCACGGGCGGGCATGCGCTGGTGCTGGCAGGCGAGGTGATTGCGCAGCCAGGGCACCTGCCGGCGCTGTGGTCCGCCCTGGTGCTGGCCGTGCGCGACTACGTGGGCAAGAACCGTTTCCCTGGCGCCCTGCTGGGCCTGTCGGGCGGTATCGACTCGGCCCTGGTGCTGGCGATTGCAGTCGATGCCCTGGGCGCGGACAAGGTGCATACGGTGATGATGCCTTCGCCCTACACGGCCGACATCAGCTGGATCGACGCGCGTGACATGGCCGAGCGCGTGGGCGTGCGCTATGACGAAATCTCCATTGCGCCCCAGTTCGAGGCCTTCAAGGCCGCCCTGGCCCCGGCCTTCGCGGGCCGCGCCGAGGACACGACCGAAGAAAACCTGCAGGCCCGCATCCGCGGCACCCTGTTGATGGGCCTGTCCAACAAGTTCGGCTCCGTGGTGCTGACCACGGGCAACAAGAGCGAGATGTCCACCGGCTACTGCACGCTCTATGGCGACATGGCGGGCGGCTTCGCCGTGATCAAGGACGTGCTCAAGACCGAGGTCTTTGCGCTGGCGCGCTGGCGCAATGCCAACGATCCGTTCGGCACGGGTCTGGACCCCATCCCGGATCGCATCATCACGCGCCCGCCCAGCGCCGAACTGCGCCCTGACCAGAAAGACCAGGACAGCCTGCCCGCTTATGAGGTGCTCGATGCCATCGTGCGCCGTTACATGGAAAATAACGAAAGCATCGCCTCCATCGTGGCCGACGGATACGCCAGCGCCGATGTGGAGCGAGTGACACGCCTGATCCAGATCAACGAGTACAAACGCCGCCAGGCGCCCGTGGGGCCGCGACTGACGCGCCGCAGCTTCGGCAAGGATTGGCGCTACCCCATAACCAACCGCTTTCGCGCTTGAAGCACCTGAGGCGGCGGGGTTTCCCGGCCAGCCGTCTTGCCCCGTATTGCATGCACTGAGGAGTTCACCCCATGAAAATGATCACCGCCATCATCAAGCCGTTCAAGCTGGAAGAGGTCCGCGAGGCACTGGCCGACTGCGGCGTCAACGGCCTGACCGTCACCGAGGTCAAGGGCTTTGGCCGCCAGAAGGGCCATACCGAGCTTTACCGCGGCGCTGAGTACGTGGTGGACTTCCTGCCCAAGGTGAAGATCGAGGTCGTGGTCCGCACCGAGGACGTGGACCGCTGCGTGGATGCCATCGTCAACGTGGCGCGTACGGGCAAGATCGGTGACGGCAAGATCTTCGTCACGGCCGTGGAGCGCGTGGTGCGCATCCGTACCGGCGAGCTCGACGACGGAGCCATTTGAGTCCGAGAGCAGGGCAGGGCGCATTCGGCGCCCTGCATTCTGGATATCTCGACGCTGGCGGCCATCCTCTCAAGGGTGGCCGTTTCCGTTTCCGCTGCTGTTCAGATCACGGCGCGCAAGGGCGCAGTCTCCAGGCCCGTGCCGGCGTTCTGCACCAGGGATTGCAGCAGCGTGGGGATGTCGCTGCCGCTTTCGATCAGTCCCATCTGCCACTCGCCCATGAAGCCATGGCCCACGCAGGTCTGCAGGAACTGCAGCATGCTGTCGTAGTAGCCATCCACATTGAGCAGGCCGATGGGCTTGTCGTGGTAGCGCAGCTGGCGCCAGGTCCAGACCTCGAACAATTCCTCGAAGGTGCCTATGCCGCCGGGCAGGGCGACGAAGGCATCGCTGCGCTCGGCCATCATGGCCTTGCGCTCGTGCATGGTCTGAACGATGTGCAGTTCATCGCAGGCATGGTTGGCCAGTTCCTTGTCCACCAGCGCCTGCGGAATCACGCCCACGACGCGGCCGCCGGCCTGCCGCGTGGCCTCGGCCACCTCGCCCATCAGGCCGCTGCGGCCGCCTCCATAGACCAGCTGGCCGCCGTGCTCACCGATCCAGCGGCCGGTGGCGCGGGCCGCCTCGATGAATCCGGGCTGGTCGCCGGGGCGCGAGCCGCAATACACACAAATGGAAAACGTGGGATTTGTCATGCAATGAACCGTTGATAGAGGGCGGCCAGCCAGACGCCGGCGCACAGCAGCAGCGCCAGCATCACGGCCGCGCTGCCCATGTCCTTGGCCTGCTTGGACAGAACGTGCCATTCGGGGCCTATGCGATCGACCACGGCCTCGATGCCGCTGTTGAGCAGCTCCACGATCAGCACCAGCAAGACGGTGCCCGCCAGCAGTGCGACCTCGATCCAGCTGCTTCCCAGCCAGAAGGCGGCAGGGATCAGCACGATGGCGGCCAGCGCTTCCTGGCGGAAGGCTTTTTCATTCCATCCGGCGCGAAGGCCTGAGAGCGAATAGCCTGCTGCGTGCCAGACACGCGTCAGGCCTGTGCGGCTTTTCTGGGGGTTGACAGGTGCGCTGTCGGTCGGGTCGGGAGATGCGGCGGGCATGCTTGCGAGTGTAGGAGATGCGACGCTGCCTCTGGGCCTGTCAGCGCTTTTTCCTGGGTGCTGGTGCCTGGTGGATCAACTGGGTGCCAGCCCATGCGTCATGCCAGAACTGGCGGCGCGGATGAAAGCGGCTGAGCAGCGCCCAGAGCGCCACCCACAGCACCAGCAGCATCAGCGTGGTCAGTGCAGGCACGCCGGTCGAATAGGCCGCCAGTGGCGGCAGCAGCCAGATCCAGCTGAACACATAGCGCCGCAGCGCGCGCAACTGGCTGACGGGCTGGCCCGCTGCATCCACCAGGCGGATGTGCCAGGTCTTCATGGCCAGCGTCTGGCCCTTGGACCAGAACCAGACGAAATAGATGCCCAGCACCACGAACATGAAGGCCTGCAGCGCATGGCGGTTGTCCATGGCATTGCGTGTCTGCGACAGGGTGCCGAACAGATAGCCTGCAATGAAGACCACGCCGAACAGCAGCATGCCCTCGTAGAGCCAGCAGGCCATGCGCCGCGCCAGTCGCGGGGCCATCTGTGGGGAGGCTGCGATTGCGGCTGCCGTGGTGGAGGCGGGGGATGTGGCGTTCGTCATGCGGACGGGGAGATCGGTGCGTCAGTGCGTCAATGCGAGAGGGGCGCTTCGCCGTGCGATGGCTGGGATGCAGCATCGGTGCTGTCATGCAGTTCCATGGGTGGCAAAGGCATGGGCGTGGCCGAGGGCACTTCCACCGGCGCCGTCTCCACCAGCGCCGGCGGGCGCACGGGATGGGTTTCCACGGCTGCAGGGGATGGGGCCGGGGGTACGGGAAGCGGCGGGTTGTAGATGGTGGCGGGCGGAATCTTCGGCGGATTCGGAATGGTGGCCGGAGCCACCGAGGCCGCCGGAATCCGCGCCAGCCGCTTGGGAGCCACGGGCTCTATGGCGGTGGCGGCGCCCTTGGCCTTGGGCGCGGCGCGCGCGGCCAGCAGGCGTTTTTCCTCGTCGCTAAGCGCCTGGTAGGCCTCCCACTGGGCGCGCTTGTCGGTGGCCAGGCGGTTGGTCAGGGCGAAATTCAGGCGGGCCTGGCTGCGCTGCTGGGCGCTGAGGCTGGACCAGGTCTGCATGCGATCGCGCAGCTTTTCCTGCTCTTTTTCACTGAGCTTGTCCCAGCCCTCGGCCAGCGCCATCCAGCGGCGCTTTTGCAGCGCGTCCATCATGGACCAGCGCTCGGACAGGGGTTCAAGCACGCTGCTCTGCGCCGGTGTCAGCTCTGCCCAGCGCGGGCCGGAGGCCAGGTCCGTGGCGCGCTGGCGTGTGGCTGCATCACCGTGCAGGGTCTTGGAGGCTGCGATCGTGGCCGGCGAGACGGTGCTGGGTGCCAGCCGTACCTGCTGCACGACGCGCCAGCCGGTCCAGGCCAGCGCCATCAACAGCACCGCCGCCAGGATGGCGGCGGCTGAGCGGTGGAACGCGGCGCGTGAGTCAGTGGGCATGCAGGCAGGCAAGGCGGGGATCAGCGTTCCGTGTTGGTGGCCGAAGTCTTCAGGTACTGGATGAAGCCGGGGTCGGCGTAGGCGGCGGGCGGCAGATCATCGGTCAGCAAGGCGGTATCCACCTCGGCAACCTCGGTCAGACCTGTCTGGTCCGTCTGCACGTTGACGACCACCAGGCCAACGATCAACGCCAGCACCGGCACGGCCGAGATCAGCGCGCGCCACCAGGTGCCGCCCTCGTCGCCCGAACCCAGCGTCAGCGTGCCGCCCTGAGCCTGGGTTGCGCTGGCGGTCTGCAGCGGTGCAGCGCGCAGCTCGCGCCGGCGAACGGACAGGGCGCGCTCGCGCCCAGCGCGCAGCCGCTCGGTGATGTCGTATGGCAGCAACGCCTCGCCGTCACCCAGGCGCGCGGTGATCCGGCGTGCGATGCGGTCGGCCGCCATTTCGCTGTGGAGAGTGAGAGTGGGCGCAGTCTTCATAGCTCGATTCCTTTGGCCTTCAGTGCCTTGCTCAATGTCTGGATGGCGCGGAAACAATGTGTTTTTACACTTCCTTCGGAACACCCCATCGCGGCAGCGGTCTCCGCGACATCCATCTCTTCCCAATAACGCATCAGGAAAGCTTCGCGTTGACGTGCTGGAAGCTCCTGTATCTCTTTTTCAATGCTTTGCAAAATCTGGGCCCGCTCGGTCAGATCTTCGGCGCTGCGGGCGGTTTCGCCGTTCTGGCCGGAGTCGGCGTAGGTTTCTAGCCAGTCGAAGTCCGCATCGTCGCCGGCCGAGGCCTCCAGATCGCTCATGCGGGTGAAGAGGGCGTTCTGCGTTTTTTGCCTGCGAAACCAGTCCAGCGTGCTGTTGGACAGGATGCGCTGGAACAGCATGGGCAGCTCGTTGATCGGCTTGTCGCCATAGTGCTGCGCCAGCTTAAGCATGCTGTCCTGCACGATGTCCAGCGCCGCCTCCTCATCCCGGACGTGAAAAAAGCTGCGCTTGAAGGCTCGCTTTTCTACGCTTTTGAGGAAGTCGGATAGTTCTTGCTCGGTTGCCAAAAGGAACGCAGGCCCGGATGAGGGGCTCGTTGATGAGGGGCTGAACGGGTGCGGGGCCTGATTATCGCACCGCACTGTCAATTTTTTTCGCAGGATGGCGCGCAGGCTTGTTGCAGTGCGATAATGTCTGCTGCAATTCAAAAAGGCAAACGGGTCACGGTCCGGCGTTTACTCACTCGCCCATGTCTGTTGGTCCTAAGTCCCGCACCGGCCTCACAAGGGCTTCAGGCAAGGGGCACCCAAGGTTTTTCGTTAGAGAAATTCACAAAGGTTGATCATGGAAATTTCCAAAGCCGAGTACTCCAGCGCGGCAGCAGCGGCGTCGCAGTCCCATGCATCCCAGGAGCTGATGGGCTCCGAGATCCTCGTCAAGTCCCTGCAGGCCGAAGGTGTCAAGCAGCTTTGGGGCTATCCGGGCGGTGCGGTTCTGTACATCTACGACGCCCTCTACAAACAAGATTCCATTCAGCATGTGCTGGTGCGCCATGAACAGGCGGCCGTGCATGCGGCAGACGGTTTTGCCCGTGCCACGGGTGAAGTCGGCGTGGCCCTGGTGACCTCGGGTCCCGGCCTGACCAACGCCGTGACCGGCATTGCCACCGCCTATACCGATTCCATTCCCCTGGTCGTGATCAGCGGCCAGACCTCGACGGCCTACATCGGCACCGATGCGTTCCAGGAATGCGACACCGTCGGCATCACACGCCCCATCGTCAAGCACAACTTCCTGGTGAAGGATGTGCGCGAGCTGGCGGACACGATGAAGAAGGCCTTCCACATCGCGCGCACCGGCCGTCCCGGCCCCGTGGTGGTGGACATTCCCAAGGACGTGTCCTTCAAGAAGGCGCTCTACGCCGGCTACCCCGAGAAGGTGGAGATGCGCTCCTACAACCCGGTGCGCAAGGGCCATGCCGGCCAGATCCGCAAGGCGCTGCAGTTGCTGCTGGCCGCCAAGCGACCCTACATCTACACGGGCGGCGGCGTTCTGCTGGGCAATGCCTGCAACGAGCTGCGCACGCTGGTGGACATGCTGGGCTACCCGGTCACGCACACGCTGCTGGGCCTGGGTGCCTATCCGGCCAGCGACCGCAAGTTCCTGGGCATGCTGGGCATGCACGGCACCATCGAAGCCAACAATGCCATGCAGAACTGCGATGTGCTGCTGGCGGTGGGTGCACGCTTCGACGACCGCGTGATCGGCAACCCCAAGCATTTCATGTCGGTGGAGCGCAAGATCATCCACATCGACATCGATCCCTCTTCCATCTCCAAGCGCGTAAAGGTGGACGTGCCCATCGTGGGCGACGTCAAGGAGGTGCTGACCGAGCTGATCTCCATGATCCGCGAGGCAAGTGCCCGTCCCGACGCAGCGGCCCTGGGCCAATGGTGGGAGACCATCGAAGGCTGGCGCAGCCGCGACTGCCTGCAGTACAGCCGTGGCGATGGCTCGGTCATCAAGCCGCAGTACGTGGTGGAGACGCTGTGGAACATGACCCGCGACGCCGATGCCTACATCACGTCCGACGTGGGCCAGCACCAGATGTGGGCCGCGCAGTACTACCGCTTCGACGAGCCGCGCCGCTGGATCAACTCCGGCGGCCTGGGCACCATGGGTGTGGGCCTGCCCTACGCCATGGGCATCAAGCTGGCCAAGCCTGAATCCGAGGTGTTCTGCATCACGGGTGAAGGCTCCATCCAGATGAATATCCAGGAGCTGGCCACCTGCCTGCAGTACAACACGCCGGTCAAGGTGGTGTCGCTGAACAACCGCTACCTGGGCATGGTGCGCCAGTGGCAGGAGATCGAGTATTCGGGCCGCTACAGCAGCAGCTACATGGACTCGCTGCCCAACTTTGTGAAGCTGGCCGAGGCCTATGGCCACGTGGGCATGCTGATCGAGCGCCCCGAGGACGTGGAGCCCGCCCTGCGCGAGGCACGCAAGCTCAAGGACCGCACGGTGTTCATGGACTTCCGTACCGATCCCACCGAGAATGTGTTCCCCATGGTGCAGGCCGGCCGTGGGATCACCGAGATGCTGCTGGGAGCTGACGACCTCTGAGCATGGTCCCTTGCGGGATCTGCCCGGGTTCATTCCTGCCGCATCCGTTCCAGTGAGCCGTCCTCGAGGCGGCCCCTTTGACGAATCTATTGCCTGCCAAGCCCGACGTTTACCGGCGCCGGGGGAGGGCAGCGAAAAGAGGAATCTTTCTTTCATGAAACACATCATTGCCGTGCTGCTCGAAAACGAGCCGGGAGCCTTGTCGCGCGTGGTGGGCCTGTTCTCGGCCCGCGGCTACAACATCGAATCGCTGACCGTGGCCCCCACGGAAGACGCATCGCTGTCGCGCATGACCATTCAGACGAATGGCTCCGAAGACGTGATCGAGCAGATCACCAAACACCTGAATCGCCTGATCGAAGTCGTCAAGGTCGTGGACCTGACCGAAGGCTCCTATACCGAGCGCGAGCTCATGATGGTCAAGGTCCGTGCCGTGGGCAAGGAACGCGAGGAGATGAAGCGCATGGCGGACATCTTCCGCGGCCGCATCATCGACGTGACCGAAAAGAGCTACACGGTCGAGCTGACCGGCGACCAATCCAAGAACGACGCCTTCCTGCAGGCGCTGGACCGCACGGCCATTCTGGAAACCGTGCGCACCGGCTCCTGCGGCATCGGCCGCGGCGAACGCATCCTGCGCGTTTGATGCGCTGCAACGCACCTGAAACCTGTCCCCTTCCCCTTTTCAACCCCTACACACACGAAGCCTGGAGCCAACATGAAAGTTTTCTACGACAAGGACTGTGACCTGAGCCTGATCAAGGGCAAGACCGTTGCCATCATCGGCTACGGCAGCCAGGGCCACGCACACGCGCAAAACCTGAACGAAAGCGGCGTGAAGGTCGTGGTCGGCCTGCGCAAGGGCGGCGCTTCCTGGGACAAGGTCGCCAAGGCTGGCCTGACCGTCGCGGAAGTCGATGACGCCGTGAAGTCCGCCGACCTGGTCATGATCCTGCTGCCGGATGAGAACATCCCCGAGGTCTACAACAACAACGTGGCCCCCAACATCAAGCAAGGCGCCACGCTGGCCTTTGCTCACGGCTTCAACATCCACTACAACCAGGTCGTGCCCCGCGCCGATCTGGACGTGATCATGGTCGCCCCCAAGGGTCCTGGCCACACCGTGCGTTCCGAGTACCTGAAGGGCGGCGGCGTGCCCTCGCTGATCGCTGTGTACCAGGACAAGTCCGGCAAGGCCCGTGACCTGGCCCTGTCCTATGCCATGGCCAACGGCGGCGGCAAGGGCGGCATCATCGAGACCAACTTCAAGGAAGAAACCGAGACCGACCTGTTCGGCGAGCAAGCCGTTCTGTGCGGCGGCGCGGTGGAACTGGTGAAGATGGGCTTCGAGACCCTGACCGAAGCCGGCTACGCTCCCGAAATGGCCTACTTCGAGTGCCTGCATGAGCTCAAGCTCATCGTGGACCTGATGTACGAAGGCGGCATCGCCAACATGAACTACTCGATCTCGAACAACGCCGAATACGGCGAGTACGTGACGGGTACCGAAGTCATCAACGACAAGTCGCGCGAAGCCATGCGTGCTGCCCTCAAGCGCATCCAGACCGGCGAATACGCCAAGATGTTCATCCAGGAAGGCCGCACCAACTACCCGAGCATGACGGCCCGCCGCCGCATGAACGCCGACCACGCCATCGAGAAGGTCGGTGGCCAGCTGCGCGCCATGATGCCCTGGATCTCCAAGAACAAGCTGGTTGACCAGAGCCGCAACTGAGATTGCTGCATTCCATCTTGCCTGGGTCGCGCAAGCGGCCTACGCAAGGTGCAGGACAAGGCCACCCCGACGGGTGGCCTTTTTCGTGCAGGGAAGGGGTGCGGCGCGCAGGTACACTGACCCTTTCGGGGCGGCGCGGTCCGCTCCCTTAGAATACTATCGTTTTAATAGCTGCCCGCGCCCGTAGGCGCTGTGCTGGAGGCTGGATTGATGCAAAACCACAATGAGTCCAACGAGATTGAGGGCGTGGTGGTGCGCAAGCGCCGCAAGGGTATCTACATCCTGCCCAACCTGTTCACGCTGGCTGCGCTGTTCGGTGGCTTCTACGCCATCGTGATGGCCATGAACGGCCGCTTCGAACTGGCTGCTGCAGGCGTGTTCTGCGCCATGGTGCTGGACAGTCTTGACGGCCGCGTGGCACGCATGACCAATACGCAAAGCGCCTTTGGCGAACAGATGGACTCGCTGTCGGACATGGTGTCCTTCGGCGCCGCTCCCGCCTTGATCGCCTATGAGTGGGCGCTCAAGGGCATTGGTCGCTGGGGCTGGATTGCCGCCTTTGTCTATTGCGCCTGCGCTGCACTGCGGCTGGCGCGTTTCAACGTGAATACCGGCACGGTGGACAAGCGCTGGTTCCAGGGCCTGCCTTCGCCTGCGGCGGCGGCGCTGGTCACGGGCTTCATCTGGCTGCTGGACGAGGCGGGCCTGCTGCGCGGACAGGATGCCTGGCTGAGCTGGACGCAGATCACCTGGATCATGTTCTTCCTGACGCTGTACGCGGGCCTGACCATGGTTACCAATGTGCCGTTCTACAGCTTCAAGGACGTGCACTTCAAGAAGAGCGTGCCGTTTGCCGCCATCGTGCTTATTGCGCTGGGCATTGCCATCATCAACATCCACCCGCCCATCGTGCTGTTCGGCGTGTTCCTGCTCTACGGTTTCTCGGGCTATGGCGTCTACGCCTGGCGCAAGGCCAAGGGCCAGCGCACCAGCGTCATCAGTACCTCGACCGACGAGCCCGAGGAGCGCGGCCTGCACAAGTGATGCGGCGCAGCATCTTCACAGCCTTTGTGAACCTGTGCTAAAGTCGTTCGAATGCAATACCTGTCGCTAGCTCTACTACTGATGTCCAACGGGCAGAGACAGTAGCGCGCGCGTACATACCTACTTTCACGGCCCGTTTGCACCAGCGACGGGCCGTTTTGCATTTGTGGGGTCGCTGGAGCAGGTGGGTCTTGTTTTTACCTAGACGATAGAAAGCACTTCAGCCATGTTGCAAAACCCTTCGACCAAGTACCGTCCGTTCGCTTTCGCTCCCGTGCGTCTGCAAAATCGCAGCTGGCCCGACGCGACGATTACCAAGGCTCCGATCTGGTGCAGCGTGGATCTGCGCGATGGCAACCAGGCGTTGATCGAGCCCATGGATATCGATCGCAAGATGCGCATGTTCGAGCAACTGGTGAAGATCGGCTTCAAGGAGATCGAGGTCGGTTTTCCCTCCGCTTCGCAGGTGGAGTTCGACTTCATGCGCAAGCTCATCGAGGAAAACCGCATTCCCGATGACGTGACCATCCAGGTGCTGACCCAGGCGCGCGAGCACCTCATTCGCCGTACCTTCGAAGCGCTCGAAGGCGTGCCCCGTGCCATCGTCCATCTGTACAACGCCACCGCGCCCGTGATGCGCCGCGTGGTGTTGAACATGAGTGAAGACGAGATCGTCGAGCTGGCCACCACCAATGCCCGCATGTTCAACGAGATCGCTGCCGGCTACCCCCAGACGCAGTGGACCTTCCAGTACTCGCCCGAGATGTATTCGGACACCGAGCTGGAGTTTTCCAAGCGCGTCATCGATGCCGTCACCGATGTATGGCAGCCCACGCCCGAGCGCAAGTGCATCATCAACCTGCCCACCACGGTGGAGCATTCCACGCCCAATCTGTTTGCCGACATGGTGGAGTGGACGCACCGCCATATCCAGCGCCGTGATTCCATCGTGCTGTCCGTCCATCCCCACAACGATCGCGGCACGGGCACGGCGACGGCCGAGCTCGCGCTGATGGCCGGTGCCGACCGCCTCGAAGGCTGCCTGTTCGGCAACGGCGAGCGCACGGGCAACCTCGACGTGGTCAACGTGGCGCTGAACATGTACATCCAGGGCGTGTCGCCCGGGCTGGATTTCTCCGATATCGACGGCATCCGCAGCACGGTCGAGCATTGCAACCAGTTGCCCGTGCACCCGCGCCATCCCTACGTGGGCGACCTGGTCTACACCTCGTTCTCTGGCTCGCACCAGGATGCGATCAAGAAGGCCTTCGCCGACCGCAAGGAAGGCGACGTCTGGGACATGCCCTATCTGCCCATCGATCCCAAGGACCTGGGTCGCAGCTATGAGGCCGTGATCCGCGTCAACAGCCAGTCGGGCAAGGGCGGCATCGCCTATCTGCTTGAAAGCGAATATGGCCTCCAGTTGCCGCGCCGCCTGCAGATCGAGTTCAGCCAGGTCGTGCAGCGCGAGATGGATGCCAGCGGCAAGGAATTGGCTGCCGCCGACCTGTGGAATCTGTTCCAGCGCGAATACGGCCTGCAATCCGTGCAGGCGCCGCACTACCGGCTGAGCGAGAACGATGGTGTGGTCAGCCTGTCGGCCGACCTGGCCGTCGAGGGCGGCAAGCGCACGATTGAAGCCGAGGGCACGGGCCCGATCGATGCCTTCGTGCAGGCGCTGAGCGAGCACAGCGGCCGCGCGGTGCGCGTGCTGGACTATGCCGAACACGCCATTGGCGAAGGCGCCAACGCCAAGGCCATCGCCTATGTGGAACTGCGCGTGGACGAGTCCCACGTGTGCTACGGCGTCGGGGTCGATGCGAATATCGTCTCTGCCTCGTTCCGGGCCATCATGTCGGGCTTGCAGCGTGTTCCCTCCGCCGAGAATGCGGTGGAGCAGGAGGCGGTTGCCGCCTGAATTTCGTTCCCGAGCCGGTGCAGCCACAAGCGCACCGGCTTTTTTCATCGCCTGCCCGTGGGCAGGGGCTTCGCATCCACAAGAAAGACGAGACTCCCCATGACCGACCAATTGATCATTTTCGACACCACCTTGCGTGACGGCGAGCAGTCGCCCGGTGCCTCCATGACCCGCGACGAGAAGCTGCGCATCGCGCGCCAGCTCGAACGGCTGAAGGTCGATGTGATCGAGGCCGGTTTTGCGGCGAGCTCCAACGGTGACTTCGAGTCGGTGCAGGCCATTGCACGCGCCATCAAGGACTCCACCATCTGCTCGCTGGCGCGGGCCAATGACCGTGACATCGCCCGTGCGGCCGAGGCTCTGAAGGATGCCAACCGCGCGCGCATCCACACCTTCATTGCGACCAGCGCGCTGCACATGGAGAAAAAGCTGCGCATGACGCCCGATCAGGTACTGGAGCAGGCGCGCCAATCCGTGCGCTTTGCGCGCAACCTGATTGCCGACATCGAGTTCAGCCCGGAGGACGGCTACCGCAGCGACCCGGATTTCCTGTGCCGCGTCATCGAGACCGTGATCGCCGAGGGCGCAACCACGATCAACGTGCCTGACACCGTGGGCTATGCCATTCCCGAGCTCTACGGCGCCTTCATCAAGAACTTGCGCGAGCGCGTGCCCAACAGCGACAAGGCGGTCTGGAGCGTGCACTGCCACAACGATCTGGGCATGGCCGTGGCCAACTCGCTGGCCGGCGTCAAGCTCGGCGGCGCCCGCCAGATCGAATGCACCATCAATGGCCTGGGTGAGCGCGCCGGCAACTGCTCGCTGGAAGAGGTGGTGATGGCCATCAAGACGCGCAAGGACTACTTTGGCCTGGACGTCAACATCGACGCCCTGCACATCGTGGCCGCCAGCCGCATGGTCAGCCAGACCACCGGCTTCGTGGTGCAGCCCAACAAGGCGGTGGTGGGGGCCAACGCCTTCGCCCATGCCTCCGGCATTCACCAGGACGGCGTGCTCAAGGCGCGCGACACCTACGAGATCATGCGCGCCGAGGACGTGGGCTGGAGCGCCAACAAGATCGTTCTGGGCAAGCTCAGCGGCCGCAATGCCTTCAAGCAGCGCCTGCATGAATTGGGCGTGGAGCTGGACAGCGAAGCCGCGATCAATACCGCCTTCGCCGCCTTCAAGGAGCTGGCCGACCGCAAGAGCGAGATCTTCGACGAGGACATCCTGGCCCTGGTGACCGAGCAGGACGCGCATCAGCAGGCCGACCCCTTCCAGTTCATCTCGCTGGCCCAGCAAAGCGAGACAGGTGAGCGCCCACACGCGTCGGTGGTGTTCAGCCGCGACGGCCGCGAGATCAAGGCCCAGTCCGACGGCAATGGCCCGGTCGATGCCTCGTTCAAGGCGATCGAGTCCGAGGTGAAGAGCGGTGCCGAGATGCTGCTGTACTCGGTCAACGCCATCAGCGGCTCCACCGAAAGCCAGGGCGAAGTGACCGTTCGCCTGCAGCGCAGCGGGCGCGTGGTCAACGGCGTGGGCGCCGACCCTGACATCGTCGTGGCTTCTGCCAAGGCCTATCTGAGCGCGTTGAACAAATTACACAGCAATGCAGAGATCGTGGCTGCGCAGGGGTAAGCACTCGCCTTATAATTTCACTTAAATTATCGAAAAGTCGCACAAGTTATTGTCACAGTGCGACTTTTTCGATTAATGTAAGGTCTAGTCACAAATTCTTGCTGCTTGGAGCATTTCTCATGCCCACCCTACGCCGTGCCCGCCTCGGTCGATTTGCTCAGGTCATGTCCTTTCTGGCCCTGAGTTGTGCTCTTGCTGCTCCGGGCGCACATGCCGCGCCCGCCAAGAAAGTTGCCAAGAAACAGGTGGCCGTGGCCCCTGTCAAGAAGAAGGCGGTGAAGGAGCGCGCCACGGCCGCTCCGCAGGGCAAGCGCGTTGCCAAGAGCGCGCGCCAGCCCAGCCGCGTCGCTGCACGCAGCGTGGCCAGCCCCATTCGCGCCGTTGCCTACGAGCCACGCCTGTCCTTCGGTCAGATGGCCGGTCTGCATGCGGTGGCCGATCCTCTGGATCTCAAGAGCAGCGTGGCCCTGGTTCTGGACCAGGACACCCATGAGGTGCTGCTGAGCAAGAACGACCACGCCGTCTTGCCCATCGCCTCGTTGACCAAGCTGATGACCGGCCTGCTGATTTCCCAGGCCCATCTGCCGATGGATGAAACCATCACCATCACGCAGGACGACGTGGATACCGAAAAGGGCAGCAGCTCGCGTCTGGCCGTCGGCACCACGCTCACGCGCGGTGAAATGCTGCACCTGGCCCTGATGTCCAGTGAAAACCGCGCTGCCCATGCCCTGGGCCGCACTTTCCCTGGTGGCCTTGATGCCTTTGTCCAGCAGATGAATGCCAAGGCCCGTCTGCTGGGCATGACAGATACCCGCTACGTGGAGCCCACCGGGCTGTCCAGCCGCAACCAGTCCAGCGCCCGTGATCTGGCCGTGCTCGTCAATGTGGCGCACAGCGATCCGCTGGTGCGCGAGTACACCACCTCGCCCGGCTATGAGGTGGCCGTGGGTCGCCGCACGCTGCAGTACAACAACACCAACCGCCTGGTGATGAGCCCCACCTGGGACATCGGTCTGCAAAAGACCGGCTACATCTCCGAGGCAGGCCGCTGCCTGGTCATGCAGGCGCAGGTGGCTGGCCGCAAGATCATCATGGTCTTCCTGGATTCGGCCGGAAAGTTCAGTCGCCTCGGCGATGCCGAGCGCGTGCGCCACTGGGTGGAGTCCATGGGACAGGTGGCTGGCGATCCCATGATCCACAAGGTCAAGGGCTGAGTTTTCTTTCCCCTCACGACAAAGGCGCCGATGGCGCCTTTGTTGTTTCTGGTGGGCAGAGGTCTGTGTAGCCAATGGCCCCTGGCCAATGCCAACGGGGTCGACGGCCGTTCAGTGGCTGCTGCGCGCGTAGGGGTTGGGTGGCGGTGCCGCCGGGCGGGTTGCGTTGAAGCCCAGGGCGCCCGAGATCTCCTGTGCAGTGGATTGGAGCTTGGACATCCAGCTCTCGTCCAGCCGGTCGGCGGGAGCGGAGATGGACAGGCCGGCCACCAGCTTGCCCTGGTCGTCGTAGATGCCGGCGGCCATGCAGCGCACGCCCAGTTCCAGCTCTTCGTTGTCGCGGGCCACGCCATGGTGGCGTACCTTGTCCAGCTCGTTTTCCATGTCGGCCAGTCGCGTGATGCTGAAGTGCGTCTTGCCGGGCAGGCCGGTGCGCGTGGCGTAGGCGCGGACCTGTTGCGCATCGTCCGCCGCCAGGAACAGCTTGCCGTTGGATGTCAGGTGCAGCGGCGCATGGCCGCCGATGGCGCGCACCACCTGCATGCCGGAGCGCTCGCTGTAGGCGCGTTCCACATAAACGATTTCATCGCCCTGGCGCACGCTGAGGCTGACCGGCTGCTGGATCTGCTTGTGCAGCTGGCGCATGGGGATCAGGGCCGCTTCTCGCACGCTCAGGCGGGCCTTGACCAGATTGCCCAGTTCCAGGAAGCGCATGCCCAGGCGGTAGCTGCCCGATTCGGGGCGATCGACAAAGCGGCCAATGGCCAGATCGTTGAGGATGCGGTGCGTGGTGGAGGGGTGCAGGCCGGTGCGCTCGCTGATCTCCTTGAGCGATACCGCTTCCTCGCGCGAGGCCAACACGTCGATCAACGTGAACATGCGTTCCAGGACCTGGACGCTGGGCTTGGGGGAGGCCGCGTTATCGTTTTTTTTCATGAGGCGGAGTGGAGTTTCGGCATTCGGTCATTCTAGCGGCGGCCATGGCATGGCGGCATATGTGCCGCCAGCAAACAGCGGCTATGCGCATAAGAAATGTCGCTGAAAAGGCGTGGAGTGGCGCTGTATCAGCGCGGCAGCTGATCCACGCGCTGCCAGCGCTCGTCAACGCGCACTTCATGGGGCAGGAAGCGCGCCTTGTAATTCATCTTCTGGCTGTCGGCGATCCAGTAGCCCAGGTAGACATAGGGCAGGCTCATGGACCGGGCCTGGTCGATCTGCCACAGCACATTGAAGGTGCCGTAGCTGGCGGGGTCGTTGGGTTCGTAGAAGGTGTAGACGGCAGACAGCCCGTCTTCCAGCACATCGAGGATGGAGACCATCTTCAGCGTGCCGATGCCGCCATCGGCTGCGGGCGTGCGGAACTCCACAAGGCGCGAGTTGACGCGGCTTTGCAGCAGGAACTGGGTGTACTGGTCCACGCTGTCATGGTCCATGCCTCCGCCGCTGTGGCGGCTTTGCTGGTAGCGCAGGTACAGCTGGTAGTGCTCGTTCGAGTAGTGCAGGCGCTGGATCGATGCCGTGAGGTCGGCATGGCGCGCGGCGGCGCGGCGCTGGCTCCGGTCGGGGCGGAAGTCGTGGACCAGGATGCGCATCGGCACGCAGGCTCGGCATCCGTCGCAATACGGCCGGTAGGTGAACATTCCGCTGCGGCGAAAACCCAGTGAAACCAGCTCCGAATAGGCGCTGTTCTGGATCAGGTGGCTGGGCGTGGCCACTTGCGAACGCGCCAGCCGGCCATCGAGATAGCTGCAGGGGTAGGCGGCGGTGGCATAGAACTGCAGGGCCTGCAGCGGAAGATCGTTCGGGTGCGTCATGGTGTGCTGGCGGCAGCCGGTGATGTGTCGCCAGCCTCACCGGACGGTGGCAGCAACGCGTCCCAGTATACGTTTTCGAACTGCCAGCGCATGGGCGGCAGCTGGCTTTGCTCGGCCACGGTTTGCAAGAACTGGGCGCGCGGCATTTCGCGCGCCCCCAGCGAGGCCAGATGCTGCGTGGCCTGCTGGCAATCGATCTGCACGGCGCCTTGGTGTCTGCACAGCGCAACCAGGGCCGCCAGCGCGATCTTGGATGCGTCGGTGGCATGCGCGAACATGGATTCGCCAAACACGGCGCGGCCCAGTGCCACGCAATACAGGCCGCCCACCAGGCGTCCGTCCACCCAGGTCTCCACGCTGTGAGCTGCACCCTGGTGGTGCAGGTCGGCATAGGCGTCAAGAATTTCCTGCACGATCCAGGTGCCATCCTGGTCGTGGCGCACCGTCTGGGCGCAGTGCTGCATCACGGTCTCGAACGCGCTGTCGATGCGGATCTCGCAGCCCGGCGTGGCGCGAAAGCGCTGCAATGTCTTGCGCAGGCTGCGGTGCAGCCGGAACTGCGATGTCTGCAGCACCATGCGGGGATCGGGTGACCACCACAGCGTGGGCTGGCCTTCGCTGAACCAGGGAAAAATCCCCTGGCTGTAGGCGATGCGCAGGTGCGCCGCATCCAGCGTGCCGCCTGCGGCCAGCAGGCCCGGGATGGGGTCGTTGGGGCCCCATGCCGTTTCCACAGGAGGGAAGGCCTGGTGGGGGATGAGCCATGGGAGGGGATGGGACATGATCGGGTGCGGACGGAGGAAATGGATTCGTATTCTCTGCAGCCGCAGTCTTGCACAAACCATGCGCAAGAGGGCTGCGTGGATGCGAGGGCATCGCCTGGCCGGGGTAAGTGAACCTCCTACGCGGCCTTGTCGCGCCAGGGGACAGTGCCGCTTGGCAGGCTTGGGCTATGCTGGTTCCGTCTTCTTGCGGATGCTTGGCTTTCGCTGTGAAGGCATCGAAGGAGGATGAGCGATGTTTTTCAGCAAAATCTTTGGCGCAAGCCTTGCCGAGCCGCGCTATATCCGTCGCACCCGGGCCTACCTGCAGGAAGCCCGCATGGCGATGCTGGAGCACACCATTGCCGCGGAGTACTACAAGTCCTCTGCTGACATGTATGCGGAACGTGCCGCACGGCTGGAAGAAGAGCTGCGCGCATGGGAAGAGGGTGTCGAGCAATCCCGTGCTGCCCATGGTTCGCGCCGCGCACATGCCAGGCACAGCAAGCCCGTCACCGTGGAGCCCGCTGCAACTCCATCGCCACCGAACACGCCCACCGTGGGCATGGTGCGTGCAGCCTGACCCAACAAAAAAGCCCGCATGCGTTGGCATGCGGGCTTTTTATCTGGCTCCTCAACCTGGGCTCGAACCAGGGACCTACGGATTAACAGTCCGGCGCTCTACCAACTGAGCTATTGAGGAATACACGTCTATCGACAGAGATCTTGTGCGGTTGCAAGATCTTGAAATTCTTTTGGCTCCTCAACCTGGGCTCGAACCAGGGACCTACGGATTAACAGTCCGGCGCTCTACCAACTGAGCTATTGAGGAACAAGACCTAGATTATATGACGTAAAAAACACGTCACAGAAAACTCGGGAGAATTTTTTCAGGAAGGCCGGCTGCAGGCCTTCATTCTCACGGCTCGGGCCTGAACCACAGCCACACCAGCACGCAGCCCATGGAGGTCAGCGCCACGGCCTGCACCCAGGCGGGCGGGCGAGTCCACAGCAGTATGACGGCGCACAGGCTCATCATGGCGCTGGCGCTCCATTTGGCGCGCCGGCTCACGCAGCCGCCCCGTGCCCAGTTGCGCAGCATGGGGCCGAACAGGCGATGGCGCCACAGCCAGGTGTGCATGCGCTGCGAGCTGCGCGCCGCGGCCCAGCCGGCCATGAGCACGAACACCGTGGTGGGCAATCCTGGAATGAAGATGCCGGCAATGCCCGTGGCCAGGCTCAGGCAGGCAAACAGCTGCAGCGCCCAGCGCAACGGGGCGGCCGGCATGCGGTGCAGGGGAGGGGGATCGTCATCATGGAAGGCCGGCGCCGTGCCTGCCTGCGCAGTGGCCTCGGGCTCCAGGGTCTGTGCCGTGGGTATTTGCTGCGCGCCTGCCTCACGGTCCTCTGGGGACGCGGTGGATGACTCTCTGGCGGTGCTGGGCATGCTGCGATTGTGCCAGCGCGCTGTGGCCATGGCGGCCAAGAGGCGGCCAAGAGGTGGCCAGGGGGCGGCCGGGAGCCGGGCGGCCGCTATGCTTGGCAACCCACATTTACATGCATAGCCTTGCACTGCCATGACTGTCCGCACCATTTTGAAGATGGGCGATCCGCGCCTGCTGCGCGTCGCCCAGCCCGTGACCGAATTCGACACCGACGAACTGCACCTGCTGCTCAGCGATTTGCTGGACACCATGCATGCAGCCAACGGCGCGGGGCTGGCCGCGCCGCAGATTGGCGTGGACCTGCAGATGGTGGTGTTTGGCTCCGGCATGCCCAATCCGCGCTACCCCGATGCACCCGTGGTGCCGCGCACCGTGCTCATCAACCCGGTCATCACGCCCATGGGCGAGGACGAGCAACTGGACTGGGAAGGCTGCCTGTCCGTACCCGGAATGCGCGGCATGGTGCCGCGCTGGAACCATATCCGCTACACGGGCTTCGATGTGTTTGGCGATGCCATCGACCGCACGGTGGATGGCTTTCATGCGCGCGTGGTCCAGCATGAGTGCGATCACCTCTGGGGAAAGCTCTATCCCATGCGCATGCGTGACTTCAGCCAGTTCGGCTTCACCGATGTGCTGTTCCCCGGCATCAGCGCGGCCGAGGACGACTGAGCGGGCGGGCGCTGCCCGTATTCAAGGATCTTCGGTCAGGTCTTTGTATACAAATCGGTAGACAATTTTTCCATGCTGGCGCCGTACATTGGCACTTCCCGCCAAGGCGGGGATTGTGTGCGTTCGCCCGCCAAGAGCTGCCAAGCAGCCACCGGGCTTCGCGATGCAGGATGCAGGAGAGCGCGGCCTATCGGGTCGGCGGCAAAAGGTGCGCGGGGGCGCGCCTGCCGCCATCCGGCTGCCGCGTACTTGTCCGGCGTTCTGTGAACAAGAGGACAAGGAGACAGCGATGGAAAAAAGTTCTGGCAATGCGCCGGCCCTGGGTACAGACATCCGCCCGGAGGACGAGCAACTCGGCCTCACGGCCAACACCCTCTATGGTTTGCAGCATGTGCTGACCATGTACGGAGGCATCGTGGCCGTGCCCCTGGTCATGGCCAATGCGGCCGGCATGTCGGCGGCCGACACGGGCCTGCTGATCACGGCCTGCCTTTTCATGGGTGGGCTGGCCACGCTGCTGCAGACGCTGGGCATTCCGTTCTTCGGCTCGCGCCTGCCGCTGGTGCAGGGTGTGTCCTTCTCGGGCGTGGCCACCATGGTCAGCATCCTGCACACGGGCGGCGGCATGCAGGGCGTGCTGGGCGCCGTGCTCTTTGCCTCGGTGTTCGGCCTGATCATTGCGCCCATTTTTTCCAAGCTCACCCGGTTTTTCCCGCCGCTGGTCAATGGCTGCGTGATCACCATCATCGGCCTGTCGCTGATGCCGGTGGCGGCCCACTGGGCCATGGGCGGCAATCCCCAGGCGGCCGACTACGGCAGCATGGGCAACATCGGGCTGGCGGGCCTGTCGCTGGTCATCGTGCTGGCGCTGAGCAAGCTGGGCAACGCCATGATCTCGCGCCTGTCCATTCTGCTGGCCATCGTCATCGGCACGGCGGTGGCGGCCATGATCGGCAAGTCCGACTTTTCCGAGGTGGGCAGCGGCGCCTGGTTCGCCGTGCCCATGCCGCTGCACTTCGGCTGGCCGACCTTCAGCCTGGCGGCGACGCTTTCCATGTCCATCGTGATCCTGGTGACCCTGGTGGAAACCTCGGCCGATATCCTGGCCGTGGGCGACATCGTGGGCACCCGCGTGGATTCGCGCCGCCTGGCCGACGGCCTTCGCGCCGACATGCTGTCCAGCGTGGTGGCGCCGTTCTTCGGCTCGTTCACGCAGAGCGCCTTTGCCCAGAACGTGGGCCTGGTCGCGGTCACGGGCATCAAGAGCCGTTATGTCGTGGCCTTCAGCGGCCTGATCCTGATCGCCTTCGGCCTGCTGCCCATCATGGGGCGCATCGTGGCCTGCGTGCCGCCCTCGGTGCTGGGCGGCGCGGGCCTGGTGCTCTTTGGCACGGTGGCGGCCAGCGGCATCCGCACGCTGGCCAAGGTGGACTATCACAACAACATGAACCTGATCATCGTGGCGGCGTCCATCGGCATGGGCGTGCTGCCCATGGTCAAGCCGGACTTCTATCACCACTTCCCGGACTGGTTCGCCACCATGTTCCATTCGGGCATCAGCTCCACGGCGGTGACCGTGCTGCTGCTGAACCTGGTCTTCAACCACTTCAAGCAGGGCAACCCCGAGGAGCCTTCGGTGTTCGGCGCAGGTTCTGAGCGCGTGCTCAGCGAGGCCGTGCTGTCTGCCCTGGCCGATGGCGACCGGGTGGTTGACGGCAAGCTCTATGACCGCGAGGGCAAGGAAGTGGCCACGGTGTCGGCGCCTGCGGCTGCCATGCACTGACGGCCGCACCCGCGCCAGCGCCTGGATGCAAAAGGCCCGCCCTGGTTGACAGGGCGGGCCTTTTTTTCGCCGCAAGCTCAGACCGCCAAGGCCTGCAGCAGCTCGGTTTCTATGAGCAACTGGCGCTGGTTGTTCTGCAGTTCGGCGCCCTCGATCAGAAAGCTGTCTTCCACGCGCTCGCCCAGCGTGCTGACCTTGGCCAATTGCACGCTCAAGTGGTGCTGGGCCAGGATGCGCGCCACGGTGTAGAGCAGGCCGGCGCGGTCCGTGGCCGAGATGGACAGCAGCCAGTGCTGGGCTTTCTCGTCGGGCTGCAGCGTGACGCGCGGCGCAAAGGGGAAGCTTTTGACGCGGCGCGACAGGCGCCGGGGGGATGGCTCGCGCAGCGGCCCGCCCTGCATCAGCGCGGCGACCAGGTCGTTCTCGACCATGTGCATCAGCTCGCGGTACTGCTCCTGCATGGCGGGCGCGACCACCTGGAAGGTGTCCAGCGCATAGCTGTTGTGGGCCGTGTGCACGCGCGCATCCAGAATGGAGAAAGCCGCCCGGTCGAAGTAGCCGCAGATGCGCGCGAACAGATCGGGCTGGTCAGGCGCGTAGACCAGCACCTGCAGCCCCTCGCCGGCCAGGGAGCGGCGCGCGCGCACCACGGGGCGGGTGGTGCCCACGTGGCGCGACAGGTGGCGCGTGTGCCAGGCGATGTCGGCCGCCTCGTGGCGCATGAAATAGTCCACGCCCAGCGTGTCCCAGAGCTTCTTGTGCGATTCGAAGGGCTGGGCTGTCAGTGCCAGCTGCACCAGGGCCTCGCGGCGGCGGGCCTCGATTTCGGCGGCTGCATCGGGCGCGCGTCCGCCCATGACGCGCAAGGTCAGGCGATAGGTGTCCTCCAGCAGCTTGCCCTTCCAGGCGCTCCAGACCTTGGGGCTGGTGCCGCGGATGTCGGCCACGGTCAGCAGGTACAGGGCCGTGAGGTTGCGCTCGTTGCCCACGCGCTCGGCAAAGGCCTGGATCACCTCGGGGTCCGACAGATCCTGCTTTTGCGCGACCTGGCTCATGGTCAGGTGCTCGCGCACGAGGAATTCGATCAGCTCGGCGTCGGCGCGCGCAATGCCGTGGGCGCGGCAAAAGCGCTTGGCCTCCACGGCGCCGATGATGGAGTGGTCACCGCCCCGGCCCTTGCCGATGTCGTGGAACAGCGCGGCCACGTACAGCAGCCAGGGCTTGTCCCAGCCGCTGGCCAGTTGGGAGCAGAACGGGTACTCATGCGCATGCTCGGCCATGAAAAAGCGCCGCACATTGCGCAGCACCATGAGGATGTGCTGGTCCACCGTGTAGACGTGGAACAGGTCATGCTGCATCTGGCCCACGATGCGCCGGAAGGGCCACAGGTAGCGCCCCAGCACCGAGGTCTGGTTCATCAGCCGCATGGCGTGCGTGATGCCGCTGGGCTGCTGCAGGATCTTCATGAAGGTGGCGCGGTTGACCGGGTCGCGCCGGAAGGCCGCGTCCATCAGGTCACGCGCGCCGTACAGCGCGCGCAGCGTGCGCGCCGACAGGTCGGTGAGGCCCACATGGGTCTCGTACATCAGGAAGGTTTCGAGGATGGCGTGCGGCTCGCGCTCGTAGAGATCGTCGCTGGCCACCTCGATGGTGCCGGCCTTCTCGTAGAAGCGCGAGTTCAGCCGGATGCGCGGCGTGGGGCGCGGGTTCAGCCGCTCCTCGATGTTCAGCCGCAGGATCTGGCACAGCTGGGTCACGGCCTTGGCCGCCCAGTAGTAGTGGCGCATCAGCGTCTCGCTGGCGCGCATGGCCAGCTTGCGCCCTTCGGCCGAGGTGGAGCGGTAGCCAAAGGCCTCGGCCACGGCGGTCTGCTGGTCGAAGACCAGGCGGTCCTCATGCCGGCCCGCCACCGCGTGCAGGCGTGCACGTATCAGGCTCAGCAAGGCTTCGTTGTCCTCGAGTTGCCGGCGCTCGAAATCGGTGATCAGCCCCTTGCCGGCCAGGGCCTGCCAGCTGCTGCCCAGGCCTGCGGCACGGGCCAACCAGATCATGGTGTGCAGATCGCGCAGGCCGCCGGGCGATTCCTTGCAGTTGGGCTCCAGCGAGTAGGGCGTGCTCTCGTACTTGTTGTGGCGCTGGCGCATTTCCAGCAGCTTGCCGGACAGAAAGGCGTGCGCATTCATCTGGGCCTGGTAGCGCGTCTGGAACTCGGCGAACAGCGGCTCGCTGCCGCAGATGCGGCGTGATTCCAGCAGGGCGGTCTGCACCGTCAGGTCGCGCTCGGATTCCTCCAGGCATTCGGCCAGCGTGCGCACGCTGGAGCCGATTTCCAGGCCCGCGTCCCAGCAACTGCCGATGAATTTCTCGATGCGCGAGGCCAGTTCGGCATCTGCCGTGCCAGCGGCTGGCAGCAGCACCAGCACGTCGATGTCGGAATAGGGAAACAGCTGGGCGCGCCCGAAGCCGCCCACGGCGGCCAGGCAGGCCTCGGGCGGCATGCCGGCGCGATGCCACAGCGCGCGCAGCAGCGTGTCGGCCAGATCGCTCAGGTGCTGCAGCACCAGGCGCACGCCGCGCCGGCCCATGGTGGGCGCCAGCAGCGAGCCTATCCAGCGCCCGCGATCCCGGGCGTACTGCACGCGCAACTGCTCCAGCGAGTCCGGGGCAGAGGGCGCAGCGTGGGAAGGAGTGTGGTCAGTGGTCTGTTTCATGCGCGGCGAGGGCAGGGAAGGCGCCGGGAGCGGGTGCCCCGGACGCCATGCCATTTTGCCTGCGCATCACGCAAGAAACATGCCGAGCCTCAGCAGCTCGTGGTGGTAACGAAGGGGGGCAGCGCGGGCGAGCCGGCCGACAGGGTCATGACTTCGTAGCCGGTCTTGGTCACCACCAGGGTGTGTTCCCACTGGGCCGAGAGGCTGTGGTCCTTGGTCACGATGGTCCAGCCGTCCTTGCCCAGTTCCTTGATCTCGCGCTTGCCCAGGTTGAGCATGGGCTCGACGGTGAAGACCATGCCTTCTTCCAGCACGGTGCCCGTTCCGGGGCGGCCATAGTGCAGGATCTGGGGCTCTTCGTGGAACTTCTGGCCGATGCCGTGGCCGCAGAACTCGCGCACCACCGACAGGCCGTGGCCTTCGGCAAAGGTCTGGATGGCGTTGCCGATGTCGCCCAGCGTGGCACCGGGCCTGACCTGCTGGATGCCCAGCCACATGGCGTCGAAGGTCAGTGCCGACAGGCGCTTGGCCGCGATGGAGCACTCTCCGATCATGAACATGCGGCTGTTGTCGCCGTACCAGCCGTCCTTGGTGATGACCGTGACGTCCACATTGACGATGTCGCCCTTCTTGAGCGGCTTGTCATTGGGAATGCCGTGGCAGACCACATGGTTGACCGAGGTGCACAGGTGCCCGGGGTAGGGAGGGTAGCCGGGCGGCTGGTAGCCGATGGTGGCGGAGACCGTGCCCTGCTGCGCCATGCATTCGGCGCCCAGGCGGTCGATCTCGGCCGTGGTGATGCCGGGCTTGATGTGGGGGGTGATGTAGTCCAGCACTTCCGAAGCCAGGCGGCAGGCCACGCGCATGGCTGCGATGTCTTCAGCGCTCTTGATGGTGATGCTCATGCCCGCAATTATCCCATTGCGCCTTCGGGCGTGCAGGGGTAAGGGGCGGCTGTCTCCATCGGGACGGCTCAGCCCGGTAAAATAGCGGCCTCACCGATTCAGCGCCTTGCAGCCAGCCCCGGAGGGCGGGGCCGCAGGGCGCTTTTCACAAGCCTCCTCACCCAACAGGCCGCCACGTGACCTTGCATCTGACACAGTTGGAGGGTGGAAACGCTCTCAGCTCGTTCCGCGCCCAGCAGCTCCTGACCGAACTGGTCTCCATCCATCCCAAAATCACCGGCATTGCCGCGCGCTTCGTGCACCTGGTGGCCACGGACGCCGCACCCACGCCCGCATTGCAAGAGCGCCTCCAGGCGCTCTTGACCTATGGAGACCCCTATGAAGGCCCGGCCGATGGTGCCGCCCTGGTGGTCACGCCGCGCCTGGGAACGATCTCCCCCTGGGCCTCCAAGGCCACGGACATTGCCCGCAACTGCGGCCTGGGCGTGTTCCGCGTGGAGCGCATCACCGAATACCGCATCGCCTTCAAGACCGGCCTGCTGAGCAATGTGCTGGGCAGCGCGCCTGAGCTTTCGGCCGAGCAGACTGCACGGATCGCCGCCTTGCTGCACGACCGCATGACCGAGTCGGTCTTCGCCACGCGCGCCGAGGCCGAGCAACTGTTCTCCGCCCTGGACGCCGCTCCCATGGAGTTCGTCGATGTGCTGGGCGGCGGCCGCGCCGCGCTGGAGACCGCCAACCGCCAATGGGGCCTGGCCCTGGCCGACGACGAGATCGACTACCTGGTCGATGCCTTCAAGGGCCTCCAGCGCAATCCCACGGACGTGGAGCTGATGATGTTCGCGCAGGCCAACAGCGAGCACTGCCGCCACAAGATCTTCAACGCCCAGTTCACCATCGACGGCGAGGCCCAGGACAAGAGCCTGTTCGGCATGATCCGCAACACGCACCAGGTCTCGCCCCAGCACACGGTGGTGGCCTACTCGGACAACGCCTCCATCATGGAAGGCCATGAGGTCGAGCGCTTCGTCGCCACCTTCGAGGCGGCCCTGGACAAGATCAAGGCGCCCAGCTACCAGAAGAAGCAGGCCGTCAACCACGTGCTGATGAAGGTGGAGACGCACAACCACCCCACGGCCATCTCCCCCTTCCCCGGCGCATCGACCGGCGCGGGCGGCGAGATCCGCGACGAGGGCGCCACGGGCCGCGGCTCCAAGCCCAAGGCCGGCCTGTCGGGCTTCACGGTTTCCAAGCTGTGGGGCAGCGAAGTGGGCAAGCCCGAGCACATCGCCAGCCCGCTGCAGATCATGATCGAGGGCCCGCTCGGTGGCGCGGCCTTCAACAACGAATTCGGCCGTCCCAACCTGACCGGCTATTTCCGCGAGTACGAGCAGCAGGTCGGCGTGGGTGCCGATGCCGTGATGCGCGGCTACCACAAGCCCATCATGATCGCGGGCGGCCTGGGCGTGATCGACTCCGAACTGACTCAGAAGATCGAGTTCCCCGCCGGCACCTTGCTGATCCAGCTGGGCGGCCCCGGCATGCGCATCGGCATGGGCGGGGGCGCTGCCAGCTCCATGGCCAGCGGCACGAACGCGGCCGAGCTGGACTTCGACTCCGTGCAGCGCGGCAATCCCGAGATCGAGCGCCGCGCCCAGGAAGTCATCAACCACTGCTGGGCCCAGGGCGACAAGAATCCCATCCTGGCCATCCACGACGTGGGTGCCGGCGGCCTGTCCAATGCCTTCCCCGAGCTGACCAACGATGCGGGCCGTGGCGCGCGCTTTGACCTGCGCGCCGTCAACCTGGAGGAATCCGGCCTGGCGCCCAAGGAAATCTGGTCCAACGAAAGCCAGGAACGCTATGTGATGGCCATCGCTCCCGAATCGCTGGCCGAGTTCACGGCCTTCTGCGAGCGCGAGCGCTGCCCGTTCGCCGTGATCGGCACGGCCACGGAAGAACGCCAGCTGGTGCTGGAGGACACGGCGGTGGCCTCGGGCGACCAGAAGTTCCCCGTGGACATGCCCATGAACGTGCTGCTGGGCAAGCCGCCCAAGATGCACCGCGACGTGGCCACCGTGCAGCGCGAGCTGCCGCCCATGGACCTGACCGGCGTGCCCCTGGAAAAGGCCGTGATCGACGTGCTGGCCCATCCCACCGTGGCCTCCAAGCGCTTCCTGATCACCATTGGCGACCGCGCCGTGGGCGGTCTCACGCACCGCGACCAGATGGTCGGCCCCTGGCAGGTGCCCGTGGCCGACGTGGCCGTGACCCTGGCCGACTACCGTGGCTTCAAGGGCGAGGCCATGGCCATGGGCGAGCGCACGCCGCTGGCCTCCATCAATGCCCCGGCGTCGGGACGCATGGCCGTGGCCGAGGCCATCACCAACATGCTGGCCGCGCCCATCGAGCTGTCCAAGGTCAAGATGTCGGCCAACTGGATGGCGGCCTGCGGCGAGCCCGGCGAAGACGCGGCGCTCTACGCCACCGTCAAGGCCGTGGGCATGGAGCTGTGCCCGCAGCTGGACATCTCTATCCCCGTGGGCAAGGACAGCCTGTCCATGCGCACCCAGTGGAACGAGGGCGGCCAGGTCAAGAAGGTGACCTCGCCCGTCAGCCTGATCATCACGGGCTTCGCCTCCATCGACGATGTGCGCGGCACGCTCACGCCCCAGCTGGACGCCTCGGAAGACGACAGCACCCTGGTCCTGGTGGACCTGGGCCGCGGCAAGATGCGCATGGGCGGCTCCATCCTGGGCCAGGTGCTGGGCCAGTCCGGCAATGAAACGCCTGACCTCGATGACGCCAAGGACCTGATTGCCCTGGTCGATGCCGTCAATGACCTGCGCGCCAAGGGCCAGATCCTGGCCTACCACGACAAGGGCGACGGCGGCCTGCTGGCCACTGTGGCCGAGATGGCCTTCGCCGGCCATGTGGGCGTGGCCATCAACGTGGACATGCTGGTCACCGAAGGCGACGGCATCAGCGACAGCCGCATGGACTCGGGTGAAGGCAAGAACTGGGCCTCCCAGATCAGTGGCCGCCGCGACGACATGACGCTGCGCGCACTGTTCAACGAAGAGCTGGGCGCCGTGCTGCAGATCCGCACGGCCGACCGCGCCGCCGTGCTGCAGACCCTGCGCGAGCATGGCCTGTCCACCTGCAGCCACATCATCGGCAAGACGCGCCCCGTCTCGTCCAAGGTCGATGCGGGCAAGGGCGAGCTGCAGGTCTGGCGCGATGCCAAGTCCGTCTTCGGCGCCTCGCTCAGCGACCTGCACCAGGTCTGGGATGCCGTCAGCTGGAAGATTGCCCAGCAGCGCGACAACCCGGCCTGCGCCGACAGCGAGCACGCCGCAGCCGGCGAGCCTGCCGACCCGGGCATGCACCTGCACCTGACGTTCGACCCGGCCGAGAACCCCGCCGCACCCTTCCTGAACCTGGGCGCGCGCCCCCGCGTGGCCGTGCTGCGCGAGCAGGGCGTGAACTCCCATGTGGAAATGGCCTACGCCTTCACCGAGGCCGGCTTCGACGCGGTGGACGTGCACATGACCGACCTGCAAAGCGGCCGCGCGCAGCTGCAGGACTTCGCCGGCGTGGTGGCCTGCGGCGGCTTCAGCTACGGCGACACGCTGGGCGCCGGCATCGGCTGGGCGCGCTCCATCACCTTCAACGACAGCCTGTCTGCGCAGTTCCAGCAGTTCTTCGGCCGCAGCGACACCTTCGGCCTGGGCGTGTGCAACGGCTGCCAGATGTTTGCCGAGCTGGCCGACATCATTCCCGGTGCCCAGGACTGGCCGCGTTTCACGCAGAACCAGAGCAACCGCTTCGAGGCGCGCCTGTCCATGGTGGAAGTGCTGGAGTCCCCCAGCCTGTTCCTGCAGGGCATGGCCGGCAGCCGCCTGCCCATCGCCGTGGCCCACGGCGAAGGCTTTGCCAACTTCCGCTTCCGCGGCAATGCGGACAAGGCCATCGCCTCCATGCGCTATGTGGACAACCACGGCAAGGCCACCGAGCAGTACCCGTTCAATCCCAACGGATCGGCCGGCGGCCTGACGGCAGTGACCACGGCCGATGGCCGCTTCACGGCCATGATGCCCCATCCCGAGCGCGTGTTCCGCAACGTGCAGATGAGCTGGACCAACGGCGACAAGTCGGAATTCAGCCCCTGGATGCGCGTGTGGCGCAACGCCCGCAAGTGGCTGGGTTGATGCACTGAGCGACGCTGCAAAGCAGACAAAGGCCCTTCGGGGCCTTTTCTTTTTTCTGTTTCTTTTTGGCGGCTGCCGTTACGGCGCCAGCATCTGCGCCGTGCGCGCGCGGGCCTGCTGGACCAGGGTGGAGATCAGCACCGTCTCGGGCAGGTTGTGCCAGTAGCGGCGCGGCATCTCGCGCAGCATGGCCTGCTCCTTCAGGCGCGCCGGGTTGAAGGTGCTGGCGTAGTAGGTCAGCCACAGGGCCTCGCCCGCGTCGGCTGGCGGGGCATCGCTGCGGCGTGCGCCGGGCGCCAGGCGCAGCGCATGGCCGTCCCAGTGCGCGCTGCATTGCGGCGTGAGGATGGCCCAGTGCATGTTGGCAAAGCGCTTGCAGAAGAAGGGCGCCGCCGCGCGCACGATGTGGTGCTCGGGCTCGAACCAGGCAATGTGCAGATCGGGCTGGTCCGGCCGCTGTGTGGTCCGAAAGCGCACGAAGGCGTGCATCTTGTGGATCTCGCGCGAGACGGGGCGGGCCAGGGCCTCGATGGCGCGCCAGTCCGCATCCAGCGCATCCAGCCGCAGTTCGGGCCGGGCCTGCATGCGCGCCAGCCAGCGGTGGCATAGCTCGAAGCGGCCTGCCGCGCGGTGCATGCAGGCATGGCGCAGCGCGGACATCTGGGTGTCCGACAGGGACAGCCCTGCCTCGCCGGGGCCGGCCAGCCCGGCGAGTGCCGAGGCGGGCATGGCCTGCTGCGGCGCGCTGGAAAACAGGTCCGCGCCCGCGCCGAGTGGCTGCGCACCCCGCGTGTCGGGCCACCGCCAGCGCACCAGGGCGGGGTCGGCGCCATGGGCCAGCAGCGCCCGGCAGGCTGCGCGAAAGCCGGGCCAGTCGTCGGGACTGTCGAGTTCGATGGTGAGAGCCTGTGCTTGCATGGCGTGCTCCAGGCGCTAGAACAGGCTGGCCTGCAGCGCGCTTTGCACGCGCATGCCGCTGTGCCGTGCCTGGGCCTGGCTGGCCTGCGACTGAGCGATCAGCCGGGTGCGCAGCGCGGCCGAGTCGGTCTCGCCCAGCAGGGGCCGGTGGCCGTCGATCAGCACGAAGGGCAGGGCCTTTTGCATGGGGGCGCGCAGCCGCAGCAGATCGTCCAGCCGCAGCCTGCGCACGCGGCGCGCCGCCAGCAGGCGGTCCACCGTCTGCGTGCCCAGGCCCGGCACGCGCAGCAGCAGGCTGCGCGGAGCACGGTTGAGGTCCACGGGGAACTGCTGGCGGTTGGCCAGTGCCCAGGCCAGCTTGGGGTCGATCTCCAGGTCCAGCATGCCGTGGCGGCTGGCCGCCGCGATCTCGCCCGCCCCGTAGCCGTAAAAGCGCATGAGCCAGTCGGCCTGGTAGAGCCGGTGCTCGCGCATGAGGGGCGGTGCCTGCGGCGGCAGGTCGCGCGAGGCATCGGGAATGGGGCTGAAGGCCGAGTAGTACACGCGGCGCAGGCCGTAGCCCGCATACAGCGTATGGCTGGATTCGAGGATGTCGGCATCGGTTGCGCGGTCGGCGCCCACGATCATCTGCGTGCTCTGCCCGCCCGGCGCAAAGCGCGGCACGGCGGCGCGCTGCGCGGGCGCGCCGGGCAGGGACTGCGCCTGGCGCTGCTCGCGCGTGGCTGCGCGCCAGGCCTGCACATGCCGGTCCACGCCCTGCATGGCCTGGCGTATGCGCTGCCCATCCTTTTCAGGCGCGAACTGCGCCAGGCCGCTGGCCGTGGGCAGTTCCACATTGATGCTCAGGCGGTCGGCATGGCGGCCTGCCTGGGCCAGCAATTCGGGGGCGGCATCCGGGATGGTCTTGAGGTGGATGTAGCCGCGAAAGTCATGCTCCTCGCGCAGGCGGCGCGCCACTTCCACCAGTTGCTCCATGGTGTAGTCGCTGGAACGGATGATGCCGCTGGACAGGAACAGCCCCTCGATGCAATTGCGCCGGTAGAAGTCCAGCGTCAGCTGCACCACCTCGGCCACCGTGAAGCGGGCGCGCTGCACGTTGGAGCTCTTGCGGTTGATGCAGTAGCGGCAGTCGAAGATGCAGACATTGGTCAGCAGGATCTTGAGCAGCGAGATGCAGCGCCCGTCGGGCGCATAGCTGTGGCAGATGCCCATGCCGGTAACCGAGCCCATGCCCTTGCCGTCCAGCGAGTCGCGCCCCTGCGATCCGCTGGAGGCGCAGCTGGCGTCGTACTTGGCGGCGTCGGCGAGGATGAAAAGTTTGCGTTGCAGCTCCATGGCTGTATAAATATACAGTATATTTGCCTGACACGTCCGGTTTTCTGAGAGCCCATCCCCCAGCCAGGGTCTGGTCCGGCCTTGCCTGGCTGCGGGTCGAACGCACTGTCGCGCTATCGCAATGGCCAGCGGATTGCAATGGTTGCCAGTGCAATGGAATGAAACCGTTTTCAGGTGCGGAATGAGTGCTTGCTTTCAATGGGTGGCGATGTGCATCGCAGGAAATGGTGAATGCGTGTTTTCTGCGTCTTTCGCAATGCCTGAAGACTGGCATGGCTTGGTGCCATCAATGCACGCGCTGATATAGCGCAGCTGGCTGCACGCCATGGGGGGTTCCCATTCATGGGAGAGAGGTTGGGTGTTGTTGTGAATTGTTTCAAATTGCCGATAACTATTGCTGATAGGCTTTCGGGTTTGCCGGGCGGTGCCGTTTCATTCAATGCGCCCGGCGATGACAAACACTTGGAGAGGGAGCTTCGGTGTCGCGTGTATTAGGAACAGAGAGCGAAGTGCTGGCGCTGTCGCCGGACGCCTCATCCAGCAAGGCCGCCAAGGGCCTGCAATCGCCCGCCAAATGGCCCGCCATGGGCGCCAATGATGTGGCGGTCTGGGGTGAATGCCAGGGCAGCGGCAGCAAGCCCTACCAGACCCAGGTGGACCTGTCGGGGCCTTCCTTCAAATGCTCTTGCCCCAGCCGCAAATTCCCCTGCAAGCACGGGCTGGCGCTGATGCTGATGCGTGCCGGCGGGCAAGTCCCCGAAGGCGTTGATCCGCCCGCCTGGGTGCAGACCTGGCTGGACAGCCGCCAGGAAAAGGCCGAGAAGAAAGAGGCCAAGGCTGCCGCCGCAGCGGCCGAGCCGCCACCCGATCCCGAGGTCGCGGCCAAACAGCAGGCCAGGCGCGAAGACAAGCGCTGGGACAAGGTCGAAGCCGGCCTGCAGGAACTGTCGCTGTGGATGCAGGACATGGTGCGTGCGGGCCTGGCCAACCAGGCCAGCGACACGCAGATGCGCCAGCGCTGGAACAACATGGCCGCGCGCATGGTCGATGCGCAGGCCACCGGCATGGCGGCGCGCATCAAGGATTGCCGGGATCTGGTGGACAGCCACCGAGACTGGCCGCGCGACATGCTGGTGCAGCTGGGCCACTGGCAGTTGATCATCGACGCCGTGCGCCGCCGCGAATCGCTCAGCCCCGAGGTCAAGGCCGACGTGATGGCCGCGCTGGGCTGGCCCATGGACAAGGCCGAGGTGCAGGCCAGGGGCCAGCTGGTCGAGGACGAATGGCTGGTGGCCGGCCTGCGCATGATCGAGCGCGAAGGCCGGCTCATGGAGCGGCGCGTCTGGCTGCATGGCCAGCGCACGGGGCGCATGGCCCTGGTGCTGGACTATGCGCAGGGCGGGCGCGGCTTTGAATCGGCCTGGGTGCCGGGCCATCGCTACGGCTGCGCGCTGAATTTCTATCCGGGCCATGCGCCGCTGCGCGCCATTGCGGCCAATGGCAACGGGCCTGCGCTGCCGGCTGATGGCGCCAGCCCGCTGGCCAACTCGGCCGTGGGCGACGTCCTGCAACTGCTGGGCCAGCGCATTGCCGCCAACCCGCTGCAGGCCACGCAGCCGCTGTGCCAGGACCGGCTGCGGCTGGTGCCCGCCCAGGGCCAGTGGTTCGCGGCCTGGCCCCAAGCGCTGGATGCATCGCCGGTCGCCCCTGGCACGGCAGCGCCAGTGCAGCCCGTTCCCGTGGCGATTGACGATGCCGAGGCCTGGCGCCTGCTGGCGCTCAGCGGCGGTGCGCCCATGCAGCTGTTTGGCGAATGGGAGGCCGGCCCGGCCGTGGGCCGCTGGCGGCTGCTGAGCGCCTGGCAGGCCCGCGAGGGTGAAACCGCCCAGCAATGTATCTGGCAGAACCAGGGTGATCCGGTATGAGCAACGCACAACTTTGGGCTGCGCTGCAGCAATCGGCCATGGTCGGCTCGGACCGGCTGGCCGTGCCGCCTGCGCTGGCTTCGGGCGTGGACCCGTCGGCAAGCGGGTCGCAGCAGGCCGTGCAGGCCGCGCTGCAGCCCCGCGCTGACGTGGCCGGTGACTCGCCCGCCCAGCAACTGCTGCGGGCCAGCGCCGTGGCGGCCGTGTTCGAGCGGGCCGGCTGGCAGCCTGGCGCGCAGGTGCGCCTGACGGCACCGCTGGCCGTGCCGGCCGCAGCGCCTGCGGAGTCGCGCACCGCGCCTGCCGATGCGCGCCTGCACACCCTGATGGGCGACGTGCTCAAGGACGGCCCATTCGAGCTGCAGGCCTCCATGCTGCGCACCCTGGACCAGGCCGGCCAGCGCCTGCCCCACGATCTGCTGGTGCCTGCGCTGGAGCAGGGCCGCCAGTCCGTGGAGCTGCGCCAGTGGCTGGCCCCCGTGCTGGGCGAGCGCGGACGATGGCTGGGCACGCTCAACCCGCAATGGGGCTATGCCAGCGGCGTGGAGGAAACCGCCGACCCCGAACTGGTCTGGCAGGAGGGCTCGGTGGAGCAGCGCGTGGCCCTGCTGCGCAGCGAGCGCGCAACCGATGCCGCCAAGGCCCGCACGCGGCTGGAAGGCAGCCTGAAGGAACTGGGCGCCAAGGAGCGCCTGCCCCTGGTCCAGGCCCTGGCCGTGGGGCTGGGCATGGACGATGAGCCGCTGCTCGAAAAACTGCTGTCCGACCGCAGCAAGGAGATCCGCGAGAACGCCGCGCAAATGCTCTCGTGCCTGCCGGACAGCGCGCACAGCCAGCGCGTCATGGGCTGGATGCAGTCCATGCTGCAGCAGGACGACAAGGGCCAGTGGATCGTGGAGCCTCCCGAAGAAGGCCTCAAGGAATGGGAGCGCGACGGCATCACGCTCAAGCCCGACGCCTACCACCGTGGCGGCAAGAAGGCCTGGCTGCTCGAGCAGATGGTGCAGCTCACGCCCGTGTCCTTCTGGACCCGCGCCCTGGGCCTGACGCCCCTGGAAGTGATGGAGTGGAGCCGGCGCAGCGACTGGAAATCCTCGCTGCGCCAGGGCTGGGTGCAGGCCCTGCAGTACCAGCTGGACGTGGAATGGATCGATGCCGCCCAGACCATGGGCCGCGACATGCGCCACGACGCCCTCCTGCCCGCCCTCATGGCCCGGTTGTCCCGCGAGGAACGCGAGTCCCGCTGGATTGCCCAGTTCGAGCGCGACAGGCACAAGCTCATCGACGCCATCGAGGGCATGTCCCAGTCGCTGGGCGGTGCCGAACTGCTCTCGCCCGCGCTGTCGGCGCGGCTGACCGAGGCACTGCACGTGGCCGTGGGCGGCAAGCAGATCACGGGCAACTGGCACAGCTACCGCGCCGACCAGGCCCTGCTGTCCTGTGCGCGCATGCTGGACGTGACCGCGCTGGAGCGCTTTGCCGAACTGTGGCGCAAGCCCTCGGTGCTGGATGCGCAACCCGAGCCTGAGCCCGAGCCGCAAACCGAATCTGCGGCAGCTGCGGCAGCAGTCACGGCCACCGCTGCCGCCACAGCCGCTGCAGTTGCCGCACCGGCAAGCATTCCCCTCACGCCCCAGCAGCAGGCGCGCCTTGAACGCAGCCGCGTGCGGCCCTGGGACGAGGAGCGCATGCGCGGCCATCTGGAGCGCATCGTCGATCTGCGCCTGGGCCTGCACCAGGCCTTTGTTGCCCTGCGCGGCCCGGCCTGAGCCGCGCCCGTCCTGCCGCATACCCCGAACCGAACCGAATCCAACCCTTACCCCTTCCCGGAAGCACACCATGAGCCAAGTCCTGCGCCAGCATGCCGAACAGCAATTCGCCGAAGAACTCGAAGCCCTGCGCAAGGTGGACGACCGTCCGCGTCCGCCCAACTGGAAGCTCTCGCCCTGGGCCGTGCTCCAGTACCTGATGGGCGGCAAGCTCGGCAACGGCTTCGAGGTCAGCCCCAAGTACATCGGCAATCCGCGCCTGATGGAAATCGCCGTCTCCACCCTTGCCACCGACCGCGCCCTGCTGCTGTACGGCGTGCCGGGCACGGCCAAGTCCTGGGTGTCCGAGCACCTGTCGGCCGCCGTCAGCGGCGACTCCACCATGCTGGTGCAGGGCACGGCCGGCACCAGCGAGGAGCAGCTGCGCTACGGCTGGAACTACGCCCAGCTGCTGGCCCACGGCCCGTCCGAGAAGGCGCTGATCCCCAGCCCCCTGGTCAATGCCATGAAGCTGGGCAAGATCGCCCGCATCGAAGAGCTGACCCGCATCCCGGCTGACGTGCAGGACACGCTGATCACCGTGCTGTCCGAAAAGACCCTGCCCGTGCCCGAGCTGGGCAGCGAAGTGCAGGCCGTGCAGGGCTTCTCGGTCATCGCCACGGCCAACAACCGCGACAAGGGCGTGAACGAGTTGTCCAGTGCGCTCAAGCGCCGCTTCAACACCGTCATCCTGCCCGTGCCGGCCTCGCAGGACGAAGAGGTGCAGATCGTCACCAAGCGCGTGGCCGAGCAGGGCCGCGCCCTGGCCCTGCCAGCCGAGCCGCCGGCCCTGCAGGAAGTGCGCCGCGTGGTGCAGATCTTCCGCGAACTGCGCAACGGCCAGACCGAAGACGGCAAGACCGTGCGCGTCAAGTCGCCCAGCAGCACGCTGTCCACGGCCGAGGCCATCTCGGTCATCAACAGCGGCATGGCGCTGGCCGGGCATTTCGGCGACGGCGTGCTGCGCGCGGGCGATGTGGCCTCGGGCCTGCTGGGCGCCGTGATCAAGGACCCGGTGCAGGACAGCGTGGTCTGGAAGGAATACCTGGAGACCGTGGTCAAGGAACGCAGCGACTGGAAGGACCTGTACCGCGCCTGCCGCGAGCAGCTCTGAAGCCCCCAGTCCCGCACCGCTGACCGACCGCACCCTCTGCGCATCCCCTGTATGGCCACCTCTGCCAATCCGCTTCATTTCTTCGGCATCCGCCACCATGGCCCGGGCTGCGCGCGCAGCCTGCTGCAGGCCCTGGAGCAGCTGCAGCCCGACTGCCTGCTGGTGGAGGGGCCGCCCGAGGGCGAGTCCCTGCTGCCCATGCTGCAGCATGCCGACCTGCAGCCGCCCGTGGCCATGCTGGTCTATGTGCAGGACAGCCCGGCCCATGCCGCCTTCTATCCCTATGCCGAGTTCTCGCCCGAATGGCAGGCCCTGCAATGGGCGGCGCGCCAGGGCGTGGCCACGCGTTTCATCGACCTGCCCCAGACCCACCGCATGGCGC
Organism: Delftia sp. RIT313; assembly: GCF_000632165.1. Classification (NCBI taxonomy): domain Bacteria; kingdom Pseudomonadati; phylum Pseudomonadota; class Betaproteobacteria; order Burkholderiales; family Comamonadaceae; genus Delftia; species Delftia sp. RIT313. Next base: position 97,185 of record NZ_JFYT01000013.1, on the reverse strand, counting down.
TGGACATGGCCGAGCAGGAGCGGCGCCGGGCCGAGGCGGCGGCAGCAGATGCAGCTGATGCAGGCGCGGATGCGGCCGACGTAGGCCAGGATGCCGACACCGGCTCCGATTCCGTCGCCGCTGCGGCAGACGGCAGCCAGCTCCAGAGCAATGCCGCCGAGGCCCTGGACCGCGACGACACCACGCAGTCCGTGCCGGCTGCCGACTTGGCCGTCGATCCCTCGGCACCGTCCCCGCAGGACTGGCACGATCCGCTGGACCTGCTGGCCGAGGCCGCTGGCTACCCCGACGGCGAAAGCTGGTGGAACCGCATGGTCGAGGAACGCGGCGACGGCGCCACCCTGTTCGAGGGCATTGCCGAAGCCATGACCGTGGTGCGCGCCGAGCTGCCCAACGAAGTGCGCGGAGAACGCCATGCCCAGCGCGAGGCGCTGCGCGAAGCCTGGATGCGCCAGTGCATGCGCGAGGCCGTCAAGGCCGGCCACCAGCGCATTGCCGTGGTCTGCGGCGCATGGCATGTGCCTGCCCTGCAGGCCCAGGTCACCGCCAAGGCCGATGCCGCCACGCTCAAGGGCCTGCCCAAGGCCAAGGTCCAGGCCACCTGGGCGCCCTGGACCTACCGCAACCTGTGCTCGTCCAGCGGCTATGGTGCGGGCGTGGATTCGCCGGGCTGGTATGAACACCTGTGGCGCTGTTCCGAGCCTGTGCCCGAGTCCTTGCTCCAGCCCGCCCCTGCTGCCGACCCGGCACGCGCCAGCACCCAGCGCACCGTCGGCTGGCTGGCGCGCGTGGCCCATCTGCTGCGTTCCAAGGACCTGGACTGCTCCAGCGCCCACATCATCGAGGCCACGCGCCTGGCCGAAAGCCTGGCGGCCCTGCGCGGCCACGCCAGCCCCGGCCTGCCCGAGCTGGACGAGGCCATCGTCACCGTCATCAGCATGGGCGAGCGCACGCCGCTGCGCCTGATCGAGCGCGAACTCAGCGTGGGCGACCGCATCGGCGGCGTGCCCGCCGACGTGCCCCAGGTGCCGCTGCAGCGCGACATCGAGCAGCAGCAAAAAAGCCTGCGCCTCAAGCCAGAGGCGGCCGCCAAGGTCCTGGCCCTGGACCTGCGCAAGGACACGGACCGCGACCGCAGCCACTTCCTGCACCGCCTGCGCCTGCTGGGCATAGAGTGGGGCAGCGTCACCACCGACCAGCAGCGCAACCGTGGCACCTTCCGCGAAAGCTGGCAGCTGCAGTGGGAGCCCGAGCTGGCCGTGCGCATCATCGAGGCCAGCCGCTACGGCGGCACCCTGGTGCAGGCCGCCGCCGCCAAGGTACGCCAGGCGCTGACGCCCGAGACCCCGCTGCCCGAGCTGGCCAAGACCATCGACGACGCCCTGCTGGCCGACCTGCCGCACCTGGTCGATGCCCTCATGCACGACCTGGCCGACCGCTCGGCCAGCACCGGCGATGTTTCCCAGCTCATGCAGGCGCTGCCGCCGCTGGCCAATGTGCTGCGCTACGGCAGCGTGCGCCAGACCGACACCCAGGCCCTGGCCACGGTGATCGACAGCATGGCGCTGCGCGCCGCCATCGGCCTGCCCCTGGCCTGCATGGCGCTGGATGAAGACGCTGCAAGACACATGCAGGCCACGGTGCTGCAGGCCCACGAGGCCCTGCGCCTGCGCGATGCCGAGGAGCCGCGCGAAGCCTGGTTCGGCGCCCTGCGCAGCATTGCCATGGGCGACGCGGGCGCCGCCTTGCTGCGCGGCGCGGCCTGCCGCCTGCTGCTCGATGCCCACCGCTTGGACAGCGAGGCCGTGGCCACGCAACTGGGCCGCAATCTCTCGCTGGGCGTGCCGCCGCTGGACGCTGCCGCCTGGCTGGACGGCTTTCTCAACCGCCAGGCCCTGGTGCTGCTGCACGACGACGCCATCTGGGGCGCCGTCGATGCCTGGCTGGCGCAGCTGGGCGAGACCCAGTTCACCCAGATCCTGCCCCTGGTGCGCCGCAGCTTCTCGGCCTTCTCCAACCATGACCGCCAGAGCCTGGGCGAGAAGGCCCGGCGCGGTCAGGGCAGTGCAGCCGTGGCGGCCGCATCCGCAGGTGCCGCGGGTGCCGCAGGTGCGGCAGGCGATGGGAACGACGGCGCCTGGAACGAGGCGCGTGCCGTGCTCGCCATTCCCGTACTCGATCAACTGCTGGGCCTGAACCTGCCCGCGCAACCGCTGACCCGCCTGCAGGAGGCCCAGCCATGAACACCGCTGCCACCGTGAACGATGCATCCATTGCCGGCGCCGACCCGCAGGAGACCGCCCTCCAGCCCACCACCCGCCTGCAACGCTGGCGTCTGGTGCTGGGCCAGCCGTCCGAGGCCAGCTGCGGCGGGCTGGGCCCCAAGGGCAGCTCCATCGACGAGATGGACAAGGCCCTGGCCGCGCTCTACGAAGAGGACAACAAGGACGGCGGCCTTTCGCGCCGCGGCGGGCGGGGCAACTCCTCGCCCAGCGTGGCGCGCTGGCTGGGCGACATCCGCAAGTACTTTCCCAGCCAGGTCGTGCAGGTGATGCAGCGCGACGCCATGGAGCGCCTGAACCTGCGCGAACTCATGCTCCAGCCCGAAATGCTGGAGCATGTGCAGCCCGACGTGCACATGGTGGCCGACCTCATCTCCCTGGGCTCCGTCATCCCGCAGAACACCAAGGAGACCGCGCGCATCGTCGTGCGCAAGGTGGTGGACGACCTCATGCGCCGCCTGGAGGAGCCCATGCGCAGCGCCGTCTCGGGCGCGCTGGACCGCAGCCAGCGCAACCGCCGTCCGCGCCACTCCGAGATCGACTGGAACCGCACCATCCGCGCCAACCTGCGCCACTGGCAGCCCGACTACCGCACCATCGTGCCCGAGACCCTGGTCGGCTACGGCCGCAAGGTCCGCCGCCCGCAGCGCGAAGTCATCCTGTGCATAGACCAGAGCGGCTCCATGGCCAACTCCGTCGTCTACTCCAGCATCTTCGGTGCAGTCATGGCCAGCCTGCCGGCCGTCAGTACCAAGCTGGTGGTCTTCGACACGGCGGTGGTGGACCTGACCGACAAGCTCTCCGACCCGGTGGATGTGCTCTTTGGCGTGCAGCTGGGCGGCGGCACCGACATCAACCGTGCCGTGGGCTACTGCCAGGGCCTGATCAGCGAGCCGCGCAACGCCATCGTCGTGCTCATCTCCGACCTTTACGAAGGCGGTGTGGAAAGCGGCCTGCTGCGCCGCGCCTCCGAACTGGTGGAGTCGGGCGTGCAGTTCATCACCCTGCTGGCGCTCAGCGACGAAGGCGCCCCCGCCTACGACGCGCAACTGGCCGCCAAGCTGGCCGCGCTGGGCGTGCCCTCGTTCGCCTGCACGCCGGACGCCTTCCCGCAGCTCATGGCCGCCGCCATCCGCCGCGACGACGTGGCTGCCTGGGCGGCAGGGCAGGGCTTCAAGACCAGCAAGTGACGCACGGCCGGTCGGCCCCGTGACCGGGCTGGCCGCCGGGCATCTCCTACATGGGCAGGACATGCCCAGGCCCCATGATGGCGCCCAGGCAAAAAGAAGTTCCCCGAACAATTCACTGGAGTAATGCGATGGCTGGTGCTGGTTTGCTGATGCTGCTGGACGATATTGCAGCGATCCTGGACGACGTGGCCCTGATGACCAAGGTGGCGGCACGCAAGAGCGTGGCCATGGCCGACGATGTGTCCGTCATGACCAAGGTGGCCGCGCAGAAGACGGCTGGCGTGCTGGGCGATGACCTGGCCCTGAACGCCCAGCAGGTCACGGGCGTGCGGGCCGAGCGCGAGATTCCCGTGGTCTGGGCCGTGGCCAAGGGCTCGCTGATCAACAAGGCCATCCTGGTGCCTGCGGCGCTGCTCATCAGCGCCTTCATTCCCTGGGCTGTCACGCCGCTGCTCATGGTCGGCGGCGCCTTTCTGTGCTTTGAGGGTTGCGAGAAGCTGGCCCACAAATTCCTGCATTCGCCCGAGGAAGATGCCGTGGAGCGCGAGCGCCTCACCCAGGCCAATGCCGATGCGGGCGTCGATCTCGTCGCCATGGAAAAGGACAAGATCAAGGGCGCCGTGCGCACCGACTTCATCCTCTCGGCCGAGATCATCGCCATCACGCTGGGCACCGTGGCCTCGGCGCCGTTCGGGCAGCAGGTCGCCGTGCTGGCGGGCATTGCCCTCATCATGACCGTGGGCGTCTATGGCCTGGTGGCCGGCATCGTCAAGCTCGATGACCTGGGACTGTGGCTGGGCCAGCGTGCCAGCGCTGCGGCCCGCGCGCTGGGCCGGGGCATCGTCGCCGCCGCGCCCTGGCTGATGAAGGGGCTGTCCGTTGCGGGCACGGCCGCCATGTTCCTGGTGGGTGGCGGCATCCTCGTGCACGGCGTGCCTGCGCTGCACCACGCCGTGGAAGGCCTGGGCGAGGCCGTGGCCCAGGGCGCGCTGGGCGGCCTGTGGCGCGTGCTGGCCGTCAATGTGCTCAACGCGGTGGCCGGCATCGTGGCCGGTGCCATCGTGCTGGCGGCTGTCGAAGGCATCAAGCGCATGCGCCGCCGCTGAGTCGCGGCAAACATCGCCGGCCGGCCCTGCAGCCGGCAAGGCACGCCACGGGGGCCGGACGGCCCCCGTTTGCATGGAATTTTCGCTTTGGCGCATCGCATTTGACTGTGGGCGCAAGCACGTGCATTTCCCCTGGAACTCCGCAAGGCCAGGCGTCCTCCTGTCCCTTGGCGGCGGCGCAATGCGTTTGCGCCTGCCGGCCGCCGAGGCTCCGGGAGCGGCCCATTGCCGCAGCGGAGCCGTTGTCGGGACCGGGCGGCTGAATTCGCATCCGCACCGGTCCCTGGGTGTTCATCAGGGGGACTCCATGATTTCCAACCTCACCAAGGCCAGCGTGCTGCGGTCCGTCATCGCCGGCTGCACGCTCGCGCAAGCGGGCAGGGCCGAGAAACTCAGCACCGAGCGCGCGCGCACGGCGCTCAACCGCATCTGCGAGCTGCTGCATCTGCCCAACGACCTTGCCGCCATCCACGCGGAGCCGCAGCTGTACCTCGAATCCCTGGCCCACTTCGAGAGCCTGCCCCAGTTCGAGCTGCGCACGCCGCTGGTGGCCAAGCTCAAGCAGGTGCTGGGCCTGCGCTCGTCCAGGCAACTGACGCCGGCCGTGCTCGCGCAGGTCAGCGCGTCACAGCTCATCAACCAGGGCGTCTCCATCATCGCCCTGGCCGATCTGCAGGAGTGGCTGCTCAAGCATGACCTGTCGCTGATGCATGGCCCGCCCATCACGGACATCGACTTCAGGGAGGCCAGAAAGGCCATTGCCTTGCTCGACGCCTTCGACTTCGACACCGAATCGCTGGAATGGCAAATGAATCACCTGGCCCGCAAGCGCGGCCGGGCCAGGAGCCGGCCTGCCCCGGCTGCCTGCGCAGTGGAATCCCTGCCTGCCGTCAGCACCACAGGGGCTGCGCCCTAATATCGGGGCTTCCCAACAAGGCCCGATACACCATGAAGCTCTCCTTGCTTGCTGCCGCGGCTGTGGCATTGCAACTGCTGGCGCCGGCGCCTGCCCTGGCGGCCGACGACATCGTGTTCAAGGACAGCGCCGGCCGCGTGCTCAGGCGCAGCGACCTGGACAAGGCCGATGGCCGCTTCAGCTGGGAGCTGCCCTCCGCCACACCCGTCAGCCAGGCCGCGCGCGATGCCCATGCCTTGGGCCGCGCTGCAGGGCAGAACGGCGATTACCGCGCCGCCCTGGCGCATTTCGAGACCGCCTCGAAGCTGGCGCCCCGCTGGCCCTATCCCGTCTACGACGCTGCATTCACCTACCTGCTGCAAAAGGACTTTGACGCGGCCTATCGGCATTACCGGCGCGTGGATGCACTGGCGCCCAGGGGCTTTTTCACCGCCAAGACGGCCGTGCACAGCCTGCGCATGGAGCGTGACGGCAAGCTCCCCCAAGGCACCTACCTGCGCTACCTTGCCCTGGAGTGGGAAACCGACCGCGACAAGACGCGCCAGGCCGCGCTGGCCATGACCCGCGAGACGCCCGGCTTCGCTCCCGCCTGGAAGACGGCCGCCCATCTGGAGGACGACCCCGCAAAACGTCTCGCCCTGCTGGACAGCGGCCTGAAGGCCGGCCCCGATGCCGAGACCCGCGGCTTTCTGCTCCTGAACAAGGCCATGGTGCTGCGCGAACGCAACCAGATCCCAGAGGCCATGGTGATGCTGGGAGAGCTTGCGTTAGACCCGCAGTCTCCGCTGGATGTCGAGGCCCTGGCGCGGCACACGCTGGCGCAGTGGGCGCGGCCTTGACGCTGGCACCTGCACATTCCGCCCTGGAGCCCGCTCAGCGCAGGGCGAGCTCCACGGCCTCCGCAGACAACCCGTAGGCCTCCACAAAGACCTCGATGCGGTCCTGTGTCTGCGCGTTCACAAACGTCTCCATGCCCACGCTGTCCATCTCCCCTGACAGCACCTGGCCCGTATTCACGGGGCGGGTATCGAGCTGCTGCGCCAGCACGCAGCTGTCCTCTCCCTCCGGCTGCAGGCCGATGAGCCCTGTCTGGTTGTTGATGGCAATCACCCTGGCTTGTCTTTGCATGCTCCACCCTGTCGTCTGAATCCGTCGTTTCTGGAATGGCGAAAAGGCGCCGCCTTGTGCAACACCCCTGCCTGTCCTGGCGACTGTAGGCAAGGCTTGGGGACGGCGGTAGAGGCCCGGGGCTTGGTGGACTGCCAAGAAAAATTTACGAATGGTTTTCGGAGATGCTGAGTTTTCTGTTGAATGTGGCGGATGTGCCGAGGCGGTTGCAAGGCGCTTTGACCCGGCGACCTGGAGTGGATGCACTCGACGCGGCATCTGCTGTGCGATGGCCATGCATGGCGAGGAAGGCATGAAACCTTCCGAAGCGCTGGCTTTGAACCGTACCGGGATTCGCCATGTGGTCAAGTCCCACCGTGCGACCCTGATGGATGAGGCCGCCATCCAGGAGGAACTGCAGCGCCTGCTGGGCATGTCGGTCGATGGGCTGACGCCCAGTGCCTTGCCGGAGGCCTTCCGCAGCCAGGTGCTGGCCGAGGCGCTGCCGATGTGAGCAAGGCATTGCGCGCCAGCGTTTCTTCCTGATGAATCGGCAAGTGAACGGCATCTGCCGCAAACCTGCGATAGATACCTGACCAAGCACCTTCATTGAGGGTATCGCGGGCAGCCTCCCCCTCTCAGCTCCCCAGCGCCCCGCGCACGGCAGCGCGCTCGCCCATGCGCTTGAAATGCGCCTGCACCTTGGGGAAGCCGGCGATGTCCACGCCGTCGCCTTCCAGCCAGCCGGCAATGGTGAACAGATAGGCGTCGGCCACGGAATAGTCCGAGCCCAGCACCCAGGGGGCATCGCCCAGGTAATGGCGCTCGATCACGCCAAAGCATTCGGCCATGTTGGCTGCCACCTTGCGCTGCATGGAGGCAATGGCCGCTTCGTCATCGGCCCAGCGGCCTGCGCGGCGGCCGTGGGCGTGGGCCACGTGCACGGTGGAGGACAGGTAGCTGTGGAAATCCTGCATGTGGGCAAAGGCATACGCATCGTCGAGCGGGGCGAGCCGGGCTTCGGGGAAGCGGCGCGCAACGTAGGCCAGCAGGGCCGGCGTTTCGGTGAGCACGCCGCGCTCGGTCACCAGGGCGGGCACGCGGCCCTTGGGATTGATGGCCAGGTATTCAGGGCTGCGCTGCTCGCCCTTGGGGAAGTCGAGCTTGATGACTTCGTGCGGCGCATTGGCTTCGATCAGGGCGATGCGGGTGGCCAGGGCGCAGGTGCCGGGCGCGTAGTAGAGCTTGAGGGTGGTCATGAAAGAGACGGGCAGGAATGGGATACGTGCAGATTCTGCAGCCGGCGCCGATGGCCGGGCCGGCCCTCCAACTTAGTGCGTATCGCACGGCCGTGCAAGCGGCATCTGCGTCTTTGCTTATGCCTGCTCGGCATTCCAACGCACGGTGCGTGCGGGCAGGTCAATGTGGATGGTGTGGCGGCCGCCGTCATGCAGTAGCAGGTCCAGCTTCCCGTCCTGGCCATCCACGAACGTGATGCCTTCAATCATGGGTGCGTCGATCAGGTCGTTGCAGTCGAGCGCGATCCAGGCATCGGTCTGCAGATCCAGCAGGCGCAGATTGGGGAAGTCGGGGTCCTCGCCATATTCGACGCAGGCCACCATGGCCCAGGGTCTGGAGACGGCCACGGCCGTGAGGGTGCTATCCGGGCTCTGCGCGCAGGCGCGCGCCTGCAGGGCATCGAGCAGCGTGGGCATGTCGTCCAGCATGTGTGCGTAGGGAGACTCGGGTGGCACGGTGCGCACCGGCTGGGTGGCGGCCTTGGCGCTTTTTGCGCGTTTGGCAGGCTCTGCCGTTTGGGTGCTGCGCCGGAGGCCCGCTGGCGGAAGGTGCTGGATTTTGCCGCCCGCAATGCCCAGTAAGACACCGCATTCGCTCACGCTCAGATGCCTGTAGTTGCGGCTGCTGCACGGGGTTTCCCAAAGCGGGGTGCCGGTGTCCGGGTCCACGGCGACAAGATAGGCCCGCTCCATGCCGTCCTCGTGCCTGTCCTGTATTCCATAGAGGGCGCCGGCATGGCATTGCGGCGCGCTGACATGGGTAGGCGACAGGCACGGTCCGAAACGGTTGCTGCAAATGTCATAGCCATACATGCCCTGGCGTGCAAAGCAGAAATAGACCACGCCGTCACGATGTGCTGCCCGCTGGGCATGCACATGCCGGCGCTCATCGTCAGGTTGAACGGGAGGTGTGATGGCCAGGACTTCGCCGCTGCAGGGATGGATGCGAAGCCAGGGTGCATCGATGTCCACGTGGTCTCTGCTGCCGGGGCCGAACACGGCCCACGCGCCTGCAATGGCGGGCGAGTACAGGTTGCGCGCACTGTCCACCCACAGCACATGCTCGGTGTGCCCGTCGGTTTCATGCCAGCGCCGCAGCTCCGAGCGCTCAGGGTGGACGATCCAGCCGTAGACCGCCCCCTCCAGCACAAACACACCCTGCAGGCCCAGCGCCAGCGTGCTGCCCTGCCAGTTGCGACGGTCCAGCAGCAGATAGCGGCCCTCGGGACTGCTCTCTTCCATCGCGACGAGCCAGCGATGCGCGTCCAGCTCCACGGGAACGGGCCAATGCCTGGCCTGCATGCCCGGCACGGCATGGAAGTCGAACAGGCATTCGCCGGTGCGGGCATCAAGCACCTGGTCGCAAAGCATCAGATGTCGCTCGTCCACGAACCACGACATGCCCTCGCTCTCGCGCATGCGGTGGTCCCAGAGCACGTTGCCGGTGGCCACATCAACGGCGCGCAGAAAGGACGTTGTGCTGTCCCCCTTGTTGCAGTACTCGTAGTAGAGCCGGCCATCGACCACGCTCATGGCGGTGTCGATGATGAAGATGCTCTTGTCTCCAATGGCCTGGGATTTGCCGTAGTGCATGCGCGCCTTTCAAAGACCTGATTGTCGCCAGCAGAGCGCGGTGTGGACTGGGCGAAATGTCAAGTCGATGGCGTCGTGCGCGCCTGAACCAATGCAGCTGCGGCGGCGCAACGCCATCCGATCCAGACGAGCAGGTCCGCGATGCGCTGTGCCGGATGGAAGCCGCACCGAGCGTGCTGCAGATGCATGCCGAGTGGGCTGTCTGTTGCTGTCCGCCAGGCGTTGTTCCAAGAGCGGGGGCTGCATTGCTCCCGCCCTGGCGGGCAGCAATGGCGGCACTCAGAACCGATAGGCCGCAGCCACACGCACCTCACGCCCGAAGCCCAGCGCGCAAAATTGCGCGCCGCCACGGAAGGTGTTGCATTGCGTGCGGTACTGCCTGTCGGTGAGGTTGCTGAGGTTGACCGAGAAGCGCCACGGGCCGGTGGTGTAGGCGGCCATGGCGTCCCACAGCGTGTAGGCGTCGTTCATGGGGGTCTTCACGCCGTCCATGGGCAGCTCGCCAGGCGTGGCGCTGATGTGGCGCAGGCCCAGGCCCAGCTCCAGGGCGCCGCGCTGGTACTTGCCCCACAGCGATGCGGCATGGCGCGGCGTGGCGCCGGGGCGCGCGCCGATCTCGATGGCGTTGTTGCTGCGCGTGACCCTGGAGTCGAGGTAGGTATAGGCCGCAATGGCCGAGAAGCCTCCGCCGATCTCGCCCTGGGCCTGCAGCTCCAGCCCCCGGTTGCGCACTTCGCCGGTCTGCACGTCGAAGCGAGGGTTGAGTGTGGATGGCGTGCGCACATTGCGCTTGCGCAGGTCGAACACGGCGGCGCTGAGCGTGTAGCCGGCCGATGGCGGCGCGTAGCGCAGGCCGGCCTCGAACTGGCGCGCGGTCTCGGGCTCGTAGGGCCTGCCGTTGGCGTCGGTGGCCGTGACCGTGGTCAGCGGCGGCTGGAAGGAGTTGTTGAAGGACACATAGGGAGCCAGGCCGCTGGGCGCCAGGTAGATCAGGCCCAGCCGCCCGGTGACGGCGCTGTCGGTGCGGCGCACGGTGGTGACGGCGAAGGGCGCGTTGGCTGCGGCGCGCGCGTCGTAGTCGGTGTCTATGCGTGCGCTGTCGCGGCGCAGGCCGGCGCTGAGCACCCAGCGCTCGCCGAACTTGATCTGGTCCTGCACGTACAGACCTGCCTGGTGCGTGCGGGCCAGCGCGCGGTCGCTGAGGTAGTTGTCATTCCAGTTCGGCGCGATGTGGATGGGGTTGACCAGGTCCAGCGGCGCCACGGCGCCGTTGAGCGAGTAGATGCGCCAGTCGAGCCTGGAGCGGTAGTAGTCGAAGCCCACGGCCCACTGGTGCGAGACGGCACCCGTCCGGTGGCGCCCTTCGATCTGCGTGTCCATGACCCAGGTCTGTTCGGCGTCGGGCCGCACCATGGCCAGGCGTGCCATGCCGCGCTGGTCGGCCGTCAGGCCCCGGTTGCGCATCTCGCGCCGGTCGTTGCGGCCGTCCAGGTAGCGCAGGTTGTTGCGCAGCGTGAGCTGGTCGTTCAGGCGGTGCTCCAGCAGCCAGCCCACGCTGGCATTGCGCTTGTGGTGGCCAGATCCCGGTCCGCTGACGTTGATGTCCGTGGCCGACCAGCCCGCAGGCGTCTGGCGGTAGTAGGGGATGACGAAGCCGGTTTCGTCCTCCTGGTACTGCGCCAGCAGGGTGAGGCTGGTGCGCTCGCCCAGCAGTGTGAAGGAGGGGGCGATGTAGCTGCGATCGGCGCGCAGGCCATTCCACTGCGTGCCCGATTCGCGCTTGAGCACGGTCAGCCGGGCCAGTGCCGTGCCCTGTTCATTGATGGCACCACCGATGTCGGCCGTGAGCTGGCGCCGGTCGTGGCTGCCGAATTCCACGCCCACTTCGCGCTGCATGCCGGCGCGCGGGCGCTTGGTGACGGCATTGATCAGGCCACCGGGCGCGGACTGGCCGTACAGCACCGAGGCCGGGCCGTGCACGACTTCCAGCCGCTCCAGCCCATATGGCTCCAGGTTGGTCATGAAGCCGTTGTGGACCATGCGCATGCCGTCGCGGTACAGGCCCGTGCCGGTCAGATAGAAACCGCGCACGGCCACGTCGTCATCGGTGACGCCGTAGTCCATGGGACGCACGCCCGCGCTGTAGCGCACGGCCTCGGCCACGCTGGAGATGGCCTGGTCGCGGATCTGGGCCTCGCCGATGATGCTGACCTGCTGCGGCGTCTCCAGCAGCGGCACATCCATCTTCATGGCCGAGGCGCTGCGGCGCGGCGCGTAGCCGGGCACGGCGCCCCAGGCGCTTTCATGCTCGGCATCGGCCAGCACGTTCACGGTAGGCAGTGCATGCTCGGCCGCGGCCCCGGGCCGCGCACGGTGCACGGCCCAGCCGCCTTCGGCCGTGCGCGTGGCCTGCAGCTGGTGCGGGGCGAGCAGGGCGGCAAGCCCTTCTTGCAAGCCGCGCGTACCGCTCAGCGCCGCCGACTGTCGGCCCTGGATCAGGGCTGGATCGAACGAGAGGGTGATGCCTGCCTGGCGCGCAAGGCTGTGCAGGCTGGTCTCCAGATCACCGGCCGGCAGGTCGAACCGGATGGACCTGGCATCCGGGGCGGAGCCCGGGCTCTGGGCCAGAGCGGTCGCTGGCAGGCCCAGCGTGATCAACAGGCCCAGCGCCAAGGCCTGCGTGGCCAGGGCCGTGGGGCGTGTGCAGGAGGGCGGATGGGCAGCGTGGCGGGTACTGGGCAGGCTGGGCATGGAGGCAGTCCTTGAGAAGCGGCAAAGGAAAAAGCGATGTCTTTGCTCCTATGCCGAACGGGCGGTGTGAAACCCGTAATGACTGCCTGAAAAAAATTCCGGATCAGGCTTTGACCAGGCGCATGACGCTGTGGGCACCGCTGGCCGCACCTTGTCCGCGCTCCACACGCACAGGCAGCGTGCGGGCAATGGCGGCCAGCGCACGACCCGCCGGATCCGGCCCGTCCAGCTGGAATACGCCTGAAACATGCAGGGCAGCCACGTCGTCGGCGCATTCCATGGGAATGCCGGTCTGGCGTGACAGCTCGGTCATGAAGGCGTCCAGGCGCATGCGGCGGGCGACAAGCACGCCGTCGGTCCATGCGTCGGGCACCAGGCCTTCGTCGAGCAGGCGAACAGGGCGGTGCTGGCCGGCGTGCAGCACATGGGTTTCGCCGGAGGTGGCGACGATTGCGTCCAGGGGGTCTGGCGCAGTGCCGTCCAGCGCTCTGACATGGATGGCCACGCGGCCCTCGGTGACGTACAGGCGCGTGGCCGTGTCCGGGTGTTTTTCGTGGCGCACGCCGAAGCTGGTGCCCAGGGCCTCGAAGCGGGCCAGCGGCGTTTCCACCCAGAAGGAGCGTCGGCCCGCGAGGGAGCGCGGGTCGCTGCCGGTGTCGATGAAGATCTCGCCGCGTGCCAGGCGGACCACGCGGCGCAGCAAGGTGAAATCCACCTGCACCAGCGTGTCCGGTGCCAGGTGCAGGCGGCTGCCGTCGGCCAGCAGGGTGCTGCGGCGCTCACCGATGGCCGTGCCCAGCGCGATCTGCTCGCGCGGTGCAGCCCAACGCCATGCCATGGATCCCAGCAGCAGGGCCGCGGGGCCCAGGAACAGCAGCCGCTGCAGGCTTGCGCGCCGGCCTCGCGCCGGACCTGGACCAGCGGACCGCAGGACGCCGTGGGCCAGTCCCGCCTGGCCGGCGGGCAGGGCGAACTGGGCCTCCACCGCCTGGACCTGTTGCCAGGCCTGTTCGTGCGCGGCGTGGCTGCTGCGCCATGCCTGGCAGGCGGCGCGGTCGGCATCGGTGGCCGTGCCGGAGGCCAGCCGCACGGCCCAGGCAATGGCCTGTTCCAGCGCCTGGGGGGCCTGGTCTGTGCTCACGCCGTCAGTTCCTTGCGCAGGGAAAGGCAGTGGCGTATGGCGGTGGCCATGTATTTTTCGACGGAACTCAGGCACACGCCCAGCTGCAGGGCGATTTCCGGGTAGCTCAGGCCTTCCAGGCGAGAGAGCAGAAAGGCGCTGCGGGCCTTGGGCGGCAGGCCGGCCAGCAGGTTGTCCATGCGCACCAGGGATTCGATCAGCAGATGGCGCTCCTCGGCCGAGGGCGCCAGCGGCTCGGGCAGGCTGGCGATGGCGTCCAGGCAGGCGCGCTCCAGCGCGGCGCGACGGGTGTGGTCCACGACCAGGCCGTGGGCGATGGTGGTGAGCCAGGCGCGCGGCTCACGCACGCCATGCAGGGACTGGGGCTTGCCCAGCACGCGAACGAAGGTGTCCTGGGCCAGGTCGGCCGCATCGCAGGGATTGCCCAGCCTGCGCCTGAGCCAGCCCACCAGCCAGCCGTGGTGGTCGCTGTAGAGCAGGGCGATGTCGGGGTGCGAAGGCGCGGCGGCCATGGGGCGGGTTCCTGGGAATGCGGATTTGATAATGATTCGCATTCTATTTGAGCAATGGCTGCAGCCTGCCCGCAACTGGCCCGCCGCGCAATGCGTTGCATGCATCCAACGCGATCCGGCCATGCGGGGCTGCGCACCTTCGGGTTTGAGCTAGGACAAGATCGGCCACGTCCGCCCCTGATGCAATACAGCTACGGGATTTGCCCCGGGCTACTCCAAGACTCTCCATCATGAAAAGAACTCTGCTCGCCGTTGCTGCCGTTTGCGCCCTGTCGTCGGGTGCCGCGTTTGCGCAGCAGGCCGAAGGCCCCTGGATGGTGCGCGTGCGCGCCGTGAATCTGGACAGCGCCAACAAGGACAGCACGGGTCTGGGTCTGTCGATCAACAACAAGTGGATGCCCGAACTGGACGTGTCCTACTTCTTCACGCCCAACATCGCGGCCGAGCTGGTGCTGACCTACCCGCAAAAGCACGACCTGCGTGCCAACGGCCTGGGCCAGATCGGCAGCCTCAAGCACCTGCCGCCCACGCTGCTGGCGCAATACCACTTCACCAATTTCGGCGCCTTCAAGCCCTACGTCGGCGCCGGTGTGAACTACACCCGCTTTTCGAGCGTGAGCTTCAACCCTGCCGTGCAGGCCGCGCTGAACCCCTCGATCAAGAAAAACAGTTTCGGCGGCGCGCTGCAGATCGGTTTCGACTACGCGCTGGACAAGAACTGGTCGCTGAATTTCGACGTGAAGAAGGTCTTCATTGAAACGGACGTGAGCTCCGCCGGCACCAAGGTGGGCACCTTCAAGGTGAACCCGGTGCTGGTCGGTGTGGGACTGGGCTATCGCTTCTGATCTCCGGATCATGAGTGAGGCACGCGCTGCTTCATCCGGCAGCGCGTAGTGAGGCAAGGATGGGTACTTGGTCCGGTATGCCGTTCGCGGCATACCGGATTTTTTTCGTCCGGACTGGCGCTTTCGCCTGCTGCGGACATGCTGCGGCGCACCACCGTACAGGTCACGAAAAAATCACGCGCGGGGGAAACTGTCCTACCCGCATGCCATGGGCAGGCGCCTAGGCTGGTGCCTCGGCCTGCCGGTGCGAGTCTTGCGAGGCTCGCTTGCCGTTTGCAGGCGTCAGTCACCATTGGCTGTCCGCCCCTTGGCGACCGCGCCCTGCTGCAAGCCGGGATGCGGCATTCACCATGCTGCGGCGGGCGGCGCACAACGCGAGGCCCCCACCATGCTGTCTGCCCACGATTCGACCGTGTCTTCCTCTGCCCTGGCATCGCGCGCCCAGCGCGTGCCGCTGCCTTTGCCTTCGGCGCCGCGTGCGCCAGCCCAGGGCGGCAGGCGCGAGGCGGCCCCGGAATGGGCGGACCACGCACTGCGCGCGACCCGCGCCGAACTGCAGCACGGGCTGATGCAGCCCCAGGCCCAGGTCTCTCCCAAATACCTCTACGACGCGCGCGGCTGCGACCTGTTCGAGCAGATCACGCGGCTGCCAGAGTACTACCCCACGCGCACCGAGGCCGCCATCCTGGCCGACTCTGGCGCCGCCATGGCCGAGGCCCTGCGCGGCAGCGAGGTGCTGATCGAGCTGGGCGCCGGCAACTGCGAGAAGGTGCGCGCCCTGTGCCGCAGCCTGCGGCCACGGCATTTCGTGGGCGTGGACATTGCGGGCGCGTTCCTGCGCCAGTCCGTGCGGCGGCTGGCCGAGGAGTTTCCGCAGCTGCAGGCCCATGCCGTCACGGCCGACATCACCGAGCCGCTGATCCTGCCGCCCCATATCCCGCAGGCCGGGCGGCTGCTGTTCTATCCGGGCTCGTCCATCGGCAATTTCGACCCGGTACAGGCCCAGCGCATGCTGGGCCAGATGCGTGCCATGGTCAACGACGACGGCGGCCTGCTGATCGGCATAGACCTGCCCAAGTCCACGCAATGGCTGGAGCCCGCCTATGACGATGCACAGGGCGTGACGGCGCGCTTCAACCTGAACCTGCTCAGCCACGTCAACAGCCTGCTGGGCAGCGACTTCAACCCGGACGACTGGGAGCATGTGGCCTTCTTCAACGCCGAGCATTCGCGCATCGAGATGCATCTGCGCGCGCGCCGCCCGCTGATCGTGGGCTGGCCGCAGGGGCTGCGGCATTTCTCGGCCGGCGAGACCATCCACACCGAAAACAGCTACAAGTACCCGCTGCCCGAATTCCTGGGCATGCTGGCCTGCGCGGGCTTCGAGCCCTGCCAGGTCTGGACGGATGAGCGCCAGTGGTTTGCCGTGATCCATGCCCATGCGTGAAATGCCCGCCGTCTTCCGCTGGGTGCAGCGCTACGAGGCCGTGCGCCAGAGCACCGTGCTGCTGGCCGCGCCCCTGTCGGCCGAGGATGCCTGCGTGCAGTCCATGCCAGACGCCAGCCCGGCCAAATGGCATCTGGCGCATACCACTTGGTTCTTCGAGACCTTTGTGCTGGCCGAGCACGCGCCCGGCGTGCCGCCCTTCGATGCCGACTTTCGCGTGCTGTTCAACTCCTACTACCAGCAGGTGGGCGAGCGGCATCCGCGTGCGCAGCGCGGGCTGCTGACGCGCCCCTCGCTGGCGCGGGTGCTGGCCTACCGCGAGGCCGTGGACCAGCGCATGCTGCAGATGTTCGAGGACTGGGGCACGCAGCCGCCTGCACGGCTGGCCGCGCTGCTGGAACTGGGCCTGCAGCATGAGCAGCAGCACCAGGAACTGCTGCTGACCGACATCAAGCACCTGCTGTCCTGCCACCCGCTGTGGCCTGCGTACCGCGCGCAGGAAGAAGGCGTGCCTGCGCCGCAAGAGCCCGATGGATTGCCCCCGCCGCTGCAGTGGCTGACCGTGCCGCGCGGCATGCATGCCGTGGGCCATGCGGGCGAGGGCTTTGCCTTCGACAACGAGCGCCCGCGCCACGAGGTGTTCCTGCAGGGCTGCGAGATGGCGCAGCGGCCCGTGAGCAATGCCGAGTTCCTGCGCTTCGTCAAGGATGGCGGCTATGCCCAGCCGCAGTGGTGGCTGGCCGAAGGCTGGGACTGGCGCTGCGCGCAGCAGCTGGAGCACCCGTGGTACTGGCGGCGCCAGGCCGGCGGCGTGATGGACGGCATGTGGCAGGAATTCAGCCTGCATGGCGCGCTGGCGCTGGACGGGCGCAGGCCCGTCTGCCACCTCTCTTACTTCGAGGCCGATGCCTATGCGCGCTGGGCAGGCGCGCGCCTGCCCACCGAGGCGGAATGGGAGGCGGCCCTTGCCGCGCAGATGGCGCAGCGCCCGCAGCACGGCGAGCCGCCCGGCCCCGTGCACCCGCGCGCCATGCAGCCCGGCAGCCATGCGCTGGGCGAGGTCTGGGAGTGGACCCAGTCGGCCTACACCGCCTACCCGGGCTTTGTGGTGGCCGAGGGCGCGGTGGGTGAATACAACGGCAAGTTCATGGTCAACCAGTACGTGCTGCGTGGCGGCTCCTGCCTCACGCCGCCCGGCCATGCGCGCGCCAGCTACCGCAATTTCTTCCCCACCCAGGCGCGCTGGCAGATGACCGGCCTGCGGCTGGCAAGGGATCTGGCCTGAGCCTGCCCGTGCCGCGTTGCCTGGCATTGCATCGCGCGCCGGCGCATGCAGTAGCATCGTCGGCCTCAATGATCCGAGGGAGTTCCATGTTGTTGCGTTCGCTTGTTCTTGCCATGCCGCTGTCCCTGGTCCTTGCCGGCTGCGCCACTGCGCCGCCCCAGGCACCGGCGCCCAGCCAGCCACAGGACCAGCCCCGGCCCGAGGTGCCTGCCAAGGCCCCGGCCGATGCGCCGCACGCCGAACCCGAGGTCGCCAACCTCACGCCCCTGCCCAGCCTGCTGCTGATCGGCGAAGACGCTGCCGGCCGCTACTACTCCATGGTGGCCAAGGCCACCTTCACCATCGAGGCCGATGGCCGCCTGAGCCTGGCCGACCAGGGCGGTGGCCACGGCGGCGAGCCCATGGCGCCCCAGGCCGACATGCAGGACCAGAGCATGTCCACCGAATGCAAGCCCTATGGCGCCGTGGCCAACCAGCGCACCACCTGGTTCCCGTACACGGGCGTGTTCGTGCGCGGCGGCACGCTGGTTGGCGCCAGGGCCGACGGTGCGGACGTGGCCGCCAAGGCGCTCACCGAGCATGAAGGTGCCCAGATGCTCTACACGGGCAAGGATGCTGATGCCACCGAGTACTACTACGCGCCCTGCGTGGGTGCGCAGCGTGTATCCACGGGCTGGCGGCTGGACCGCTACCTGCCCGACGGCGGGCAACTGCGCGTGCGCGCCGATGCGCGCGGAGGCAAGGGCCATACACTGGAGCTGAAGATTCCCAAGCCCTTTGCGCCCTTCGTGCTGGTGCGCTACCAGTCGGGCGCCATGATTCCCGTGCCCATGCGCGCCGTGCTGGCCACGGTGGACCTGGCCGAGCGCCGCGTGGTGATGCAGTACCAGGGCACCTATGCCGTGGAGCCTGCCATCCGCAAGATGGAGCTGCGCCTCATCGTGCCCGGCAGCCGCCCGTCCGAAGGCGAGACCGCCGCGCGACACGCCGAACGCACCCAGGCCCAGCTGCGCGACCTGGCCCGCTGCGCCCCGCCCAAGGGCCATGCCATCGAGCCCTGCGCCAACCCGCAGCGCACGCCCGATCCGCTGATCTTCTACTCCTCGCAGCAAGTGCGGGAGCGCGCCAAGCGGCGCTGACAGGCCAGGGCCTGCCTGCAAGGGCCGGGCCGCCGCGCAGTCCGGCCAGCCCTTGCGCGGGAATCAGACCTTGGCCAGCGCCTGCTCCAGGTCGGCCAGCAGGTCGCTGATGTGCTCGATGCCCACGGACAGGCGCACCATGCCTTCGGTCACGCCGGCCTTGGCAAGCTCCTCGGCGTCCAGCTGGCGGTGCGTGGTCGATGCCGGGTGCGTGGCCAGGGACTTGGCGTCGCCGATGTTGACCAGGCGCGTGAACAGCTGCAGCGCATCCAAGAAGCGCGCACCGGCGGCGCGCGTGTCGCTGTCGCCGCTGCCGTTCCTGAGGCTGAACGAGAGGATGCCCGAGGCGCGGCCGCCCAGCTGCTTCTTCACCAGGGCGTGGTCGGGGTGGTCCTGCAGGCCGGCGTAGCGCACCCATTCGATCTTGGGATGCTTTTGCAGCGTCTCGGCGATCTTCTGGGTGTTCTCGCAGATGCGGTCCATGCGCAGGGCCAGCGTCTCTATGCCCTGCAGGATGAGGAAGGCATTGTGCGGCGACAGTGCGGCGCCGGTATTGCGCAGCGGCACCACGCGCACGCGGCCGATGTAGGCGGCCTCGCCCAGGGCCTCGGTGTAGACCACGCCGTGGTAGCTGACATCGGGCTCGTTCAGGCGCTTGAAGCGTGTCTTGTGCTCGGCCCAGGGGAACTTGCCGCTGTCCACGACGGCGCCGCCCACGCTGTTGCCGTGGCCGCCCAGGTACTTGGTCAGCGAGTGCACGACGATGTCGGCGCCGTGCTCGATGGGGCGCAGCAGATAGGGGCTGGGCACCGTGTTGTCCACGATCAGCGGCACGCCATGGGCATGGGCCACGTCGGCCAGGGCGCGGATGTCGGTGACGTTGCCCAGCGGGTTGCCGATGGACTCGATGAAGATGGCCTTGGTCTTCTCATCGATGTGCTGGGCAAAGCTGGCCGGGTCGCGCGGATCGGCAAAGCGCACCGTGATGCCCTGCTGCGGGAAGGTGTGGGCGAACAGGTTGTAGGTGCCGCCGTAGAGCGTGCTGGCCGAGACGATGTTGTCGCCGGCCTCGGCAATCGCCTGGATGGCATAGGTGATGGCGGCCATGCCCGAGGCCACGGCCACGGCGGCAATGCCGCCTTCCAGCGCCGCGACGCGCTTTTCCAGCACGTCGGTGGTGGGGTTCATGATGCGCGTGTAGATGTTGCCGGCCACCTTGAGGTCGAACAGGTCGGCGCCATGCTGGGCACTGTCGAAGGCGTAGGCCACGGTCTGGTAGATGGGCACGGCGGCCGACTTGGTGGTGGGGTCGGGCGAGTAGCCGGCGTGGACGGCCAGGGTTTCGATGCGCATGGAAGATTGCCTTTCTGGTGACGGCTTACGCAAGAAGGGCACGGGCGGGCCATTTGCCATGGGGAGCGGCGCGTTCCCGCATCCTGTTTGCGTAAGTCCTGAGGTTTTACTAGCGGAGGACGGTTGGCATTGTGGCGTGCCGGCCTCCGGTGCCCAACGATGCGTTGGTTACGAACATATACGCCGCAGCCCGGTTGCTCCTCTGCCACGCGCAGATATGCCCAGCCTGCCATTGCCAGGGCCGTGAGTGAATGTGTATTTTTGTTAACGATGTGTTGTAACGTGACCTGATCGCTAGACTCCATCAGGGAGTTGATGGTGACGTTGACAGCAAGACATCTTCTGGCGCTGGCGGTGCCCCTGTGCACCTTGCTGCTGGCCGGCTGTTTCTATGTCTGCTGGCGGCATCTGCGTGCCCGGCGCGAGTTGCGCAGCATGTCCTTCGCCTTCACCGGCTTCAGCTTGGCGCTGCTGCTGCAGATCCTGGAGCGGCCTGCGGCCGTTCCCGTCAATGCGTTGACGACGGCCGCGCTGCAACTGTGCGCGGCCTGGTTCATCACCGAGGCCATGGCCATACGCCAGGGCGTGCGCCCGGATGCACCGCTGGCGGCCGGCTTTGGCGGCGCGGTGCTGGTGGTGCTGGGCTACTACGCCTGGGCCGTGCCCGATGCCCAGGCGCGCCAGCATGTGCTCAATTTCGGCCTGGGCCTGCAGCTGGCCCTGCCGCTGTGGCGGCTGCCACGCAGGCATCCCTGCACAGGCTGGGACCGGCTGCTGCTGTGGGTGTTCGTGGTCTTTGCGCTGAGCTTTTTCGTCCGCACGCTGTGGGTGACGCCGCGTGCTGCTTCGGTATCGGCCACCGCAGCCGGCGAATGGCTGGGCATTTCTTCCTCGTGGATGGCGCTGCAGCTGAGCCTGCTGGTGTTCGGCCTGCTGTTTGCCATGCTCTTCCTGGCCGCAGCGGTGCGCGACACCGTGCAGGAGCTGCACGAGGAACGCGACCGCGATCCGCTGACCGGGCTGCTGAACCGGCGCGCCTTCAAGGAGGCCGTGCAGCGCCGGCTGGCCGAGCAGCCGCAGCTGTCGGCCGCCGTACTGGTGTGCGACCTGGACCATTTCAAGCGGGTCAACGACGGCTGGGGCCATGCGGCGGGCGACGAGGTGCTGCAGCGCTTTGCGCGCCTGCTGCTGCGCAGCACACGCCAGCAGGACCTGGTTGCACGCTTTGGCGGGGAGGAGTTCGTGGCCCTGCTGCCGCACGCCGACCCGCTGGCCGCGCAATGGATCACCCGGCGCATCCAGACCCAGCTGCGCCTGATGGGCTTCAGCGCGCTGCCCGACGACATACGCATCACGGCCAGCTTTGGCGTGGCCTGGATGGCCCAGGGCCAGACGCTGGAGCAGGCGCTGGCGCGTGCCGACGCCATGCTCTACGAGGCCAAGCGCGCAGGCCGCGACCGGGTGCGGCTGGTGCCGCAAGAGGAAGAGGCCTAGCCGGGGCTTGGCTTGCCCGGCGTGACCGGCGCCTGCAGCAGGCGTGGGGTGCGGGAGGGGCGTGGCGATGAGCGCGGGGCGCTGGACTCGCGCGGTGCATGTGGATCGTGCGGCTTGTGCGGCTCGTGCGACACATGCTGCTCGTGCGACACATGCGGCTCGCGCGGTGCGTCCTGCTCGCGTGGCGCGTGGGGCCTGCGTGGTCCCCGCGGGCCGCTGGAGCTGCCGGGGCCGCGGGGTTCAGGCGCAGGCCTGGCGGGCCTGGAGGGGCGTTCGGCCACGGCCGGCTGGAGCTGTTCCCAGGCGGGCAGGGCGGCATGCACCATGGCGGCGCCGTGGGCGTCGTTGGCCGCGTAGTGGCGCTGGGCCAGGCTCAGCTGCGGTGCAGCCCAGTTGGAGGTGGAGATCTTCTTGGACTTGTGGAAGTTCTGCCCCAGCACCAGGGCCACAGCCGCGCGCACGCCCACCGAGCTGGCGTAGCCGTGGCGCTTGAACACGCGGTCCAGGTCGATCACGTTGTGCAGCGCAACGCCCAGGCGCGCGGGCAGCGCGCTGCGGTCATGGTCCAGGCCGAAACCGGCCTTGCAGATGGACTCGCTGGCCAGCACGTCGGCCGCAAGCGCGCGTGCCTGCGCATGGTGCAGCTGCAGCAGCCAGGCCTGGTCGCAGGTGGCCAACTGCACCACATGGGGGCCGGTGTCGGTCTGGTGGGCGTGGAACAGCGGCTTGCTCTCGGTATCGAAACCGAGCACGGGAGCCGCCATCAGCGCGGCGCGTGCGGCCGCGAATTCGGCGTCGGTGGCGGGCACGTGGATGCAGCGCTCGGGCAGGGCGGCAAAAGGCGGCAGCAGGCGGCTGTCATCCTTGCTGGGAGCGTGCAGGCGGGGCATGGGAAAAGAGGGGGAAGCCGAGGCAAGCCGTCAAGTATGCCTGCACTTGCATGCCCCTCAGGCACCGGGTTTTTATCCCCGGTGCGTGTGGACGGAGTTGTGGAAAACTCCGGGTGTAACTTGCCGAATCCGCGCCCTGCAAGGCTTTCCACGGAATGCCTAAAAAATCAGCGCAGTGGCGAAAGGGCGTCGAATAAGGGTATTTGCGGATGGCTGCGCCGGACCCCGATGCAGGGTCCGGCGGCTGTTTCAAAAGGTGTCTAAAGGCCTTGATCGTTGAATACCGGCACCCGCTTTTCCAGGCCGGCGCGCACGGCTTCGGCCTGGTTGGCGCTGCCCAGCAGGGCCTGCTGCTCCTGCGCCTCGGCCAGCAGGATGTCTGCGGGAGAAGCGGTTTCGCTGAGCTGCATCAGGCGCTTGGATGCGCGTATGGCGTGCGGGCTGCTGACCGCGATCTGGCGGGCCAGATGGCGCGCTTCCTCCAGCGGCGCAGCGCTCACGCGCGTGGCCAGGCCCAGGGCCACGGCCTCGGGGCCGGGCACGATGCGGCCGGTGTAGACCAGTTCGCGCAGCACATCGCCGCGCACCAGCGGCGCGGCCAGCGCGCAGCCGGCCATGTCGGGCACCAGTCCCCACTTGATCTCCATGATGGACAGCCGCGCATCATCGGCCACCAGGCGGATGTCCGCGCCCAGGGCCAGCTGCAGGCCGCCGCCGTAGGCCACGCCGTGCACGGCGGCGATCACGGGCACGGGCAGCTCGCGCCAGCCCCAGCAGATCTGCTGGAAGCGGTTGGCCATGCCGTGCGTGCGCGCGGCCAGGTCCGTCATGTCCGCCGTCTGCTGGCCGTCGGCAATGCCGGCCATGCTGCCCATGTCCAGGCCCGCGCAGAAGGCGCGCCCTTCGCCATGCAGCACCACGGCGCGCAACCCGGGCGTGCCCCGCAGCCGCGCCAATGCGTCGATCAGGGCGTCGAACATGGCGGGGTCCAGCGCATTCATCTTGTCGGGCCGGGCCAGGGTCACCTCGGCCACGCCGTGGTCCACCGATATGCGCACGCGTTCTTGGCTCATGGCTTGTCTCCTTGTGTCTATGCGGTTCTTTGCTGGCGGTCGGCCGCGTTGCGCGATTCGATGGCGCTGCGCGCATTCGCCCAGTCCTGGTCGCTCCAGCTGGCCAGCCCGGCGAAGTTGCCGCCCGTCGCCTGGTATTGTCCGCCGTCTATGGCGATGGTCTGTCCCGTCAGGTACTCGGCCTGGCGGCTCATGAGGAAGACGGCCAGGTTGGCCAGCTCGGGCATGCGGCCGTTGCGGCCCATGGGGTTGTCGGCACGCACATGCTCGCCGCCCTGCGGGTTCAGCCGCGCGCTCATGCCTTCGGTGGGGAACAGGCCCGGCGCGATGGCGTTGAAGCGTATGCCCCGGTTGCCCCATTCCACGGCCAGCGACTGCGTCATGGCATGCACGCCCGACTTGGCCATGGCCGAGGGCACGGTGAAGGCCGAGCCGTTCCAGACCCAGGTGGTGAGGATGGACAGCACGCTGGCCTTGCGGCCCTCGGCCAGCCAGCGGCGGCCGCACTCCAGCGTGAGGTTGAAGCTGCCGCGCATGACGATGTTGGCCACGGCGTCGAAGGCGCGCATGGACAGGTCCTCGGTGCGGCTGACGAAGTTGCCGGCCGCGTTGTTGACCAGACCCGTGAGCGCGCCGCCATCGGCCCAGATGGCCTGGATCATCTGCTCCACGGCCTCGGGCTGGCGCACGTCGCAGGCATGGCCCGTGGCCCGGCCGCCGTGCTGCTGCACCAGCTCCTGCGCTGTCTGCTCGACCACGGCGCCGCGCCGGCCGCACAGGTGGATGTCGGCGCCCATCATGAGAAAGGCCTCGGCCATGACACGGCCCAGGCCGGTGCCGCCGCCAGTGACGAGGATGCGTTCGCCCTTGAGCAGGCCGGGCTTGTAGATGAGGTCGTCGAGGGTCATGGCTGCTGTCTCCTGTGCTGCCGGGGAAGGGATAGGGGGACTGCGGCAGCGCTAGGTGCCGCCAGGGGATCAGAGCGTCAGAGCGCGCGCGATATCACTTCCTTCATGATTTCGCTGGTGCCGCCGTAGATGCGCTGCACGCGCGCATCGGCGTACATGCGGGTGACCATGTATTCGTTCATGTAGCCGTAGCCGCCATGCAGTTGCACGAGTTCGTCAAGCACGCGGCCCTGCGCTTCCGAGCCCCAGAGCTTGGCCATGGAGGCCGTGGCCGTGTCCAGCGTGCCGGCCACCAGCTGCTCCACGCAGCGGTCGATGAAGGCGCGGCCCACGGTCAGCGTGGTGGCCACCTCGGCGAGCTTGAACCGGGTGTTCTGCATGTCGGCAATGGCCTGGCCGAAGGCGCGGCGCTCGCGCACGTAGGCCAGCGTGGCCTCGTAGGCGCCTTCCATGCAGGCCAGGGCAGCCAGGCCGATGATCAGGCGCTCGTAGGGCAGGTCGCCCATGAGCTGGTAGAAGCCCTGGCCTTCGCGCCCGCCCAGCAGCGCGTCCTGCGGCACGGCCACGTCGTCGAAGAAAAGCTCCGAGGTGTCCTGGGCCTTCATGCCCATCTTGTCGAGCACGCGGCCCACGCGAAAGCCCGCGCAGTCCCGGGTCTCCACGATGAGGATGGAGGTGCCGCGCGCGCCCTGGGCCGGGTCGGTCTTGCAGACCACGAGGATCAGGCCGGCCAGCAGGCCGTTGGTGATGAAGGTCTTGCTGCCGTTGATGAGGTAGCGGCCGTCCCTGAGTTCTGCGCGCGTGCGCACGCCCTGCAGGTCCGAGCCCGCGCCGGGCTCGGTCATGGCGATGGCGCCCACCAGCTCGCCGCGCGCCATGGCGGGCAGGTACTTGCGCTTTTGCGCCTCGGTGCCGTGGTTGAGCAGGTAGTGGGCCACGATGGAGTGCACGGAGTTGCTCATGCCCGAGAGGGCGCGGCGCGCCATCTCCTCGTGGATCACGGCCTCGTGGCGGAAGTCGCCGCCGCCGCCGCCGTAGTCCTCGGGGATGTCGGTGCACAGCAGGCCCAGCTCGCCGGCGCGGCGCCAGATGGCATGGCCCACGTTGCCGAGCTGGCGTGCGGCCTCGTCCTGGGGCTGCATTTCGGTTTCCAGAAAGCGCACGGCGGTGGCGCGCAGGCTTTCCAGCTCGGGGGTGCTCCAGGAGCGTGTCAGTTGCAGTGGCATGGCGTGGCCTGGTGGTTCGTGGGGGTCAGTTGATGCGGCGTTCGCGGCCCTGCCAGTAGGGTTCGCGCAGCTGGAATTTCTGCAGCTTGCCGGCGGCCGACAGCGGCAGCTCGGCGCGGAACTCCACCGAGCGCGGGCACTTGTAGCCCGCGATGCGTTCGCGGCAGTGGGCGATGACCTCGGCCTCGGTCAGCGGCTGGCCCTCGCGCGCGACGATCACGGCGTGCACGCGCTCGCCCCAGCGTTCGTCGGGCACGCCGATGACGGCGCACATGGCGACCTGGGGCAGCTGGGCGATGGCGTTCTCGACCTCGGCCGAGTACACGTTCTCGCCGCCGCTGACGATCATGTCCTTGAGCCGGTCCACGACGAAGAGGTAGCCGTCGGCATCCAGCCGGCCCATGTCGCCCGTGTGCATCCAGCCGTCCTTGAGCGCGGCGGCCGTCTCGGCGGGCCTGTTCCAGTAGCCCTGCATGACCATGGGGCCGCGCGCCGTGATCTCGCCCACCTCGCCGGGCGGCAGCTCGCGGCCCTCGCCATCGACGATGCGCACCTCGGCAATGGTCACGGGCCGGCCGGCCGCGCGCAGCAGGCGCTCGCGCTGCGGGCCTGGACGGTGCTCGGCCGGGCCCATGGACACGATGGTGGGCGACAGCTCGGTCATGCCGTAGGCCTGGGCGAAGTCGGCGCCGGGCAGCGCCTGCATGGCGCGCTCCAGCAGGCTGGCGTCGATGGGCGCCGCGCCATAGAGCATGAGGCGCAGGCTGGACAGGTCGAACTCCGCCAGGCGCGGATGCTCGATCAGCCGGCGGATCATGGTGGGCACCAGGAACAGCTCGTTCACGCCGTGCTGCTGCACGCCGGCGAGGATGGCCAGCTCGTCGAAGGCCGGCACGATGACCTGGGGCACCAGGCGCTGGGCCATGAGCAGGGCCAGGCCGCAGCCGGCCACATGGAACATGGGCGTGACCACCATGCCCACCTTCACATGCTGGCGCGGCACGTTGCTGGCATTGGACAGGGCGTTGATGAACAGGTTGTCGTGGCTGAGCATCACCCCCTTGGGCCGGCCCGTGGTGCCGCCCGTATACATCACGGCGGCCAGGTCGTTGCCGCTGCGCAGCGCGTCGGCGCAGGGCGTGGCGGCGGCCAGCAATTGCTCGTAGTGCAGCGCGCCTTCGGGCGCGGCGCCCGTGCCGCAGAACACCACGGTGCGCAGGCTGGAGGACAGCTCGCGCAGCCGGGGCACCAGGGGCGCGAAGGCATCGTCCACGAAGAGCACGCGCGTGTCGCAGTCGTCCAGCGAGTAGGCCACCTCGTGCGCGCTCCAGCGGATGTTGACGGGGTTGACCGCGGCGCCTGCCCACCAGCAGCCATAGAAGTATTCAAGGTAGCGGATGGAGTTCAGGCCCATCATGCCGACGCGGTCGCCGGGCGCCACGTCCAGCGCCCGCAGCAGGCCGGCACAGCGTTCGACGCGCTGCGCAAGCTGCGACCAGCTGGCCTGCTCTTCGCCGCAGATGGCCGCCGTGGCGCCAGCCCTTTCGCGGCGGCCCTTGTGGATGGCCTGGGTGAGATACATGGGCATGGGGTTTCCTCAGGAGCGGGCGTTCCACGCGGCCAGCGTGTCTTGCAGGCTGGCGGCGCGCGGGGGGCGGGGCTGCTCGGGCACGCTGCGCGAAAAGCGCGGCGCCGGCGCGGGCTGGAGCACGCCACCGGCCTCGGTGAACGTGGCGCGCGCGCGGTTGTGGGCGTGCTGGGGCGCCTCGTCCCAGTCGAGCACGGGGGCGAAGCAGGCATCGCTGCCTTCCAGCAGCTCGCACCACTGCTGGCGCGTGCGCGTGCGGAACACGTCGGCCAGGCGCAGCTTGAGCAGGGGCCAGCGTGCGGCGTCCAGCTGCGCGTCGAACAGCGGGTCCTGTATGCCGCAGCGCTGGCGCAGCTCGGCGTAGAACTGCGGCTCGATGGCGCCTATGGCGATGTATTTGCCGTCGGCGCAGGCATAGGTGTCATAGAAGTGCGCGCCGCCGTCCAGCAAGTTCTCTCCGCGCTGGTTGCTCCACTGGCCCTTGGCCTTGAAGCCGTACATGAAGGCCGACAGCAGGGCCGTGCCATCGGTCATGGCCGCATCGATGACCTGGCCCCGGCCGCTGCGCCCGGCCTCGTGCAGGGCGGCCAGCAGGCCCACGGCCAGCAGCATGCCGCCGCCGCCGAAGTCGCCCACGTAGTTGAGCGGCGGCACGGGCGCCTCGCCCGCGCGGCCGATGGCGTGCAGCGCGCCGGAGATGGCGATGTAGTTGATGTCATGCCCCGCCGCATGCGCCAGCGGCCCGTGCTGGCCCCAGCCCGTCATGCGGCCGTAGACCAGGCGCGGGTTGCGCGCCAGGCAGGGCTCGGGCCCCAGGCCCAGGCGCTCCATCACGCCGGGCCGAAAGCCCTCGATCAGCAGGTCGGCACGTGCGATCAGCGCCAGGGCCGAGGCCTGGCCTTCCTCGCCGCGCAGGTCGATCTCGACCTGGCTGCGGCTGCGCGTGGTGATGTCCTGAGCATCGACCGGCGTGCCGGGCCGCGCGATGCGCAGCACCTCGGCACCCATGTCGGCCAGCAGCATGGCGCAGAACGGCCCCGGGCCCAGGCCCGCGAACTCGACCACGCGCACGCCTTCAAGCGGTCCTGGCATGGAGGTC
Organism: Delftia sp. RIT313; assembly: GCF_000632165.1. Classification (NCBI taxonomy): domain Bacteria; kingdom Pseudomonadati; phylum Pseudomonadota; class Betaproteobacteria; order Burkholderiales; family Comamonadaceae; genus Delftia; species Delftia sp. RIT313. Next base: position 68,942 of record NZ_JFYT01000013.1, on the reverse strand, counting down.
TCCTTTCAGGCCGTGGGCAGTGGATGGTTCTTGTACTGCTCGCGCAGCTTGGTCTTTAGCAGTTTTCCCGTGGCCGTGTGCGGCAGCTCGGCCACCTGCAGCACGTCGTCGGGCAGCCACCATTTGGCGATGCGCGTGGACAGGAAGTCGAGCATGGACTCGCGGCTGACGCTGTGGCCTGCGCGCGGCACCACCAGCAGCAGCGGCCGCTCCTGCCACTTGGGATGGGCCACGCCGATGATGGCGGCCTCGGCCACGCCGGGATGGCCCATGGCGGCGTTCTCCACGTCGATGGAGGAAATCCACTCGCCGCCCGACTTGATCACGTCCTTGGCGCGATCCACCAGCTGCAGGAAGCCGTCGGCATCGATGGTGGCCACGTCGCCCGTGGTGAAGAAGCCTTCCTCATCGACGGGCGAGCCGCCTTCGCCCTTGAAGTAGCCGCTGGCGATCCAGGGGCCGCGCACGCGCAGGTGTCCCCGGGCCTGGCCGTCCCAGGGCTGGGGCCGGCCGTCGTCGTCCACGATCTTGAGGTCCACGCCCCAGACGCCGCGCCCCTGCTTGAGCTTGACCTTGACCAGTTCCTCGCCCGACAGCGCGTCGTGCCGGGGCAGCAGCTTGCTGACCACGCCGATGGGGCTGGTCTCGGTCATGCCCCAGCCCTGCACGACCTGGGCGCCGAACTGGTTCTCGAAGCGCTCCAGCATGGCGCGCGGCACGGCCGCGCCGCCGATGCCTATGCTCTTGACGCCCAGCGCGCGCGGGTCGATGTCGGGATGCGCATCCAGGTACTGGAACAGCATCAGCCACACGGTGGGCACGCCCTGCGAGAAGGTGACCTTCTCGTCGCGCATGAGCTCGTAGACGCTCTGGCCGTCCAGGTGCGGGCCGGGCAGCACCAGCCGTGCGCCGGCCATGGCCGCCGCATAGGGCGTGCCCCAGGCGTTGGCATGGAACATGGGCACGATGAGCATCACGGTCTCGCTCGCGTTCAGGCCGAAGGTGTCGGGCGCCAGCTCCATCAGCGTGTGCAGCACGGTGGAGCGGTGCGAGTACAGCACGCCCTTGGGGTGGCCCGTGGTGCCCGAGGTGTAGCACAGCGACGAAGCCGTGCGCTCGTCGAACTCGGGCCAGTCGAAGTCCTCGCTCTGGTTGCCCACCAGCTCGTCCCAGCAGTGCAGGCCGGGCAGGTCCAGCGCGGGCATGTGCTCGCGCGAACTCATGCAGACATAGGTGGTGACGGTCTTCAGATGCGGTGCGAGCTTTTCCACCAGCGGCGCGAAGGTCACGTCGAAGAACAGCACCCGGTCCTCGGCATGGTTGGCGATGTATTCGATCTGCTCGGGAAACAGGCGCGGGTTGATGGTGTGCAGCACCGCGCCGCTGCCCGAGACGCCGAAGTACAGCGCCAGGTGGCGCCAGCTGTTCCAGGCCAGCGTGCCCACGCGTTCGCCAGGCTGCACGCCCAGCGACTGCAGGGCGTTGGCCACTTGGCAGGAGGCGCGGCGCATGCCGGCCCAGTCGGTGCGGTGCAGGCCACCGTCCCGGGTTTCCGGCAGGCGCGAGACGATCTCGGTGTGCGGGTGAAAGCGCGCCGCATGCTCGATCAGCGACGAGATCATGAGCGGGCGGTCCTGCATCAGTCCTTGCAAGGCGGGCATGGGGGTGTCTCCTGTCGTTGTCCTGAAGGCCGGGGTCATTGCACGGGCGCGTAGCGGCTGCCGTCGAAGCGCACGAGCTGCATCTTCTTGATGGGGAAGAAATCGTCCCCACCGGTCTGCAGGCTGATGCCCGGGTAGAGCATGGGCAGGTCCATCTTCAGGCTGGCGGCCTGCTTCATGATGTTGGCGCGCGTGAGCTCGTCGCCTGCCTGCCTGAGCACCTGCACCAGGGTCTGGGCCTGGGAGTAGCCGATGACGTTGAGCGAATCGTTGGGGTCGCCGGCCGGGTAGAACTGCTTCATGAAGGCCAGGTAGCCGGCCAGCTCGGGCGTGCCCTGGTTGGTGGGGTCCGAGGGCTCGCGCAGGTAGCTGGCCGTCATCACGCCGCGCGCGTTGTCCAGGCCCGCGGGCTTGAGCACCGAGCTGATGGACAGCGAGACGCTGACCAGGTAGTGCGCAGGCTTCCAGCCGATGTCGGCGGCCTTGCGTATGGACTGGGCCGCGAACTTGGGCGTGCTGATGTTGATGAAGGTGTCCGCCCCCGAGCCCTTGAGCGCCACCATCTGGCTGTCCACCGTGGGGTCGCCGACCTCGTAGGTCTGCTGCACGACGATGCGCTGCTTGGCCTGCTCGCCGAATCCGTCGAGCACGCCCTTGAGGTAGTCCTTGCCGAAGTCGTCGTTCTGCATCAGGACGGCCACCTTGGCCTGGGGCCGCGTGGCCAGGATGTGCTGGGCGAAGGTGCGGCCTTCGAGCTGGTAGGTGGGCTGCCAGCCCATGGTCCAGGGGAAGTTCTTCGGATCGCCCCAGCGCGTGGCACCCGTGGAGACGAAGAGCTGGGGCACCTTGCGCTGGTTCATGTAGCGATGCACGGCCTGGTTGTGCGAGGTGCCCAGCGCGCCGAACATCAGCAGTACGCCGTCGCGCTCGACCAGCTTGCGCGTCTGCTCCACGCTCTGGGCGGGGTTGTAGGCGTCGTCGGCGGAGAGGTAGGTGATCTTGCGGCCGTTGATGCCGCCTTCGGCGTTGATCTTGGCGAAGTAGGCCGCATGGGCCTTGCCGATGGTGCCGTAGGCCGACACCGGGCCCGAGTAGGGCACGAAGTTGCCGATGCGGATCTCGGTGTCGCTGGCGCCGGTGTCGTACTTCTTCTGGGCCTGGGCTGGCGCCTGGGTGATGGCCGGCAGGGCCAGCGCCAGGCAGGCGATCAGGGCCCAGGGGCCCCGGGCGATGGTGTTGCGCATGGTTGTCTCCTGGCTTGCGGGCGGCGTGCCCGCTTTTCTTGTGGTGGCCGGTCCATGGTAGGAACCGGCCGGGCGCGCGCCCATCGTCGATTCCGACGAATGCATGTGCAGGCGCAGCAAGGTGCGTCGGGAAGGCGTGGGGGGAAGGCGCGGCGGTCAGCCCGGCTGGCGTGGCGCGAACACGGGTTCGCGCTTTTGCATGAAGGCCTGCACGCCTTCCATGAAGGCTGGCGCGCCCACCAGCTCGCGCTGGCGTTCGGCCTCGTAGTGAAGCTGCTGCTCCAGCGTGGAAGCGGCTGCGTGGTCCAGCGCGCGGCGGGCTTCCAGCACGGCGCCGGCCGGCAGCCGCGCCAGGCGGGCGGCCGTGGCCAGGGCCTGCTCGCGCAGGGCCTCGTCGTCCACGCAGGCCCAGACCAGGCCCCAGTCGGCAGCCTGCTGCGCGCCCAGCCTGTCGCCCAGCAGGGACAGGCCCATGGCGCGCGCACGGCCCAGCCGGCGCTCGATGAACCAGGTGGTGCCCAGGTCCGGCACGATGCCCAGGCGCGGCAGGAAAGGCAGGTAGAAGTAGGCCGAGCGCGCCGCCAGCGCCACATCGCCAGCCAGGGCCAGTCCCACGCCGGCCCCGGCTGCCGCGCCGTTGATGGCGCAGACCACGGGCACGGGCAACTGCTGCAGGTCCAGGATGAGGCGGTTGGACAACTGCTGCATGTTGTCGGCCGTCTGCGCGCCCAGCGTGCGGCCATCGGCCTGGGCCCCGCCTTGTGCCCCGCCTTGCGCGCCGCCCATGGACGACAGGTCCGCGCCCACGCAGAACCCCCGGCCCTCGGCGGTGAGCACCAGGGCGCGGAGGGAGGTGTCCTCGCGCACCTCGGCCAGCAGTTCGCGCAGCCGCAGCTGCAAGGGCCTGCCCAGCGGATTCATGCGGGTGCTGTCCTGGAGAACGATGAGGGCGATCTCGCCGCTGTCGCCGCTGTCGTCGTTGTTGCCGTGGCGTTCCATGCGGATGGCCGGACTGGAATTCATGGGGGGACTCCTGTGGATGGGGATGGAAAGTCAGGCTCGCGGCCGCTGCAGTGGCAGGCGCCGGCCCGGCCGGCCCAGTCGGTGCAGCAGGCCCATCACGCCTCCGGGCATGGCGAACATGAAGACGATGAGCACGGTGCCGTAGACGGCCCAGGGCGCGGCCTTGGACACCTGCTCGGCCAGCCCCGGGATGAACATGATGAACAGGGCGCCGAACAGCGCGCCCCACAGCGTTCCCACGCCACCCACCACCACGCCCACCAGCAGCGAAATGGACAGGAACATGGTGAAGGAGTCGGGCGCCACGAACTGCACGGCAATGGCCGACAGCGCGCCGCCCACGCCCGTGTAGCCGGCTGAAATCGCAAAGGCCATGGACTTGCAGTGCGCGTTGTCCACGCCCATGGCCTCGGCCGCCATGGCGTGGTCGCGGATGGCGCGCAGCGCCAGGCCGCTGCCGCTGTCTATGAGGTTGCGCGCCATCCAGAACAGCAGCGCCGCCACGGCCAATGCATAGAGGTAGAACCACTGGTCGGCATCCAGCGGCAGGCCCCAGGGCGCCTCGGGCTTGGTCAGCACGATGCCGCCCACGCCGCCAGTCCAGGCCTCCAGGTGGCGGTACTTGAGCAGCTGGGGCATGGCCACGCCCAGCGCAAAGGTGGCCAGCGCCAGGTACAGCCCTTCCAGCCTGAGCGCGGGCCGCCCGAACAGGTAGCCCGCCGCCAGGCTCACCAGGCCCGCTGCAGGCACGGCCAGCCAGTAGGCCAGGCCCGCGCGGTCCATCAGGATGCCGGCCGCATAGGCGCCTATGGCGAAGAAGGCGCCATGGCCCAGCGAGATCTGGCCGCTGTAGCCCGTGAGTATGTTCAGCCCCACCAGGGCCACGGCATAGGCCAGCACCATGGTGGCCTGGAACAGCTGGTAGCCCTTGGCAACGAAGACCAGCGAGCAGGCCGCCAGCGCCAGCGCCGCGATCAGTAACGTGCCCGGGGGCAGGGGGCGGCGCGCGCTGGTGGCGGCGACCAGTGCGTCAGACGAGGAGGCGGATCGTGTGGACATCATTGTTCTCCAGGGCGTTGGGTACAAAAATGGCGTGGCCCAAAAGCGAGGGACACCGAGCAAGGGCCCACGCCGGCCGCGCCGCCCCGCCGCGAGGGTGTCGTCCCCCTCCCGCGTAGCGAGAGAGGGGGGGCGGCGTAGCCGCTCAGGGGGGGCATTGTTCAAACCCTCCTGACGACTTTGCGGCCCATCAGCCCGGCCGGCCGCACGATGAGCACGCCCACGATCAGCACCAGGGCCACAGAAAGCTTGAGTTCGGTGCCGACCACGTAGCTGCCCACGAGGTTTTCAAGCACGCCCACGATGAAGCCGCCCAGCACGGCGCCCGCGGGGCTGTCGATTCCGCCCAGCAGCGCGCCCGCAAAGGCATACAGCAGCACGCCGCTCATCATGTGCGGATCGAGGAAGACCACGGGCGCCACCATCATCCCGGCCACCGCGCCGATGGCGCCGGCCAGGCCCCAGCCCAGCATCAGCATGCGCCCCACGGAGATGCCCACCAGGCGCGAGGAGGCCGGGTTCTGCGCGGCCGCGCGCATGGCCAGCCCCAGCGGCGTGAGCCGGAAGAAGGCAAACAGCAGGGCCACGATGGCCAGGGCCACGAAAATGGTGCCCACCTCATGGGCCGACATCAGGGCGCTGCCATACCAGGCGTCGGCCGGGAACGGGCTGGGAAACTCCTTGATGGTGTAGCCGAAGATCCAGCCGGCCAGGCTGTGGAAGACGATCAGCAGGCCGATGAAGACCACCACCTGGGCCAGGTCCGCCGCCTTGTGCATGGGGCGGATGATGGCGAACTCCACGGCCGCGCCCAGCACGAAGGACAGCGCCACCGTGGCCAGGAAGGCCCACCAGTACGGCAGCCCCGCCTGCAGCAGCGCCCAGGCGATGAAGGTGGAGAACATGGCCATCTCGCCCTGCGCGAAATTGATGTGGTGCGTGGCCTGGTAGATCATGACCAGGGCCAGCGCCACGGTGGCGTAGATGCCGCCCGTGGCCAGGCCGGCCAGCAATTGGTGGATGAAGGCGTCCATGGCTGCTATTCCCCGAGATAGGCCTGGCGCACCGCATCGTTGCGGCGCATGGCTTCGCTGGGGCCGTGCAGCACGATGCGGCCGGTCTCCAGCAGGTAGGCGCTGTGCGCCAGCTCCAGAGCCAGGCGCGCGTTCTGCTCCACCAGCAGGATGGTCGTGCCCTGCTCCTCATTGATGCGCCGCAGGATGCCGAAGATGTCGCGCACCACCAGCGGCGCCAGGCCGAAGGAGGGCTCGTCCAGCAGCAGCAGGCGCGGGCGGCCCATGAGGGCGCGGGCAATGGCCAGCATCTGCTGCTCGCCGCCCGACAGCGTGCCGGCCTGCTGGGTGCGGCGTTCCCTGAGCCGCGGGAAGTAGCCGAACATGCGCTCCATATCGCCGCCCACGTCGGCGCGCGCCGCGCGCGTGGGCCGGGCCTGCGCGCCCAGGCGCAGGTTGTCCTCGGCGCTGAGCTGGGCGAAGGTGCCGCGCCCGTCGGGCACATGGCCCACGCCCTGGCGCGCGATGCGCTCGGTGCTGTGCCGGTCTATGCGTTCGCCGGCCAGGCGCACCTCGCCGCGTGTGTCCACCAAGTGGCGGCAGATGGCGCGCAGCGTGGTGGTCTTGCCCGCGCCATTGGCGCCCAGCAGGGCCGTGACGCGGCCTTCGGCCAGGTCCATGTCGATGCCGTCCAGCACGCGCACCGACCCGTAGGCCGCATGCAGTCCGCGGATTTCAAGCAGTGCCGGCATGCGCCACCTCCCTGTCCTGATCCTGCGGCTGCATGTCCGAGCCCAGGTAGGCGCGGATGACTTCGGCATGGGCGCGAACCTCGCCCGGCGTGCCTTCGGCGATCTTGCGGCCGAAGTTCAGCGCCACGACCTTGTCGCTCACGCGCATGACCAGGCCCATGTGGTGCTCCACCAGCAGCACGGTCAGCCCCAGCCGGTCGCGCAGCGACAGGATCAGGTCGCCCAGGCCGGCCAGCTCCTCATGGTTGAGGCCGCAGGCCGGCTCGTCCAGCAGCAGCAACTGCGGGCGGCAGGCCAGGGCGCGCGCAAGCTCCACGCGCTTTTGCGTGCCGAAGGGCAGGTCGGCCACGCGGCGGTCTGCCACGCCCGCCAGATCCAGCAGGGCCATCAACGACTGTGCCTGGGCGCGGGCTTCTTCCTCGCGTCGGCGCACGCCGGGCAGGCGCAGGGCATCGCGCACAAAGCCGGCGTGCTGGTGGCTGTGCGTGCCCAGGCGCACGTTGTCGGCCACCGTCATGCTGGAAAACAGGGCCAGGTTCTGGAAGGTGCGGCCCATGCCCAGCGCGGCCATGCGGTGGCGCGCCAGCGTGGCCAGCGGCTGGCCGCGAAAGCGGATGTGGCCGGCCTGCCAGGCATACAGCCGCGACAGGCAGTTGAACAGGCTGCTCTTGCCCGCACCGTTGGGGCCGATGAGGCCGCAGATCTGGCCTGCCGCAACATCGAAACTCACGCCGTCCAGCGCGACGATGCCGCCGAAGCGCAGCGAAACGCCTTCGATGCGCAGCAGGGGCTGCGAGTCTTGGCTCATGGCTTTCCCTCCCCCCGATGGTGGGCGACCGGCGCGGGCCGCGCCGGCCGCACGGTGGCATGGCGGCGCCTACAGGCGCTCGATGATGGTGACGTTGGCCATGCCGCCGCCCTCGCACATGGTCTGCAGGCCGTAGCGCCCGCCGCGTGCGTGCAGGGCGTGGATCAGCGTGGCCATGAGCTTGGTGCCCGAGGCGCCCAGCGGATGGCCCAGCGCAATGGCGCCGCCGTTGACGTTGAGCCGCGCAGGATCGGCGCCCGTGGCCTGCAGCCAGGCCAGCGGCACGGGGGCAAAGGCCTCGTTGACTTCGTACAGGTCGATGTCGGAGATGCGCATGCCGGCCTTTTTCAGCGCGGCCTGGGTGGCGGGGATGGGGGCCTCCAGCATGATCACCGGGTCATGCCCCAGCAGGCTCATGTGGTGGATGCGCGCCAGCGGCTGCACGCCCAGGGCCTTGAGGCCGCGCTCGCTGACCACCATGACGCCGCTGGCGCCATCGCAGATCTGGCTGGCCGTGGCCGCCGTCACGCAGCCGCCTTCGCGGATGGTCTTGACGCCGGCAATGCCTTCCAGCGTGGCGTTGAAGCGTATGCCTTCATCCACCGTGTGCGGCTGGCCTTCGCCTTCGGCACCGCCTTCGGCGCTGCGCGCCTGCACGGCCAGGATCTCGCGGTCGAAGCGGCCCTCGCGCGCGGCCTGCACGGCGCGCTCATGGCTTTGCAGCGCATAGGCGTCCAGCTGGTCCTTGGTCAGGCCGTACTTGCCGGCCATCATCTCGGCGCCCATGAACTGGCTGAACTCCACGCCCGGGTAGCGCTTCTGCATGGCCGGGCTCATGTAGACGCCCAGGCCGGCCTTGGCGGGCAGGGCGTTGGGCGTGCCCATGGGCACGCGCGACATGCTCTCCACGCCAGCGGCGATCACCATGTCCATGCTGCCCGACATCACGGCCTGGGCCGCGAAATGCAGTGCCTGCTGAGACGACCCGCACTGCCGGTCCACCGTGGTGCCCGGCACGGACTCGGGCAGGGACGAGGCCAGCACCGCGTTGCGCGCCACGTTCGTCGCCTGCTGGCCGACCTGGCTGACGCAGCCCATGATCACGTCCTCGACCTGGGCCGGGTCGGCCTGGCTGCGGCGCACCAGCTCGTCGAGCACCTGGGCCGCGAGATCGGCCGGATGCCAGCCCGAGAGCTTTCCGCCGCGCTTGCCGCCCGCCGTGCGCGTGGCGGCAACGATGTATGCCTGTGCCATGGATATGTCTCCTGTTCCTGTATTCCTGGGGGGATGGTGGCCCGGCCGGCGCGGGCCGGGCATCGTCGCAAGCGACGATTCCGGCCAGGGAAAACGCGGGGGCGGTGCCTGCCGTGAGGCCTGGGCGGTACGCCTAACGCGGCGCCATGCGGATGGCGCCGTCCAGGCGCACGCACTCGCCGTTGAAGTAGCCGTTGGTGATCATGGTCTCGGCCAGGTGGGCGTATTCGTCGGGCTGGCCCAGCCGCTTGGGGAAGGGCACGGAGGCGGCCAGCGCCGCCTTCACGTTGTCGGGCGCGCCTTGCAGCAGCGGCGTGTCGAAGATGCCGGGCAGGATGGTGTTCACGCGGATGCCCTCGCCCATGAGGTCGCGCGCGATGGGCAGGGTCATGCCCGTGATGCCGGCCTTGCTGGCCGAGTAGCTGGCCTGGCCCATCTGCCCGTCCTGCGCCGCCACCGAGGCGGTGTTGACGATGGCGCCGCGCTCGCCGTCGGCCAGCGGCTCCAGCGTGAGCATGCCCGCGGCCGACTTGGCGATGCAGCGGAAGGTGCCCACCAGGTTGATCTGGATGATGCGGTCGAAATTGGCCACGGGCAGGTGCCGGATCTCGCCTGTGGCCTTGTCGCGGCTGGCCGTCTTGACGGCATTGCCCGTGCCCGCGCAGTTGACCAGGATGCGCTCCTGCCCGTGGGCCGCGCGGGCCTGGGCAAAGCCTGCGTCCACGCTGGCCTCGTCGGTCACGTCCACGCGGCAGAACAGGCCGCCTGTCTCGCGCGCCAGCGCCTGCCCGGCCGTCTCGTTGAGGTCAAACAGGGCAACGCGCACGCCCCTGGCGGCCAGGCGGCGCGCGGTGGCCGCGCCCAGGCCCGATGCCCCGCCCGTGACGACGGCGCTGATGCTTGCGTCAAGCTGCATGTGAAGGTCTCCTTGGTTGGTGTGTTGGCGGCGCGCCGTTGCCTGTCGCCTTGGATCGGGACAGGCGGCAGTCCGCCACCTATGATCTGCCTTCAAGTCTAGGAATCGCCCCGTCTTGCCGCCATCGTCGAAACCGACGAAAGTGCCCGGTGCCTCACCCCTTCACAGTGCCCCCTGCCTGCATGCAGCCCCCAGCGCCCACCCCTTCCTCCGGCCCCGGTCCGGGTTCCGGTTACGTGCCGCAGGCCAAGCTGAGCCCGCCGCGCGCCGCTGCCGCCCAGGTGGCCCGGCTGGCCGTTGCCGCGCGCTGGCCCGAGGCCTTGCGCGCCCGCGTGGTGCTGGTGCGCGCCCCTGCCGGCTTCGGCAAGACCACGGCCATGCGCCAGATGCGCGAGCGCCTGCAGGCGGAGGGCCAGGCCACGGCGTGGCTGACGCTGGATGCCGCCGACAACGATGTCTCGCGCTTTCTGCAGTGCCTGGGCGCGGCCGTGCGCACCCTGGGGGTGGGGCCGTCGCAAGGCGCCGGCGAGTTGTCCCAGGCCCTGCATGCGCTGGCCGGCGAGGGCCGCTCCTTTGCGCTGTTCATCGATGATTTCGAGGTGCTGCACAACGATGCCGTGCTCGGCCTGGTGCGCCAGCTCATGGAGCAGCTGCCCGAGCGCGGGCGCCTGGTCATAGGCTCGCGCGCGCTGCCGGCCCTGGGACTGGGGCGGCTGCGCACCAGTGGCCAGTTGCTGGAGATCGATGCGGCGCTGCTGCGCTTTTCCGTGGGCGAGGCCGAGGAGTTCTTTCGCCTGCGCGGCTGCCCGCTGCCGCGCGAGGCCCTGGCGCGGCTGCTGGACAAGACCGAAGGCTGGATAGGCGCGCTGTGGCTGGCCTCGCTGGCGCTGGAGCGCCATGGCCCGCACAGCGATTTCATCGAGCGTTTCTCGGGCTCGGAGCGCGCCGTGGCCGACTACCTGGCCGAGGATGTGCTGGCCCAGCAGCCCGCGTCCGTGCGCGACTTCCTGCTGCGCACCAGCATCCTGCGCACGCTGGATGCCCAGGTCTGCCAGGCCCTGGTGCCGCGTGCCGACGGCGCCGCCATGCTGCAGGCGCTGGAGCAGGCCCACCTGTTCCTCGTGCCGCTGGCCGACGAGGCACAGGGCGGCCAGGGCGGGCACAGCTGGCGCTACCACAGCATGTTTGCCGACTTCCTGCGCGCGCAGCTGCTGCGCGAGCAGCCCGGCGAATTGACGCGCCTTCACCTGGCGGCCAGCGGCTGGTACGAATCCTGCGGCCGGCCCGTGCCCGCCATCGAGCATGCGCTGGAAGGCGGCGACCTGCCGCATGCCCTGTCCCTGCTGGCGCGCCATGCCGAGGCGCTGATGGAGCAGGGCCGCATGCGCCTGCTGTCGCGCTGGTTCTCGGCCATGCCGGCGCCGCTGATGGCGCGCGAGCCGCTGCTGCAGGCCGTGGCCGCCTATGCCGACTGCTTCACGCGCGGCCCCTGGCAGGCGCAGCAGCGGCTGGACGCCTTGCGGCCCCGCATGGCCGCAGACCCCGCCGCGCAGGCGCTGGTCATGGCCCTGCAGCCGCTGCTGCTGGCCATGATGGACCGCGTGGAAGAGGCAGCACCCCTGGGCCGCCAGGCGCTGGCCTGCCTGCCCAGCTGCCGGCCGTTTGCGGACAGCTCGCTGACCAATGCCATGGCCTACGTGGTGTCGGTGCTGGGCGATGCCGAGGAGGCCCACCGCCTGCTGGACGCGGCGCGCAGCACCCAGGCCGGCAGCCTGTTCAGCCGCATGTACACCGAGGCCATGGAGGGCGTGCTGGACCTGTCGGGCGGGCGGCTGCGGCAGGCGGCGTCGCGCTTTCGCGTGGCGCTGGCCGCCACGCCGCGCAGCGCCTCCTACAACCCCACCAACGGCAATGCCTGGGCCGGCGTGCTGCATGCCGGCGTGCTCTACGAGACCAACGACCTCGACGGCGCCGACCACCTGCTCAACGTCTACCTGCCGCTGGCCCGCGACGTGGGCCTGCCCGACCATGTGATCTCCAGCTACCGCATGCGTGCGCGCATTGCCTTCGTGCGTGGCGATGTGGATGCGGCCTTCGGCCTGCTGACCGAACTGGAGTACCTGGGGCATGAACGCCAGCTGCCCCGCGTGACGGCCAGCGCGCGGCTGGAGCATGCGCGCATCTTCGTGCTGCAGGGCAACCGGGCCGCCGCGTCCGAGGCGCTGGAGCGTGCCGACGATCCCGGCGTATGGCCGCGCGTGGAACGCCTGCGCCTGCCGCCGCACGAGGTGGAGGACATCGCCATCGCCCGGCTGCGCTGGGGGCTGCACTTTGGCGACTGCCGTGCCGTGCGCGATGCCATTGCCCCCTTGCTGGCCGATGCGCAACTGCGCGGGCGCCGCCACCGCAGCCTCAAGCTGCAGGTGCTGTGCGCGCTGGCCGAGGCGGGCTGCGGCGACATGGACGCCGCAGCCGCCATGCTGGCCCAGCCGCTGCGCCACGGGGCCAGCGAAGGCTTTGTGCGCCTGATGCTCGATGAGGGGCCGCTGCTCGCGCCCGTGCTGCAGCGTGTGCTGTCGCCCTCACTATCGCCTTCACTGACGCGCCGCACGGAAGCGTCGGAGCCGGAGGCTGCCGCCCATGCCCAGCGGCTGCTGTCTGCCCTGGGCGAGCCTGCCGAACCCGCCGATCCCCCCGAGCTGCAGGCAGCGGATGCGCCCCAGGGCCCGGCGCCGGCCACGGCGCTTGCCGAGCCCCTGACCCGCAAGGAGCTGCGCGTGCTGGAGCTGCTGGCCTCGGGCTACTCCAATGCGGCCATGGCCGAGAAGCTCTTCGTCTCCGACAGCACGGTGCGCACCCACCTGCGCAGCATCAACCTCAAGCTGGGCGCGCGCAGCCGCACCCAGGCCGTGGCGCTGGCGCGGGAGCTGCGGGTTTTGCGCTGAGGGGACAATCGCCTTTTTCGCGTCCACCAGGAATACCGGCATGCACCCCCAGCCGCCCGCTCTCTTCATCCATGGCTTCATCGGCAGCTTCGATGTGGCCTCATTCGATCTGCCGCATGCCGCGCCCCACCTGCTGGGCTATGGCGACTGCAGGGCCGTGGACGCCGGCCGGGTGTCGCTGCCGGCCCAGGTGGAGCACCTGCGCGCCTACATCGACACGCACATGGGTGGCGGCCCTGTCGATCTGGTCGGCCATTCAGTGGGCGGGGCCATTGCCATGCTGTTGGCGCACACGCATCCCGGACGCGTGCGCCGCATCGTCAACGTCGAGGGCAACTTCACGCTGGATGACGCTTTCTGGTCGGCCTCCGTGGGCCGCATGTCCCAGGACGAGGCCGAGGCCATGCTGGCGCGCCTGCGCGCCGAGCCGCTGGCCTGGTTGCGCGGAGCCATTGCCGAGGCGCCTGCGCACATGGCCGCCACCGCTGCCCGCTGGCTGGACCACCAGGATGCCGGCACGCTGCGGGCCATGGGACGCTCCGTCATCGATGTGACGGGCGATGCCGGCTACCTGCCCATGCTGTGCGAGGTCTTCGAGCGGCGTCCCGTGTACCTGCTGGCTGGCGAACGCTCGCGCGCAGGCTGGAACGTACCGGACTGGGCTCTCACGCAGTGCGCAGGCCAGGCCACACTGGCTGGCTGCGGCCACATGCTGGCCGCCGAGCGGCCCGAAGTGTTTGCGCAGGCAATTCGCGGTTTTCTGCGCTGAAGAGAGCCTGGCTCGCGTGGCTGTCTTCGCCACTGAGTTTCAGGCTTCTAACCCGCATTGCCCAGCGTGCGCGCATAGGTCAGGAACACTTCATCACGCACCCAGCCCAGCGACTCGTACAGCGCCTGGGCGCGCAGGTTGTTGCGTGCCGTGGTCAGGTCCATGCGTGCATGGCCCGTGGCGCGTGCATGGGCTTCGGCCGCCAGCAACAGGGCGCGGCCCACGCCCAGGCGGCGCGCATCGGGCGCCACGAAGAGGTCGTAGAGCACGTAGATGGGCGCGGCCAGCACCGAGCAGAACGAGGGATAGAGCTGGCAAAAGCCCAGGGCCCTGCCGTCCGGTCGGCGGGCCAGCAGGATCACGGATTCGCCGCGCTCCAGCCGCGCCGTGATGAAGGCCAGCGCCGCGTCGGCATCCGCAGGTTGCTCGTAGAACTGGCGGTAGGCATCGAACAGCGGGGCGATCAGCTCGGCGTCTTCGGGGATGGCGGTGTGTATGGCTGTTGAGTTCATCGGTGGTCCGGGGCGGAGGTTGCCAGCATGGCGCAGGGCAAGGATGCCGTGCTCATATCTTTGCTGAATCTCTCCATTTGGAGATGTGATTTGACCTGGATCATGGACAGGCGGAACACTCCCGGCCCATGTCCGAACAAAAGATCGAGTTCTACAAGGGGGCCGCTGGCGGCTGGGGCGCATTGCGCAGCGTGAGCCAGGCCCTGATGCGCCAGGATATCGCCGTCAAGGGCGCCAAGACCCTGCTGTCGGCCAACCAGCCCGACGGCTTCGACTGCCCGGGCTGCGCCTGGCCCGACCGCAACCACCATTCCACCTTCGAGTTCTGCGAGAACGGCGCCAAGGCCGTGGCGGCCGAGGCCACGGCGCGCCGCGTGACGCCCGAATTCTTTGCCCGGCACACGGTGGCCGAGCTCATGGCGCAAAGCGATTTCTGGCTGGAAGACCAGGGCCGGCTCACCGAGCCCATGGTGTACGACGCGGCCAGCGACCGCTACCGGCCCATCGACTGGGACAGCGCCTTTGCACTGATCGCCCGCCACCTGAACGCGCTGCCCGACCCTGACCAGGCCATCTTCTACACCTCGGGCCGCGCCAGCAACGAGGCGGCCTTTCTGTACCAGCTGTTCGTGCGCGCCTACGGCACGAACAATTTCCCCGACTGCTCCAACATGTGCCACGAGCCCAGCGGCAGCGGCATGAAGCCGCAGATCGGCGTGGGCAAGGGCACGGTGCAGCTGGCCGATTTCGAGCAGGCCGATGCCATCTTCATCTTCGGCCAGAACCCCGGCACCAACCACCCGCGCATGCTGGGCGAGCTGCGCGCAGCCCACAAGCGCGGCGCGCGCATCCTGAGCTTCAACCCGCTGCGCGAGCGCGGGCTGGAGCGCTTCCAGGACCCGCAAAGCAAGCTGGAGATGGCCACCCTGGGCGCCACGCCCATCAGCACGCACTACTTCCAACTGCGCGTGGGCGGCGACATCGCGGCCGTCAAGGGCATCATGAAGCATGTGATCGCGCAGGACGATGCACTGGGGCAAGGGTGCGGCGGCGTGCTGGACCATGCCTTCATCGCCGAACACACCACCGGCTTCGAGGCCCTGGCCGAGGACCTGCGGGCCGAGGACTGGGGCCTGCTGGAGGCCGAGTCCGGCCTGAGCCGCGCGCAGATGCAGACGGCGGCCGAGGTCTACATCGCCGCCCGCAGCACCATCGTCTGCTGGGGCATGGGCATCACGCAGCACATGCATTCGGTGGCCGCCGTGCAGATGCTGGTCAACCTGCTGCTGCTGCGCGGCAACATCGGCCGCCCGGGTGCGGGCGCCTGCCCGGTGCGCGGCCACAGCAATGTGCAGGGCGACCGCAGCATGGGCATCTGGGAGAAGCCGCCGGCCGCGCTGCTGGACCGGCTGCAGCAGGTCTTCGGCTTCGAGCCGCCGCGTGCCCACGGCGTGGACGTGGTCGAGTCCATACGCCTCATGCTCGAAGGCAGGGGCAAGGTCTTCTTCGCGCTGGGCGGCAACTTCGCGGCGGCCACGCCCGACACGCATGCCACCTGGCAGGCGCTGCGCCGCTGCGACCTGACCGTGCATGTGACCACCAAGCTCAACCGCAGCCACCTGGTGCACGGCCGCGAGGCGCTGATCCTGCCCTGCCTGGGCCGCACCGAGATCGACATGCAGGCCACCGGCCCGCAGGGCGTGACGGTGGAGGACTCCATGGGCATGGTCCACATCTCCAGCGGCATCAACCCGCCTGCGTCGGAGCACCTGCTCAGCGAGATCGCCATCGTCGCGCGCCTGGCCGCCGCCACGCTGGGCGCGCAGCGGCCCGTGCCCTGGCTGGAGCTGGCTGGCGACTATGCACGCATACGCGAGCTGATCGAGCAGGTCTTCGACGACTTCCACGACTTCAACGCGCGCGTGGCCGTGCCGGGCGGCTTCAAGCTGCGCAATGCGGCGAGCGAGCGCATCTGGGAGACGCCCCGGGGCAAGGCCGGCTTCTTCGTGCACGCCGTGCCGCGCGACACGCCCGTGCACCGCGCACGTGCCGCGCGCAGCCCTGGCGCATCGCCGGTGTTCACGCTGTTCACCACGCGCTCGCACGACCAGTACAACACCACCATCTACGGCATGGACGACCGCTACCGCGGCGTCTTCGGACAGCGCCGCGTGGTCTTCATCCATGCCGAGGACATCCGCGCCCTGGGCATGAAGGATGGCGACTGGGTGGACCTGCAGACGGTGTGGGATGACGGCCAGCAGCGCAGCGCCGAGCGCTTCAGGCTCGTGGCCTACGACATTCCGCGCGGCTGCATCGCTGCCTACTATCCGGAGACCAATCCGCTGGTGCCGCTGTCGGCCACGGCCATCGTGGCGGGCACGCCCAGCTCCAAGTCCATTCCCGTGCAGCTGGTGGCGCACAGGCTGCCTGCCGTGCCGTCTCCCGCGCTGGAAGAAATGGCGGCCTGAAATGCAAGGCATGGAAGAACTGGCCGCCGCCATCCTGCGCGAATTGGCCACCGAGCCCGCACCCATGTCCCTGCCCAGGCTGGGCAAGCGCCTGGGGCAGGGCGCTAGCGTGCTCATGCGCTGCCTGGCACTGATGGGCGATGCGCCCATTGCCGGCACACCGGGGCCGGGCTGGGTCAGGCTGGAGCAGGAAGAGGGGCGGTGGCTGGCGGCCCTGACGGAGCGCGGGCGCTTGTGGGTGGAGGCCGAGGCCTGTCAGGCGCTGGCCGAGGGCACGGGCCGCGTGCGGTAGAACTGCATCGGAAACTCCTGCATTTCCTTGGCGTGCTGGTTGATCACCGCGCGCTTCATCTTGCCGACCACGTGCATCTCGCAGGGCTTGCAGTCGAAGCGCAGCGTGAGTTTTTCCTTGCCGTTGATCAGCTGCAGCGGCTCGGCCTTGATGGTGCCCTTGACGCCGATCACGCCCTTGGCCTGCTTGGGGCACAGGCTCATGGAAAAGCGCACGCAATGCTTGGTGATCATCAGGCTGACTTCGCCTTCTTCTTCCTTGCTCTCGTAGGCCGCGTCCATGACCTTGACGCCGTGCTTGATGTAGAAGTCGTGTGCCTTCTGGTTGTAGACGTTGGCCAGATAGGTCAGCGTGTCCTCGGGGAAGGGCACGGGCGGCTCCACGGGCAGGGCGCGCGGCAGGCGCACGAAGCCGGCCTGGCGCGCGGCCTCCAGCGCGGCGACGGCGTCGCGGCGCAGCTGGTTCAGGGCCGAGGCCGGCACGAACCAGGGCTGGCTCAGCTGCAGGCCGATGTCATGCACGGAGAAGATGGTGGCGCCGAAGCGGCCCAGCTGCTCGCGCAGCGTGGCCTCGGCACGGGCTGCGTCGGTGGCGGCCTGGTGTTCCTGCGCGATGGCGGCAGTGGCGGTGAAGCCATCCTCGTCGGTCAGCGTGAGCGCAAAGCCGTCGGGCGTTTCCTTGAGTTCGGCCCACAGGCCGATGCGGCGGTCGCTGGACTTCTTGTCCAGCGTGCGCACCCAGGCCATGTCGCGGTTGCGGTTGACCTCCAGGCCCTTGCGCAGGTCCTTGAAACCGGCGATGGGGTCCTTGGGGAACAGGCGCCACAGCGACTTCTTCGCATCCACCGACTCGGCGCGGTTGATCTGCAGGCCCACCAGTTCCTTTTGCAGGTCGTAGTAGCACAGGCCGTCGCCGTTGTGCAGTTCGGTGTCGCGGCTCGAGGTCTCGATCTCCACGAAGTTCTCGCCCACCTTGGTGACCCAGCCGATGGCGCGGCCCGGTGTCTTGGGCGTGTCGAAGGCGCCGATGTCGTCCTTGCGGCCGTTGACGAAGTAGTCGGTGAACTCGCGGTTGAAGTTCTGGTCGGGGTCGGGCGTGAAGCTGAACGTGGTGCTGCCCGAGGATGAGCGCGCCAGGGGCGTGTCGGAGAACTCGCGCTCTTCGATGATTTCGTCCAGCAGCTTGCGGTAGTGGGCCGTGATGTTCTTCACGTAGCCCATGTCCTTGTAGCGGCCCTCGATCTTGAAGCTGCGCACGCCGGCGTCGATCAGGGCGCGCAGGTTGTCGCTCTGGTTGTTGTCCTTCATGGACAGCACGTGCTTTTCGTGGGCGATGATGCGGCCGCTGGCGTCCAGTACCTCGTAGGGCAGGCGGCAGGCCTGGTTGCAGTCGCCGCGGTTGGCGCTGCGGCCCGTGTGGGCGTGGGTGATGTAGCACTGGCCCGAGTAGGCCACGCACAGCGCGCCGTGCACGAAGAATTCGATGGTGGTGCGCGCCGGGTCGGTGGCCGCGCGCACGGCGGCGATCTGCTGCAGGTCCAGCTCGCGCGCAACGACGATCTGCGACAGGCCGGCGTCCTGCAGGAAGCGCGCCTTCTCGGGGGTGCGGATGTCGGTCTGGGTGCTGGCGTGCAGCTGGATGGGCGGCAGGTCCAGCTCCAGCAGACCCATGTCCTGGATGATCAGCGCGTCGGCACCGGCCTCGTAGATCTGCCAGGCCATCTTGCGCGCGGCCTCCAGTTCATCGTCGCGCAGGATGGTGTTGAGCGTGATGAAGATGCGGCTGCCGAAGCGGTGCGCGTGGTTGATCAGGCGCTGCAGGTCGCGGATGTCGTTGCCCGCCGTGGCGCGTGCGCCGAAGGCCGGGCCGCCGATGTAGACGGCGTCGGCGCCATGGTTCACGGCCTCGATGCCGATGTCGGCATCGCGCGCGGGTGACAGGAGTTCGAGCTGGTGGGGCAGGAGGGACATGGGGCTTTGTGGTGTTCTGTGTTCGTACCCGCACCGGCGTGGGGGCCGGGCGTCGGGCGCAATGCGGGGGAAACTGGCCCCCACGCTACCCTTGCTGCGCAAGGTCCGCTGCCCCCCAAGGGGGCCGCTTTTTGTCTTGGGGCGGCCCGGCGACAAAAAAAGGCCCCCACTCTTGGGGCGGTCCGGCGACGAAAACCTCGCAGCCCGCTTGCGGTGAGGCGCAGCATTATCGCCGCAGCCCCGAAAAAACGCGCGCCAGGGGGTATGCGCCCGATGCCCTGGCGGGCGGCGCCGGTTTTTGCCTATCCTTTAGGATGCGCACTGCACGGGCCGGGCCGCCATGCCGGATACCCAGGCCCGTGCCTGCCCCGCCCCGGGCCTGATGCGCGCTTTCTGCGCCAGGCCTTGCCCGGCCGGGCAGCGCCCGAGTGGGCCACGCCGCAGCGGATTTCGTTTGCCAGGGCGCCTGTTTCACAGATTGACCGTTTTTTCCAGGAGTTGCCATGCACGCCTCGATTCGCCATTTCCCGTGGGCCGGCCCGGCCCTGCTGTGCACCATGCTGGGCAGCGGCGGCCTGGCCTGGGCGCTGCCGGGAAGCGGCCCGGCCAACGGGCAGTCGGCAGGGGCTTCCGCTGCGGCGGCTGCACCCGGTGCGGCCGCTGCGCCTGCTGCACCCGCTGCACCGGGTACAGCCGATGCGCCCCTGGTGGTGCGCATTGCCCATGCGGGGCCGGTGTCCGGCCCCATCGCCAGCCTGGGCAAGGATGAGGAAAACGGCGTGCGCATGGCCCTGGACGATCTCAACGCCAAGGGGCTGGAGATCGGCGGGCGCAAGCTGCGCTGGAAGCTGGAGGCCGGCGACGATGGCGGCGACCCCGGCCAGGCCGTGGCCCTGGCGCGGCGCCTGTGCGACAAGAAGGTGGCGGCCGTGGTCGGCCACCTGCAGTCGGGCACCACGCTGCCGGCCACATCCATCTACCACGACTGCGGCATCGTCATGGTCACGCCCGCAGCCAGCAACCCGGCCATCACCCAGGCGGGCTACGACACCACCTACCGCGTGATCGCCGACGACCGCGCCATGGTCGATGCGCTGGTCGCGCACGCCGTGGGCAAGCTGGGCGTCAAGCGCGCGGCCATCATCGATGACCGCTCGGCCTACGGCCAGGGCATCGTGGCGCTGTTCGAGGCCGAGGCGCGCGAGCAGGGCATCGAGATCGTGGACAAGCAGTTCACCGGCGACAAGGCCACCGACTTCGTGCCCATCCTCACGGCTATCAAGGGCAAGAAGCCGGACGCCATCTTCTTCGGCGGCCTGGACGCCCAGGCCGGCCCCATGCTCAGGCAGATGGCCCAGCTGGCCATGGACAAGGTGCGCCTGCTGGGCGGCGACGGCCTGTGCACGCTGCGCCTGCCCGAGCTGGCGGGCAACACGTCCCCGCTGCGCAATGTGACTTGCGCCGTGGGCGGCAGCCCGCTGGAGCGCATGCCGGGCGGCGCTGCCTGGAAGCAGCGCTACGACCAGCGCTTTCCCGACCAGTACCAGGTCTTCAGCCCCTACGCCTACGACGCCACCATGGTGCTGGCCCAGGCCATGGTGCGGGCCGACTCCATCCGGCCCGATGCCTATATCCCCTATCTGCGCCAGACCCGGCATGACGGCGTGACGGCGCCGATTGCCTTCACGCCCCAGGGCGAGCTGCAGGCGCCGGTCGTCACGCTCTACCACTATGCGCAGGGCGTGCGCAAGCCGCTGCCCTAACCCCCTGGCGCCCGGACACTGTGACACCTTGACTGCCGAGCACCGTCCACTGCCGCAGGCCGACGACGAGGCCTGGATGCGCGCCGCCCTGGAGCTGGCGCGTGCCGCTGCCGGGGCGGGCGAGGTGCCCGTGGGCGCCGTCATCGTCAAGGACGGCGCCATCATCGGCCGGGGCCGCAACGCGCCCGTGGCCCACGGCGATCCCACGGCCCATGCCGAGGTGCTGGCGCTGCGCGATGCGGCCGCGCACCTGGGCAACTACCGGCTGGACGATTGCACGCTCTACGTGACCCTGGAGCCCTGCACCATGTGCAGCGGCGCCATGCTGCATGCGCGCCTGGGCCGCGTGGTCTATGGCGCGGCCGAGCCGCGCACGGGCGCGGCCGGATCGGTGCTGGACGTGTTTGCGCTGCCGCAGATCAACCACCACACGCAGGTGACGCGCGGCGTGCTGGCCGGCGAATGCGCGGCCCTGATGTCGGACTTCTTTCGCACGCGCCGCGCCGAGCAGCGCGCGGCCCAGCCGCATCCGCTCAAGGACACGGCGCTGCGCCATGCGGATTCCACCTTTGGCGGCTTTGCCCAGCCGCAGTGGCGCAGCGATCTGCCGGCGCTGGCAGGCCTGCGCCTGGCCGTGGTCGATGAAGGACCGCGCGATGCACCGCTGACCTGGCTGTGCCTGCACGGCAGCCCCTCATGGGGCCAGCTGTTCCAGCCCATGCTGCCCGGCTGGCTCCAGGCCGGCCATCGCGTGGTGGTCCCCGACCTGCCGGGCTTTGGCCGCAGCGACCAGCCCAAGAAGGAGAAGGCGCACAGCGCGGCCTGGCATGTGCAGGTGCTGCGCGAGCTGGTGCTGGCGCTGGACCTGCGGAGCATCGTGCTGGTCGGCCATGACGATGGCGCGCGCCTGGGCCTGGCCGTGGCGCAGGCCGAGCCCGCCCGTTTTTGCGGCGCCTGGCTCATGAATGCCTGGCCCGCAGGCCCGGCGCCCGATGCCTGCGTGCAATGGTTTGCGCAGGCGGCGCGCAAGCCGTCATGGCCCGTGGGCCGCGCCATGCACGAGGTGGGTGAGGAGGCCGGCGCACAGCCGCAGGCCTGGAACCTGCCGTTTTCCCAGCCCGGCCACCGCGCCGCGCTGCAGGCCTGGCCCCGCGTGCAGGCCGAAATGCCGGCGCTGCCGATGGCGTTGCTGGTGCAGTGGAGCCAACAGCAGCGCCTGTGGGTGCAGGGCGGCGAGCACGATGCGCTGATGCCTGCGCCCGCATGGCGCCAGGCCTGGCTGCAGGCGCTGCCACAGCTGCCGCCAGCGCAACTGCGCCTATCCCCGTGCGGCCATTGGGTTCCCCTGTGCGTTGCCGGCATGGTGGCCGACGCTGTGGAATACTTCCGCCCGTAGGCCTGCGCCGCCGGCCCCTTGCCGGGGCTGCGCAGCGGCAGGTCCCCGTCTTCACTCCCCTTGCAATATGGAGCATGCCGGCCAGGGCCGGCATGGAACCACCTTGGCCACTTCGCGCAGTTCCCGCTCTTCCAGCACGCCCGGCACACCCAGCACATCCGGCACGCCCCGCAAAAAGGCAGCCGCTGCCGCGCCTGCACCCGTTGATCACGCGCACGAACATGTGCATTCCGCCGACGGCACCTGCTGTGCCCATGGGCACGAACATCCACATGGCCATGACCGTGCACAGGAGCATTCGCATGCTGCGGCACATGACCATGGCGCTGCCCACAGCCACGAGCACGACCACGATCATGGCCATGTGCATGCCGCCGACGGCAGCTGCTGCGGCCATGCGCATGACGAGGGTCCGCGCCACATCTATATCTACTCGCCCGCCGGTGCCGTGCGCGACAAGGCCGGCTTCAAGCGCGGCGTGCGCCGCCTGGAGGCCATGGGCCACCAGGTGGAGATCGATGCCGACGCGTTGAGCAGCCACCAGCGCTTTGCAGGCGACGACGCCACGCGCCTGGCGGCCATCGAGCGCGCAGCGGCCAGCGGTGCCGACCTGGCGCTGCCCACGCGCGGCGGCTACGGCCTCACGCGCATCCTGCCGGGCATCAAGTACAAGGCCGTGGCCAAGGCCATCGCAGGCGGCACGCGCTTCGTGGGCCTGAGCGACTTCACGGCGCTGTCGCTGGCCCTGCTGGCCAGGACCGGCGCCACCACCTGGGCCGGCCCGCTGCTGGTGCACGACTTCGGCCGCCCCGACGACGAGGGCGGCGTGGACGACATCATGCTGGACTGCTTCAGCGACCTGCTCAGCGGCCAGGGCGAGGGCGCGGGCTGGCAGATGCCGAAGATCGGCCTGCGCGAAGACGGCAAGCCTGCCGTCAAGGACTTCTACATCAGCGGCGGCGCCACGCTGTGGGGCGGCAACCTGGCCGTGCTGGTCTCCCTGCTGGGCACGCCTTACTTCCCGCAGATCAAGGGCGGCATCCTGTTCCTGGAAGACGTGGGCGAGCATCCCTACCGCGTGGAACGCATGCTGACCCAGCTGCTGCATGCCGGCGTGCTGGCCCAGCAAAAGGCCATCGTGTTCGGCCAGTTCAGCGAGTTCAAGCTCAGCTCGCATGACAAGGGCTTCAAGCTGCAGACCGTGATCGACTGGCTGCGCAGCCAGGTCAAGTGCCCCGTGCTGCAGGGCCTGCCCTACGGCCATGTGCCGACCAAGGTGATGCTGCCCGTGGGCGCGCCCGTGTCGCTGTCGGTCGAAGGGCGCGATGCGCTGATCTACTGGGGCCACGTGCACTGAGCGGCAAGGAGCAGGCGGCATGCTGCAGATGTGGGAGTTCGCGGCCTACCCGCTGCTGGCGCTGATGTTCGTCGGCATCTTCACGCGCGAGGTGATCGCGCCGGCCTCGCGCAACCATTGCGACCGGCGCTGGCTGATCCTGTCCACGTTGCTGGGCCTGGGCACGCTGGCCACCACCTTGGCGGTAGGCCATCTGTTCTCGGACGGCATCCGCCGCCATGCACTGCTGGACGTGGGCCGGCAATGGCCGGCCTGGGCCGTGGGCGCGCTGAGCTTTGTGCTGACCAGCTTTGTCTTTTACTGGTGGCACCGCGCCACGCACCGGTCGGACACGCTGTGGCGCCTGTTCCACCAGCTGCACCACAGCGCGCCGCGCGTGGAGGCGCTCACGGCGTTTTTCGCCCATCCCATGGACACGGCGGCCGCCGTGCTGCTG
This sequence comes from Delftia sp. RIT313, assembly GCF_000632165.1. Lineage (NCBI taxonomy): Bacteria > Pseudomonadati > Pseudomonadota > Betaproteobacteria > Burkholderiales > Comamonadaceae > Delftia > Delftia sp. RIT313. The sequence continues at coordinate 45,301 of NZ_JFYT01000013.1, read as the reverse complement.
AGCGCGCTGTCCAGCTACTGGGTGCTGGGGGCCAGCCCGCTGGCTGCCGCCTTCGCCATCGGCCTCACGGGGGCGTTCGATCTGTTCCTGCATGCCGACATCCGCACGCCGCGCTGGCTGGGATACATCGTGCAGCGGCCCGAGATGCACACTGTGCACCACCAGTACGGCCACCATGCGCAGAACTACGGCCTGCCCGTCTGGGACCTGCTGTTCGGCACCTGGGCCAATCCGGCCGAGCGGGTGGAGCGCCTGGGCTTCGATGCCGACAAGGCCGAGCGCGTGACCGACATGCTGCGCTGGCAAGACGTGCACAAGCAGAACTCCCCCTGAGGCGCTGCGCGCCTTCCCCCTCTCGCTTCGCGGGGGGGACGACAGCCTCGCTGCGGGGCGGCGCGGCCGGCGTAGGCCCTTGCTCGCTGTCCCTTGTTCTTGGCCGCGCCAGTTTTTGAGGCTCTGTACGGTGGCGGTGGGGGCTGACTGCTATTCGAGGTAGCGGCCGTTTTCCTTGCGGCGGGCGCGCATGCCGGTGCGCAGGAAGAGCACGGTGCCACCTTGCTCGGCCAGCGGCACGCGCGTGTCGCCGGACAGGTGGGCGTCCAGGCGCTGGGGCAGGTTCTCCAGCAGGGAGTGGATGGCGGACAGGTCGGTGTCGGCGGCCTCGGGGTGGTCGCGTACGAAGCCTTCAAGGTAGGCGCGGGCGTCGGCCTCCAGCTGCTCGCGCGTGGTGGCCAGCGAGACATAGCTGACGCCGGCCTGGCCCGGCGCCTCGGTGCCCAGCAGGTAGCAGCCGATGTAGTCACCACGGGGCTGGCCCACGGGCGGGTCCTGGGTGAGCTTCTTCAAGAGGCTGAAAGGCCACATTCCACGTACTTCCTGTTTCTGTCGGTTGCCCTGCATCCATGTGCGCAGGGCCGGCAGTGATTGTCGCCTGAAGCCTGCGCCCCGCAGGCGCGGCTTTCTGTCGTGAGCAATGTGAGCATGTCGCGCGCGCATATGCTACAAACTGCAACACTACGATACGAAAAAAGCAGAGGGTGGGGAAAAGAATGGGAATCATGCGAATCCTGAACTCGCGGTGGTGGGGTGTGGGCGCCGTGGCGGTGGTCGGCTCGGCCCTGCTGGCCGGCAGCGCGCTGGCCATCTATGCCGTGCGCGTGCAGCCGGTGCTTGACGGACAGCTCACGCTGGCCGGGCTGGAGCAGCCCGTGCGCGTGCGGCGCGATGATGCCGACGTCACCCATATCAGCGCCTTCTCGCCGCAGGACCTGTGGCGCGCGCTGGGCCATGTGCATGCGCAGGAACGCGGCTGGCAGCTGGAGTTCAACCGCCGCCTGATGCATGGCACGCTGTCCGAGATCCTCGGCCCGGCCACGCTGGACACCGACAAGCTCATGCGCGCGCTGGACATACGCGGCGCGGCGCGGCGCCAGTACGCATCCCTGCCCGCCAACGCGCGCGAGGCGCTGCAGGCCTACAGCGAGGGCATCGCGGCCTTCTATGCGGCCCTGCCCATGCGCCAGCACCCGCAGGTGCCCGAGTTCATGCTGCTGGACACGTCGCCGGGCGGCGGAGACAACTCGGCCTGGGCGCCCGAGGACAGCGTGGGCTGGGCGCTGATGATGGCGCTGGACCTGGGCGGCAACTGGGGCAATGAATTCGCGCGGCTGGCCGCGCTCTCGCAACTGAACACACAGCAGCTGTGGCAGCTGATGCCGCCTTATCCCGGCGAGGCGCCGGCCACCTCCACCGACCTTGCGGCCCTCTACCGGGGCCTGGGCGTGTACCGCCAGGAGGCACAGGCTGCGTCTGCGCCCAAGGTGGCTGCCGCCAGCGACGTGAACGATGCCTGGGCCCGCTGGTCCCGCGACATGGTGCGCGATGCGGGCACCAACGACGGCAAGGGCAGCAACAACTGGGTGCTGTCGGGCAGCCGCACGGCCAGCGGCAAACCGCTGCTGGCCAACGATCCCCATCTGGGCCTGAGCGCGCCCGCCATCTGGTACTACGCACGCCTGCAGTCGCCTGCTGGTCAAGCGCAGGATGGCACGCCGCTGTCGCCCATCGACGTGGTGGGGGCCACCCTGCCGGGCCTGCCCTTCGTGGTGCTGGGGCGCACGCGCGAGGTGGCCTGGGGCTTCACCAACACGAATCCCGATGTGCAGGATCTGTACCTGGAGCAGATCGATCCAGGCAACCCGGGCCGCTACCGCACGCCGGACGGCTGGGCGCCTTTCACCGAGCGCAGCGAGCGCATCAGGGTCAAGGGCCGGGCCGATGTGCAGCTCACGCTGCGCAGCACGCGCCACGGCCCCGTGATCAGCGATGTGCAGCCCCAGTACGAGGCCGTGCTCGACAAGCGCCGCTACGCCGTGGCCCTGCGCTGGGCCGCGCTGGACACCGACAACCTCACCGTGCAGGCGGGCCTGCGGGCCAACGAGGCGCGCAGCGTGGCCCAGCTGTTCGAGGCCTTTGCCGACTACCACTCGCCCATGCAGAGCATCGTCGCGGCCGATGTGCATGGCGCCATCGGCTTCAAGGCCGCAGGCCGGGTGCCGCTGCGTGCGGCCGACAACGACCTGCGCGGCGTGGCGCCCGCGCCGGGCTGGGAGGCACGCTACGACTGGCAGGGCTGGCTGCCCTACGACCAGGCTCCACAGGACGATGGAACGGCGCTGGGCTATCTGGCCACCGCCAACCAGCGCATCACGCGCGAGGGCTATGCCCACTTTCTCACCCAGGACTGGAGCCTGCCGTACCGGCACCGCCGCATCTCCGAGCTCATCGAGGCGAAGGACAGGCACGACGTGGTCAGCATGGCCTCCATCCAGAACGACCAGACCTCGCTGGCCGCCCGTGCCCTGTTGCCGCAAATGCTCAAGGCCCTGGACGAAGCGCCGGCCACACATCCGCTGGCCCCGCAGGCGCGCCGGGTGATGGCGCAGTTCGACGGCCGCATGGATGCCGCGCAGGCCGCGCCCCTGATCTTTGCCGCCTGGGTGGACGAACTGACGCGCGGCCTGGTGATCCCGCGCATTGGCGCCCAGACCTTTGCGGCCACCTATGGCAAGCGCGACTATCGCGCAGGCATCGAAGGCATGCTGGAACGCCGCGACGGCTGGTGGTGCGCGGCTGCAGGCTGCAGTGCCCAGGTCAGCCAGGCGCTGGACCGGGCGCTGGTGCGCCTGCAGTCCATGCAGGGCAGCGACCTGGGCCGCTGGCGCTGGGGCACGGCGCATGCGGCCCTGAGCAGCCACCGGCCGCTGGGCAGCGTGGGGCTGCTGGCAGGCATCTTCAATGTCAGCGTGCCTTCGGGTGGCGACAGCTACACCGTCAACGTGGGCCAGTACCTGCCCGGCGATGCCAGGGCGCCGTTCGCCAACCGCCATGCGGCATCGCTGCGCGCCATCTACGACCTGGCCGAGCCCGAGCGCTCGCTGTTCATCTACCAGACCGGCCAAAGCGGCGTGGCCCTGTCCAGCCGCTATGCGGACATGTCTGCCGAATGGGCCGACGGCCGCTACCGGCCGCTGCAGATGGCGCCCGCGCGCTGGCGCCATTCGATGATGCTGCGGCCGCAGTAGGTTGCAGTAGGTTGCATTAGGCTGCAGTAGCGGCGCGCGCAGGACTCAGGTGCTGAGGAATTGCTCGATCAGCCCGGCCACGTCCGCCGGCTGGTCGTGGTGCAGCATGTGGCCCGCGTCCTGGACCACGGCCGTGCGGCAGTCGGCTATCTGCCCGATGCGCTCGTGGTACTCGGCCAGCGTGTAGCGGTCCTTCCACCACATGCCCAGGCTGTCGTCGCTGGCCTCGACGGCCAGTACCGGCGCCGTGATGGCACGGTACAGGGCCAGGATTTCTTCCACGCGGAACAGCTGGGCGCTGATGAGCTTGTGCGCCGTGTCGCCCAGGATTTCCCAGCGGCCCTGCGCATTGGGCGCCGCCCAGTGGTGGGCCAGCCACAGCGCCTTGTCCCCGGGCAGGCGGCGGTTGGTCTTCATCAGCCTGCGCGCCACGTCCTGCACGCTGTCATAGCTCTTGAGCTCCATGCCGCCGCTGCGCAGCTGGCGCAGCTCGTCCATCCACTGCGCGTAGCGTGCGGGCGCCTGGTCGGGCCGGGTGGCCGGCATGCCGAAGCCCTCCAGATTGACCAGCCGGCGTATGCGCGCAGGCCGCGCACCCGCATACATCATGGACACGTTGCCGCCCATGCTGTGGCCCACCAGGTCCACGGGCGCATCGCCCACTAGGGTGTCCAGCAGATGGTCCAGGTCGCCCAGGTAGTCGGCAAAGTCATGCCGGTCGGCAGGCCAGGCCGGCCGGCTCAGGCCGAAGCCGCGCCAGTCCGGCGCAATGATGCGGCGCCCCGCCATGAAGGCCTCGCCAAAGGCATCGACCACGAACTGGTAGGAGGCCGCCACATCCATCCAGCCGTGCACCAGCACCAGCGGCGCCAGCGCGGGATCGCCATCCACCGGCCCCCACTCGCGCACGTGGTACTCCATGGTGCGCACCGGCACCATGCGCGAGCGCCAGGGGCGGCGGGCAACGTAGATGGGCGCTTCTTCAGCGGCCGGGGTAGAGAGGGAAGAGGGGGCTTGCAGCATCCCGCCGATTATTCCGGTTTGCTGCTGTGCAGCAGTCAGGGGCGGGACAGCGGTTGCGCGGGATTTCCCTGTGGCGGCAGACCCGCAGGTAGTAACCCGAGCGCCGCCGCCGCTGATGCACGGCATCAGAAACAATGATTGGCCGGCGGGGCCGGCGCTGCCTACAGTGGGTTGCAGATTGACCGCACAACAACCCGAAGGAGACAGCAATGCAGCAACGCAGATGGCTGACGGCCGCCATGGCCGCAGGATTGTGGGGCGCCGCCATGGCGGCCCAGGCCGGCACGGTGACGGTGCTTACCTCGTTTCCCAAGGAGCTGACGACGGCCTACCAGAAGGCCTTCGAGGCGGCCAATCCGGGGATCAAGATCGAGATCCTGAACAAGAACACCACGGCCGCCGTGGCCTATGTGCGCGAGCTGCCCGAGGGCCAGCGGCCCGACATCATGTGGGCCAGCGCCCCTGATGCCTTCGAGGTGCTGGCGCGCAACAAGCTGCTGACCGCTGCGCCCGAGACGCGCAATCCGGCCGCGCCCGCCAAGATCGGCAACTACCCGCTCAACGACCCGCAGGGCCTGTACTACGGCCAGGCGCTGGCCGGCTACGGAATCATGTGGAACACGCGCTACCTGAAGGCGCACAAGCTGGCGGCGCCCAAGGAGTGGAGCGACCTGACGCGGCCCGAGTACTTCGGCCACATCGCCATCTCCTCGCCCTCGCGCTCGGGCACCACGCAGTTGACGGTGGAGACCATCCTGCAGGGCGAGGGCTGGGACAAGGGCTGGCGCCAGCTGCTGTCCATGATGGGCAATGCCGCCGCCGTGACCGACCGCAGCTTTGCCGTGCCCGATGGCGTGAACAACGGCCAGTACGGCATAGGCATCGTGATCGATTTCTTCGGGCTGGCGGGCAAGTACTCGGGCTTCCCGGTGGACTTCGCCTATCCGGCGATGACGGCCGTGGTGCCGGCCAACATCGCGCTGATCGCGGGCGCCAAAAATGCCGATGAGGCGCGCAAGTTCATGGCCTTCACTATGTCGGTGCCGGGCCAGCAGCTGCTGTTCGACCCCAAGATCAGCCGCCTGCCCATCCTGCCCTACAGCCAGCTCAAGGCGCCGGCCGGCTACCCCGTGCCGCAGGAGGTGGCGCAGCGCGCCAAGGTGCAGTTCGACGCCAACCTGTCCGAGTCGCGCTATGCCGTGGTGATCAGCCTGTTCGACCAGATGGTGACCTTCCGCCTCAAGGAGCTGCAGGCCGCCACGCGCGCCATCCAGGAGGCGCACAAGGCCCTGCAGGCCAAGCCCAATGCCAAGGGGCAGGAGCTGCTGGCCCAGGCGCGCGATATCGCCTACTCGCCGCTGGTGGGCGAAGCCAATGTGAAGGACGAGCAGTTCCTGGAGCTGTTCCGCAAGAGCCGGCGCGATGTGGCCGTGTCCAAGGAGCTGACGGGCCTGGAGCAGATGTGGGCCGACAAGGCGCGTGCCAACTACGAGCGCGCAGGCAAGCTGGCCGCCGAGGCGCGCGGCCTGGCCCGTTAAGTGGCGCGGTAGGTGGCGTGGTAGGTGGCGCAGGGGCCCGGCACCGGGCGCCTGCATGCACTCCCCTTGACAGTCTCTTTCGCTGCGGAGCATTCGCATGAGCATCGATTCCATGGCGGCGCCCGGCGCCGCCCCCCTTGCTGCGCGCGCGCGGCGCATTCCGTCGGGCTGGGGGCCGTGGCTGGCCTTCGCGCTGATCCTGGCCTTTTTGCTGGCCTTTCTCATCGTGCCCGTGGGCATGGTGGTCTACACCGCCTTCGTCAATGAAGGCGGCGGGCTCACGCTCGGGCACTTCGGCAATTTCTTCGGCCAGACCGTCTTCCGCGAGTCGTTCTTCAACAGCCTGGGCGTGTCCCTGGCCAGCGTGTTCTTCGCCAGCCTGATCGCCGTGCCGCTGGCCTACCTGACGGTGCGCTTCGAGTTCCGGGGCGCGCTGCTGATACAGACGCTGGGCGTGCTGCCGCTGATCATGCCGCCCTTCGTGGGGGCGGTGGCGCTGCAGCTGATCTTCGGGCGCAGCGGCTCGGTCAACCTGCTGCTGGACGACTGGTTCGGCTTCACCGTGCCCATCATGGAGGGGCTGACGGGCGTGATCTTCGTGGAGAGCATCCACTACTTCCCGTTCATCTTGCTCAACCTCGTGGCGGCCATGCGCAATATCGACGGGGCCATGGAGGAGTCGGCGCTGAACCTGGGCTCGCGCGGTTTCCGGCTGTTTCGGCGCGTGATCTTTCCGCTGGCCATGCCCGGCTACCTGGCGGGCGCGGCCCTGGTGTTCGTCAAGGTGTTCGACGACCTGGGCACGCCGCTGGTGATGGGCGTGACCAATATGCTGGCGCCCCAGGCCTATCTGCGCATCACCTCGGTGGGGCTCGATGATCCGCTGGGCTATGTGATCAGCGTGATCATGATCGCGTTCTCCATCGTCGCCCTGTGGCTGGCTGCGCGGGTGATGAAGGGCAAGGACTACGCCACGCTGCAAAAGGGCGGCAGCGCGCTGCAAAAGCGCCGGCTGTCGGCCTGGGAGGCGCTGCTGGCCTATGGCTGGATCGCCCTGGTGCTGCTGGTGGTGCTGGCGCCGCACATCGGCATTTTGCTGATGTCGTTCTCCAAGGTCTGGAGCTTCTCGGTGCTGCCCGACAGCTACACGCTGGAGCACTACGCCACGGTGTTCACCGACTCGGGCTACATGATCGGCAACACGCTGCTGTACTGCCTGATGGCGGCGGGCATCGACGTGGTGATCGGCACCGCCATCGCCTACCTGATCCTGCGCACGCGGCTGCCTGCCCGGCAGTGGCTGGACTACCTGGCCTCGGTGGCGCTGGCGATTCCGGGGCTGGTGCTGGCCATCGGCTACCTGCGGCTGTTCAAGGGCGTGAACCTGCCCTTCACCGATACGCCCATCGTCACGACCTGGGTGCTGATCATGCTGGCCTATGCGGTGCGGCGGCTGCCGTATGCGCTGCGCTCGTGCATGGCGGCGCTGCAGCAGGTGCACATCTCGCTGGAGGAGGCCGCGCAAAGCCTGGGCGCGGGCCGCACCAGCGTGATACGGCGCGTGATGGTGCCGCTGATGGCCGGCGGCATCCTGGCCGGCTTCGTCACCAGCTTCATCACGGCGGCGGTGGAGCTGTCGGCCACCATCATGCTGGCCTCGGCCCAGAGCCAGGCGCCCATGAGCTACGGCATCTACCTGTACATGCAAAGCATCTCGGGGCGCGGACCCGGTGCGGCATTGGGCGTGCTGGCCGTGGTCGTGGTCGGCCTGGGCACGTATTTCTCGCACCGCTTCGTGGAGCGCTCGCGCGCCACCGTGCAATCGACTTCGGAGTGAAACGCCATGCACCTGGACCCTGTCTCCCTCGAATGCAGGCACATCAGCCTGAGCTATGGCAGCAACGAAGTGCTGCGCGACGTCAACCTCAAGATCGAGCCCGGCGAGTTCTTCGCGCTGCTGGGGCCTTCGGGCTCGGGCAAGTCCACGCTGCTGCGGCTGATTGCCGGTTTCAACCGGCACCAGCGCGGCGAGCTGCTGGTGGGCGGGCAGGACATCACGGGCGTGCCGCCGCATGCGCGCAACATCGGCATGGTGTTCCAGAACTATGCGCTGTGGCCTCACATGACGGTGTACGACAACGTGGCCTTCGGCCTGGTCGAGCGCCGCGAAAGCCGCGACACCATCCGCCGCAAGGTGGGCGAAGTGCTGGAGCTGGTGGGCCTGTCGCAGTACGCGCAGCGCCGCCCGGGCCAGCTGTCGGGCGGGCAGCAGCAGCGCGTGGCGCTGGCGCGCACCGTGGTGATCGCGCCCAAGCTGCTGCTGCTGGACGAGCCGCTGTCCAACCTCGACAAGCAGCTGCGCGTGCAGATGCGCGAGGAACTGCGCAGCCTGCAGCGCAAGCTGGGCCTGACCACCATCTTCGTCACCCACGACCAGGAGGAGGCCATGACCACGGCCGACCGCATGGCCGTGCTCGACAAGGGCGTGCTGCAGCAGGTGGGCTCGGCGGCGGGGCTGTACGACTATCCGGCCAACCGCTTCGTGGCGGGCTTTGTCGGCACGGCCAATGTGCTGGAGGGCGAGGTGCTGCCGACGATAGGCGAGTCGCTGGTCTTCAAGGTGCCGGGCCTGGGCACGCTGACCCTGCCGCGCCCGGCCCAGCCGCCCGTGCCGGGGCGCGCGGCGCTGGCCTTCCGGCCGCACCAGGTGCAGATTGCGGTGCGCGACGATGCGGGCGATGCCTCGCGCGTCTGGGTGGAAGGGCAGATCGAGAGCGCCGAATTCCTGGGCGAGTTCTCGCGCTACCGCGTGCGCGTGGGCGAGGTGGCCGTGGTCGCCGACCAGGCGCATTACGCAGGCATTGCCATGTTCCCCATGGGCATGCCGGTGCGCCTGGGCATCGAGCCCACGCAGCTGCGCTACCTCGATGAGTGAACGATGAGACGGCTAGGGATGTTCCCTGAAACCCGGGCCTGCCCGGGCCGCAGGCCCTGGCGCCTGCGCTAGGCTGGCCGCCCATGGAGATGTATCAGCTGCGCGCCTACGTCACGGCGGCCACGCTGGGCAGCGTCACGCGCACGGCCGAGGCCCTGCACCTGACCCAGCCCGCCATCACGGCCCAGATCAAGGCGCTGGAGGAGGAGCTGGGCGTGGCGCTGTTCGACCGGCGCCCGGGCCGCATCAGCCTCACGCGGGCCGGCGAGGCCCTGATGGAGCCCGCCCGGCAGGTGCTGGATGCGGCAGGACGCCTGCAGGGCCAGGCCCGCGAGCTGCAGGGCGAGATCACCGGCCAGCTGCTGCTGGGCACGGTGGCCGACCCCGAGGCGCTGCGCCTGGGCTCACTGCTGCACGGCCTGGTGGAGGCGCTGCCGCTGCTGGATATCAAGACACGCCAGGGCTGGGCGGAGGAGTTGCGCGCGCAGGTCGCGGCCGGCGGCCTGCAGGGCGCGTTCTACATCGGCGCCCACATGCCGCGCGACCTGGGCGCGCTGGTGCTGCAGACACTGCACTACCGCGTGGCGGCGCCGCCCGCGCTGCGCGAACGCGTCCTGCAATCGGGCTGGAAGGACCTGGCGCAACTGCCCTGGATCGGTGCGCCCGCGCAGCACCATGAGCAGGCCCTGCTGCTGGCGCTGTTCGCCCGCCAGGGGCTTAGCCCCAATCAGATCGTGGAAAGCGATGCCGCCGCCGCGCCCGAGAGCCTGGTGCGCGCCGGCCTGGGCCTGGCGCTGCTGCGCGAGGACCGCGCCCTGGCCGCGGCCGAGCATGGCTGCGTGGCCATCTGGCCGCATGCGCGCGTGTCGGCGCAGCTGGGCTTCATCCACCCGCGCGAGGCCGAGCACGACCCGGCCCTGGTGGCCACGCTGTCGCAGCTGCGCAGGGTCTGGGGACTGACCGAGGTTCAGGCGGCGGCGCCGCCGCCGGTCTGAGGGGTGCCTGCCTGGACGATGGCCTCGACCAGCGCATCGAGACTGCCCTGGCGTTCCTGCTCGCCCACCTCGAACAGCTCCAGCACGCCGGTGCCGCGCAGGATGGCGAAGGCCATGGCCGCAAAGCCCTGGGGGCGGGGATGGTGGGCCGCGATCTCGGGGAAGACGTCCAGGAAGCGGGTGTAGAACACGCTGTCCACATGTACGCGGCGCGCGTCCACGCGGTCGAACAGCGAGGGGGAGGCCTTGCAGCCGAAGAACATGCTCCAGGCCGCCTGGTAGTTGGCCGCGCCGAAGATGTTGTCCCAGGCCAGGGTGACGAAGGTCTGTGCGCGCTCGCGCAGGGGCAGGGCCTTGTCGGGCCAGACCGTGCCCTGGTCGCTCAGCGGCTCCATGACCTCGATGACCAGCCGCTCCATCAGCGCATCGCGGCTCTCGAAGTGGTGCTGCAGCGCGCCCAGCGACACATCGGCGCCGCGCGCGATGGCCTGCAGCGTGGCGCTCTTGAAGCCGCCCTCGCGCAGCAGCGCCAGGGCGGAGTCGATGATCTTGCGTTGCGTTGTCTCCACACGCTCGGTCTGCGGCGTGCGTGCGCGCCGCTGCGTGGCGGACGTCGTCATGTTCTGGGCTCCAGAGGGCAAAAAAATAATAGTAGATTGTTTTTGTTTGTTGCGGGCGTTCAACCGTTGCCGCAGTGCGGCATGGCGGGCGGCAATGTGTCGATCGCCTTCGCTACTCCTTCTTTTTGGGCTTGTCCATAGGGATAAATTACAAGAAATAATAATTTATTGTTTTTTATAGTTGATACCCATCAACAAGGGGCGCACAAGGCCCCGCATTCCAACAGGCACCCCACGAGGAGACATTGCCGTGAAGACCACCGAAGTGTTCCAACCCCTGCGCCGCCGCGCGCCTTGCTGAGAGCCGGAGCACCCCCTTGATGCACAGTTCTTCTTCGCAGGGCCATCTGGAGCGCAGGCTCAAGAACCGCCATATCCAGCTCATCGCGCTGGGCGGCACCATCGGCACGGGCCTGTTCCTGGGCTCGGCCGGCATCATCGAGCTGGCCGGCCCGTCCGTGCTGCTCGGCTACGCCATTGGCGGGCTGATCATCTTTTTCATCATGCGTTTCCTGGGCGAGATGCTGGTCGAGGAGCCCAACGCGGGCTCGTTCAGCTATTTCGCCAACCGCTATCTGGGCCGCTTCGCGGGCTTTCTGGCGGGCTGGAACTGTGTGGCGCTGTATGTGCTCGTGGGCATGCTGGAGCTGACGGCCGCAGGCAAGTTCATACAGTTCTGGTGGCCCGGCATACCCACCTGGGTGACGGCGGCGGTGTTCTTCGTGCTGATCAACGGCGTGAACTTCATCAACGTCAAGGCCTATGGCGAGTTCGAGTTCTGGTTCGCGCTGATCAAGATCGCGGCCGTGCTGGCCATGATCGCTGCGGGCGTGTATCTGCTGGCCAATGCCGACCGGCCCGAGCAGACCGTGCGCAACCTGTGGACGCACGGCGGCTTCTTCTCCAACGGCTTCTCAGGCCTTGTGATGGCCTTCGCCTTCATCATGTTCGCCTTCGGCGGCGTGGAGATGCTGGGCTTCGCGGCGGCCGAGACCGACCAGCCGCGCACCGTCATCCCCAAGGCCGTGAACCAGCTCATCTACCGCGTGCTGGTGTTCTACATCGGCTCCATGGCCGTGCTGATGTCGCTGATGCCCTGGACCGATCTGCTGGGCCAGCTCAAGGCCGGCGGCGACACCTACAGCAGCAGCCCCTTCGTGCTGGTGTTCTCGGGCCTGGGCGAAAACACGGCCGCCCACCTGCTGAACTTCGTGATCCTCACGGCCACGCTGTCGGTCTACAACAGCATGGTCTACAGCAACAGCCGCCTGCTGTACGGCATGGCCAGCGAAGGCAATGCGCCGCGCTCGCTGATGCAGGTCAACCGCCGCGGCGTGCCGGTGCGGGCCATCGTCTATCCGGCCATCTTCACGGCGCTGGCCATCGTGCTGAACTATGTGGCGCCGGCCGGCGTGCTGGAGTTGCTGATGTCGCTGATCGTGGCAGCCCTGGTGATCACCTGGACCATCATCATCGTGGCGCACTGGCGCTTTCGCCGGGCGCATGTGGCGCGCAAGACCGTGCTGGGCTTTCCCGCACCGGCCGCGCCGCTGACCAACGCCATCTGCCTGGCCGCCATGGCCCTGGTGGTGGGCGTAATGCTGCTGACACCGTCGGTGCGGTCCTCCGCGCTGGCCATTCCGATCTGGGTCCTGGTGGTCTACGGGGCCTATCGCCTCGTGTTCCGCCAACGTCCCACGCCTGTGCTGGAATCCGTACTGGAACCCGCGCACATCCCCCGTTGAAACCTTCAAGGAGAACCAACCATGGCAGACCTGTTCGACAACCCGATGGGCCTGATGGGCTTCGAATTCGTGGAATTCGCGTCGCCCGCGCCCGGCGTGCTGGAGCCGCTGTTCGAGAAGCTGGGCTTCACCCTGGTGGCCAAGCACCGTTCCAAGAACGTGCTGCTGTACCGCCAGGGAGGCATCAACTTCATCATCAACAATGAGCCGGGGCAGGCCGCCTATTTCGCGGCCGAGCACGGCGCCTCGGCCTGCGGCCTGGCCTTCCGCGTCAAGGACGCGCACCAGGCCTACAAGCGCGCGCTGGAACTGGGCGCCCAGCCGGTGGAGATCCCCACGGGTCCCATGGAGCTGCGCCTGCCGGCCATCAAGGGCATCGGCGGCGCGCCGCTGTACCTGATCGACCGTTTCGACGAAGGCAAGTCCATCTACGACATCGACTTCGAGTTCCTGCCCGGCGTGGACCGCAACCCCAAGGGCCACGGCTTCCACGTGGTGGACCACCTGACGCACAACGTCTACCGCGGCCGCATGACCTACTGGGCGGACTTCTACAGCAAGCTGTTCAATTTCCGCGAGATCCGCTACTTCGACATCTCGGGCGAGTACACCGGCCTGGCCTCCAAGGCCATGACGGCGCCCGACGGCCTGATCCGCATTCCGCTGAACGAGGAATCGCGCCAGGGCGGCGGCCAGATCGAGGAGTTCCTCATGCAGTTCAACGGCGAGGGCATCCAGCACATCGCCCTGCTGACGGACAACCTGCTGGACTCCATCGACCAGCTGCAGATGGCCGGCATTCCGCTGCTGACCGCGCCCAACGACATCTACTACCAGAACCTGGAAGGCCGCCTGCCCGGCCACGGCCAGCCCGTGGGCGAGCTGCAGGCGCGCGGCATCCTGCTGGACGGCACGACCGAGGGCGGCCAGCCGCGCCTGCTGCTGCAGATCTTCTCCCAGCCCATGCTGGGCCCCGTGTTCTTCGAGTTCATCGAGCGCAAGGGCAACTACCGCGAAGGCTTCGGCGAAGGCAATTTCAAGGCCCTGTTCGAGTCCATGGAGCGCGACCAGATCAACCGCGGCGTGCTGCAGACCGAGGCACCGCAGGGCGCTTGATCCCAACGGACGCAACGCGCCCGCCCGGCCCTGGCCGGGTGGGCGCGCTGTCGTCAGGGTAAACACGGGCGGCCCTACACTCGGTGCCCATGAATTCCCCCTCGATGCAACCGGTGGCGCTCGGTCAAAGCGCATTGCAAGTCAGCCCCATCTGCCTGGGCACCATGACGTTCGGCGAGCAGGTCGGCGAGGCCGAGGCCTTCGCCATCATGGACCGCGCGCTGGAACGCGGCGTGGACTTCTTCGACACGGCCGAGATGTATGCCGTGCCCGCACGCGCCGAAACCTGCGGCGCCACCGAAACCATCATCGGCCGCTGGTTCGCCCAGCGCCCCGGCGCGCGCGCCAAGGTCGTGCTGGCCACCAAGGTGGCTGGTCCTTCGCGGGGCATGCCCTGGGTGCGCGAGGGCAAGGGCATGACGGCGGCCGACATCGCCGCCTCCTGCGAAGGCAGCCTGCGCCGCCTGGGCACGGACGTGATCGACCTCTACCAGATCCACTGGCCCGAGCGCAATGTGCCGGCCTTCGGCCAGCTGTACTACGACCCGTCCAAGGAAGGCTCGCAGACCGGCATCCACGAGCAGCTCGAGGCGCTGGGCCGCCTGGTCCGGGAAGGCAAGGTGCGCCACATCGGCCTGTCCAATGAAACGCCCTGGGGCGTGCACGAATTCGTGCGCCTGGCCGAGCAGCACGGCCTGCCGCGCGTGGCCTCGGTGCAAAACGCCTACTGCCTGCTGAACCGCAGCTGGGAAAACGGCATGGACGAAAGCTGCCACCGCCTGGGCGTGTCACTGCTGGCCTATTCGCCGCTGGCCTTCGGCCTGCTCACGGGCAAGTTCGACGTGCATGCACCCACCGATCCCGCAGCGCCGCAGGCCGCACGCATTGCGCGCTACGAGTCCGTGCGCAAGCAGCGCTGGGGCCGGCCCGAAGCCCTGGCCGCCGCGCGCCGCTACAACGCGCTGGCGCGCGAGCATGGCATGACGCCCACGCAGCTGGCGCTGGCGTTTTGCTACACCAAGTGGCAGGTGGCCAGCACCATCATCGGCGTGACCTCGGTGGCCCAGCTCGATGAGGACCTGAACGCCTGGGGCACGCAACTGTCGCCCGAACTGCTGTCGGCCATCGACGCCATCCGCTGGGAAGTGCGCGACCCTGCGCAATAGGCCTAGGCCCTGCGCAATAGGCCTCGGCCCCGCGCCTTCAGCGGCTGCACTCGCCTTTGAGCGCAGCGGCCGCCAGCATGGGCAGGCTCAGCAGGCCCATGCCGCCGCCCTTGAACTCGCCCTTCATGCAGTCGCCCTGGGCGGCCTCGCGCATGCCGCTGGCCAGCGGGTCCTCGCGCTGCGCAGGGATCTGGGGCCTGACCAGGCCTTGCCGGGCCGCCGACTGCACGGCCTCGCGGCCTGCGGCCGAGTCCAGCAGGCGGCCCATGGCCCTGGCGCTGCGCGCGGTGTCCGGGACGGCCTCGGTGTCGGCGGGGACAGGCGCTTGCGGCGCGGCGGCTGTCGCGGCCTGCTCCGTGGCCTTTGCAGCCCCTGCGCCTTGCCTTGAAGGCGGTGCGACGGCGGCGGTGTCCGGCCGTCGCGTAGGCGGGGACGCGGGCGCGGGCGCCGGTCCGGGCCGGGCAGCCGCTGGAGCAGGAGAGGGGGCCGGCGTCGGCGTCGAAGTCGGCGTCTCGACCCAGACCACCTGAAGGCGGTGCGCCTCGGCCTGCCCGGTGCCGGGCCGCGCAATGTCCGGGGCCAGACCCTGCCACAGCAGCGCCCCGTGCAGCAGCAGCGACAGCAGCAGGCCCGCGATCAGCCGCAGCCGTCCGCTGCTCAAGCCTCGGGCCCTGCCACCCATTCCAGCAGGTCGCCGGGCTGGCACTGCAGTGCCTCGCAGATGCGCTCCAGCGTGTCGAAGCGCACGCCGCGCACCTTGCCGCTCTTGAGCAGGGAAATATTCTGTTCGGTGATGCCGACCATCTCGGCCAGTTCGCGCGAGCGCATCTTGCGGCGCGCCAGCATCACATCGAGGTGGACGATGATGGGCATGGTTCAGTCGCCATCCCGGAATCGGTTGGCGTCGCGAAGGAAGATCACCAGGGTCAGCAGGAATAGGCCCAGCAGCACCAATGCGGCCTCGTACAGGTGCAGCGAGAGCGGGCGCTGGCCGGGGAGCACCATGAGGTGGATCGTGATGGGAACGCCGCTCATACGAATCCCGCGTTCTCGTCGGCGATGCGCCGCGCCTGCAGCATCACATGGGCGATGGAGACCAGCACCACGCCGAGCAGGACCAGCAGGCCATCGTGCCAGTACAGGCCCAGCGTGACGAAGCGCTGCCCTGGCGGATTGCCCATGCTGGCCGCCACCGACATCAGCGCGCGCGTGAAGGGCAGGGCCAGCGCGCCCGCCAGCACCGTCCAGGCAAAGCGCATCAGGGCGTGCTGCGCCTGCTGGCCGAAGACACGGCCCTGCAGGTACTCGCCGAACAGTGTCCACAACTGGCGCAGCGCATACAGGCCGCAGCCCACGGGCAGCAGGCTGACCAGTGCGGTGCGCCAGCGCGCAGCCATGTCCAGCGGCTGGTCGGGCGGCATGCCCAGCAGGCCTTCCGCCTGGCCCGAAAGATCTTGCGGCGACAGCAGGGCGGCTGCCGGCAGGGCCAGCAGCGCGACGGCACCGAGCGCAATCAGGATGCGCGCCGCCTGGGAGTGGCGCCTCAGGGCGTTGCCCGCGGCGTGGGGCGTATAGTTCATGGCACAGCCTTGTATTGATGAATCGATAAAAAATTATTGTAAAACGATAAAAAATTCATGTCCAAGAAAAACTCTCATGTCAGCGAGACACCGGCCACGCAGCTGCTGCGCGCCCACAAGGTGGAGTTCACCGAGCATCCCTATGAGTACCTGGAACACGGCGGCACCGAGCACAGCGCGGCCAGCCTGGGCCTGGACGAGCACATGGTGGTCAAGACCCTGGTGATGCAGGACCAGGACGCCAGGCCGCTGATCGTGCTCATGCACGGCGACTGCAAGGTCTCCACCAAGAACCTGGCACGGCAGATCGGCGCCAAGAGCGTGGAGCCCTGCAAGCCCGAAGTCGCCAACCGCCACAGCGGCTACCTGGTCGGCGGCACCTCGCCCTTCGGCACGCGCCGGGACATGCCGGTCTATATCGAAGAGAGCATCCTGGCGCTGCCGCGCATCGCCATCAACGGCGGGCGCCGGGGCTTTCTGGTGCAGCTGGACCCGCAGGTCTGCGTGCAGCTGCTGGATGCACGGCCCGTGCACTGCGCGCTGGCAGAATAGATGCCCTGAAGAAATGAACATGACTTGCGCACACGGGAAGGCGGCCACCGCCTCCCACGGGTTCGCGCAGGTCCTGATGAAAAACATGTGTCGGCGATCAGGGAGGGCGGGCCATCATGGCCGGCCGGATCGCGCGCCGGCGCTCCACAGACCGGCCAAGGACTTCAATTGAACGCGCTCTACCCCCTTCTCGCCACCGTGGCGGCCTACCTGATCGGCTCGCTGTCGTTCGCCGTCATCGTCAGCCGGGCCATGGGCCTGAATGATCCGCGCACCTATGGCAGCGGCAACCCCGGCGCCACCAATGTGCTGCGCTCCGGCAGCAAGGCGGCCGCAGCCGTGACCCTGCTGCTGGACGCCGCCAAGGGCTGGCTGCCCGTGGCCCTGGTGCAATGGTTCGGCAGCCGCTTCGGCCTGGGCGACGGCACGGTGGCCATGGTGGCGCTGGCCGCCTTCCTGGGCCACCTGTACCCGGTGTTCTTCCGCTTCAAGGGCGGCAAGGGCGTGGCCACGGCCCTGGGCGTGCTGCTGGGCATCAGCGTCTGGCTGGGCCTGGCGGTGGCGCTGACCTGGCTGATCATTGCCGTGTTCTTCCGCTATTCCTCGCTGGCGGCCCTGGTGGCCTCCGTGTTCGCCCCCGTCTACTACCTGCTGTGCAGTGGCGTGGTCTGGTATGCCGAGACGCCGATTGCCGCCGCCATCGTCGCCATGGCGGCCCTGCTGATCTGGCGCCACCGCGAGAACATCCAGCGCCTGATGGCCGGCAAGGAATCCAGGCTGGGCAGCAAGAAGGCCGACCCGGCAGCCGCCGCTGCCAAGCCCGGCACGGCCAAAGGCAAGCCGCATTGACCGCCGCCGCCGCGCTGCGCTCCACGGGCGCAGCTTGCGCGAATGGCGTGGCCGGCCAGCCGCGCTCCAGGCCCTCTCACCACTGACGACCTTCCCACATGGCATCGAGTCCATCGCAGCGCGTCTACCGCGCACCTTGCCCCGGCTGCGGCGCGCCCGTGGAATTTTCCAGCGCCCAGGCCAGCTACGCCGTCTGCGAGTTCTGCCGCAGCACCGTGGTGCGCCAGGGCGATGTGCTGCAGCGCCGCGGCTCCATGGCCGAGGTCTTCGAGGACTACAGCCCCCTGCGCATCGGCGCCACTGGCCAGATGCTGCGCAACGGCAAGCCCGAGCACTTCACCCTGGTCGGGCGGCTGCAGCTCAAGAGCGAGGCGGGCGCCTGGAGCGAATGGGTGGCCGCGTTCAGCGATGGTGCGCTGGGCTTTCTGAGCGAGGACAACGGCCAGTTCGTCTGGTCCTGGCCCTGGGAGGCCGAGGCCCTGCGCAACGGGCCGTTCAAGGCCTCCGACTGGCTGCTGGGCTCGCAGCGCGTGCTGGGCGGCAAGAGCTTCACGGTCAGCAGCGTGCAGAACGCGCGGCTGGTATCGGCCCAGGGCGAACTGGCGCAGCTGCCCGAGCCCGGCACGCCGTACCGGCTGGTGGAGCTGCGCAGCGAGCAGGGCCAGGTCCTGTCCGTGGACTTCTCGGCCCAGCCGCCTGCGCTGAGCCTGGGCGAACGCGTGGTGCTGGACGACCTCAGGCTGCAGGGCCTGCGCGACGGCGCCTCGCTCAAGGGCGAGCAGGGCAGGCACTTCAACTGCCCCAAGTGCGGCGCCGTGGTGCCTGTGCGCTTTTCCACCACCAAGAGCCTGAGCTGCCCCAGTTGCGGATCGCTGGTGGACCTGAGCCAGGGCATTGGCAAGGAACTGTCCTATGCCGAACAGAACGAGCCCGTGCGCCCCGCCATCCCCCTGGGCAGCAAGGGCGCATTGGAAGGCCTGCAGTGGCAGGTGGTGGGCTTTCAGCACCGCATGGGCGAGGAGCCTGGCGACGACGAGAGCTTTGGCTGGGAGGAATACCTGCTGTTCAGCCAGAAGGCCGGCTTCGCCTTCCTGGTCGATTCCTCCGATGGCTGGAGCATGGCCCGCGTGACCACGGGCGTGCCCAAGCTCTCCAAGAACCGCAGCACGGCCAAGTACATGGGCCGGCAATATCAGCTTGAATCGCGCTACACGGCCGAGACCACCTATGCGCTGGGCGAGTTCTACTGGCCCGTGCAGCGCGGCCAGACCACGCGCAATGTGGACTATGTGAGCGCAGGCGCGCAGAACAAGGCCTTTCTGGCCAGCGAGACCGAGAACGGCGAGACCACCTGGTCGCATGGCAGCGCCGTCTCGGCCACCACGCTGGCCACGGCCTTCGGCCTCAAGCAGCTGCGGGACCGCTCGCAGGTCGGCGTGATGTCGGGCAGCCGCTTCGGCCTGTGGACCATCGTCATCGGCCTGGTCATCCTGTGGCTGGTGTTCGTCATGCTGCGCGGCTGCATGTCGCGCCCGAACTGCAACCCGAACACCGATCCCAACTGCAACAGCTACACCCGCAGCAGCGGCGGCTCCTGGGGTGGCTACACCTCGGGCGGCAGCCACAAGTAAACAACGGAGAAACTGATCATGAACTTCGACTGGTTCAACCCCGCCGCCTTCTTCGGCTCGATCCTCTATGCGCTGGTGGGCGTGGTGGTGTTCTGGCTGTGCTTCATCATCATCGACAAGATCACGCCCGTGGACATGTGGGCCGAGATCGTCGAGAAGCACAACAAGGCGCTGGCCATGGTGGTGGCCGCCATGTGCCTGGGCATCAGCATCATCGTCGCTGCCGCCATCCACTGAACGGGGCCGCCTGGCCCCCCTGCACTCCCCATCTCCCGCCGACACGCAGTCCGCCTGAAAAGGTGCGGCTGCGCTGCGCATGGCGGCGTTGCTGCGTGGCAACAAATTCCTTGTTGATAGTGAGTTTGCAAATGATATTCGTTTGCATTCTAAATAGAATCGCCCCCTTCATTCGAAGAGAGGGTTTCCATGACAGACCATCAAGCCGACCGCAGGGCAAGGCTTTCAGCGGGTGTGACCGCTGGCATCATCACCACCGCGCTGGCGGGCGCGGTCCATGCCCAGGAGGCCGCTCCAGCCGTTCCAGCCGATCCGGCCCAGGCACAGACGCAGCCTCAACAGGCCCACACCCTGCCCACGCTGCAGGTCAACGCTTCCCAGTACGACCCTGACGACGTGCGCCCCGAAGGCGTGACCACGGCGACCAAGACCTACCTGGCGCCCAAGGACATCCCGCAGACCATCGATACGCTGGAGGTCAACAAGTACAAGAGCTACGGCATCAACGACCTGGCCACCATGCTGGACGGCGTGCCGGGCGTGAACACCACCTACGACATGCGTGGCGAGGGCGTGTACATCCGCGGCTTCAAGGCCGACGAGAGCGACATCTACCGCGACGGCGTGCGCGAAAGCGGCCAGGTGCGCCGCAGCACGGCCAATGTGGAGCGCATCGAGATCCTCAAGGGACCGGCCTCGGTGCTCTACGGCCGCAGCGCGGGCGGAGGCGTGGTCAACATGGTGAGCAAGCAGGCGCGCTTCGACGCCAAGAGCAGCATCACGCTGCGCGGCGGCTCCTGGGACAACGTGGGCGGCACCATCGACATCAACCGCGTGCTCAACGAGAACGTGGCCGTGCGCCTGACGGCCGACCGCGAGCAGGCCCACAGCTTCCGCGAAGGCATACGCAACCGCAACGAGATGGTCTCGCCCAGCATCCTGGTGGACACCCGCACGGGATGGCGCTGGACCGGCCAGTACACCTATGACAACGTCTGGCGCGTGCCCGATCGCGGTCCGGTCTATGACCAGTTGCCAGCCGGCGTTTCCATCCGCAAGGGCTTCGCGGCACCGGGCGACTACGTGGAAGATCGCCTGCGCGTGCTGCGCTCCGACCTGTCCTATGACTTCAACAACCGCTGGAGTCTGCGCTGGGTGGCCAGCAAGCGCGAGGCCAGCCAGGACTTCGACCACTATTTCGCCGGTACCTACCGCGCCGCGACCGGCAAGATCACGCCCAACTACGCCTGGCAGCAGACCCGCAACACGACGCTGTCCAACACGCTGGACCTGACGGGCAAGTTCAGCACGGGCAGCATCAAGCACGATCTGCTGGTGGGCCTGGAGGCCAGCGAGGAAGAGCGCGCGCCGCGCGTCGGCCAGCCCGGCAGCACCTTCTCCTACGATCCGTTGCAGCCCATCGTCTGGCCCAGCCGTCCGGCGCAGGGCAATCCGACCCAGGACAACTATCACAAGGGCAAGGGCCAGGCGCTGTACATGCAGGACCTGGTCAGCCTGACCGAGCAGTGGAAGCTGCTGCTGGGCCTGCGCTACGACAGCTACGACTTCCAGAGCACCAACAGGATCGCCAATCTCACGCGCAAGACCGACGGCAACGGCTTCAGCCCGCGCGTGGGCGTGGTGTGGCAGCCGGTGCGTGAGCACAGCTTCTATGCGTCCTGGAACAAGAGCTATTCGCCCTATGGCGGCCGCGGCATCCTGACCGTGGAAACCGCCGTGGGCGCGGTGCCGGACGACGAGCCTCAGTACTCGCGCCAGTCCGAGGTCGGCGTCAAGAGCGACTGGCTGGGCGGCGCGCTGTCCACCCAGGTCTCCGTCTACCAGCTGGAGAAGTACAACATCCGCTACCGCCCCGATCCCGAGAACGATCCCTACACCTGGGCCATCCGGGGCAAGGACCGTTCGCGCGGCATCGAGTTCAGCGCGGCCGGCCGCGTGGCCAGTTCCTGGTATGTGCGCGGCGGCGTGGCCTTCATGGAGGCCAAGGTGGCTGAAGACGCGCAAAACCCCGCCAACGTGGGCCTGTACCTGCGTGACACGGCCAAGCGCAACGGCAACCTGTTCCTGCGCTATGCGCCCAAGGGACCCTGGTACGGCGAAGTCGGCGTGACCTACACGGGCAGCCGCTTCACCAACGCCGCCAACACGGCCCTCCTGCCCGGCTACACGCGCTGGGATGCGCTGGTGGGCTGGCGCCAGGACGCCTGGACGGTGACCGTGGCGCTGTCCAACCTGTTCGACAAGCAGTACTGGCGCTCCAGCTCCATGCCAGGCGCACCGCGCAGCGTTCTGGTCAGCGCCAACTACCAGTTCTGACGGCGGCGCCCGAGGCGCTGCGCTCCTTCCCGCTTTGCACGGTGTGCGTTGCACGCGGGAAGGGGCGCATCGCGCACAATACCGGCCGTGCAAACCTCAGCCCCTCTTGCCGGCGCGCAGCCGGCGCGTCCCATCGACATCGCCCTGCTGGTCAGCGTCTTCGTGATCGCGGCCTGCGGCCTGCTTTACGAACTGGCTGCAGGTGCGCTGGCTTCCTATCTGCTGGGCGACTCGGTCCTGCAGTTCTCCACCATCATCGGCAGCTATCTGTTCGCCATGGGCATAGGCTCCTGGCTTTCGCGCTATTTCGAGGACCATCTGCCCGCGCACTTTCTGCGCATCGAGCTGATGGTGGCCCTGGTCGGCGGCGCGCTGCCGGCCACGCTGTTCATTGCCAACGCCTACGCGCCCGGCGCGTTCCGGTTCCTGCTGTACGGCATGGTGCTGGTGGTGGGCACGCTGGTGGGGCTGGAGATTCCGCTGGTGATGCGCATCCTCAAGCGCAATGTGACGCTCAAGGACCTGGTGTCCCAGGTGCTGACCTTCGACTACCTGGGCGCGCTGGCCGTGTCGCTGGCATTTCCGCTGCTGCTGGTGCCCAAGCTGGGCCTGGTGCGCACAGGGCTGCTGTTCGGCTTCATGAATGCGGCGGTGGCGGTCTGGGCACTGCTGCTGTTTCGCCATGAACTGCGGCGCCCGCGCGCCCATGCCCTGGCCTGCGCGGCCGTGCTGGCCCTGCTGGGCACGGGCATCTGGGGCGCCGACCATCTGACGCGCCTGGCCGACGACCATTTCTACCAGGACCGCATCGTGCTCTCCAGCAGCTCGCCCTACCAGCGCATCGTGGTGACGCAGGGGCGCCAGGGCGCGCGGCTGTACCTCAACGGCAACCTGCAGTTCGCCCAAAGCGACGAGTACCGCTACCACGAGGCCCTGGTCCACCCCGTGATGGCCGCGCATGGTGCGCCCAAGCGCGTGGCCGTGCTGGGCGGCGGCGACGGCATGGCCGTGCGCGAGGTGCTCAAGTACCCCTCGGTGGAGTCGGTCACCCTGGTGGAGCTGGACCCGG
Source organism: Delftia sp. RIT313 (assembly GCF_000632165.1). Taxonomy (NCBI): domain Bacteria; kingdom Pseudomonadati; phylum Pseudomonadota; class Betaproteobacteria; order Burkholderiales; family Comamonadaceae; genus Delftia; species Delftia sp. RIT313. The sequence continues at coordinate 22,324 of NZ_JFYT01000013.1, read as the reverse complement.
CCATGACCGACCTGTTCAAGGACAACGCCATGCTGCGCCGGCTCAACGGCGAAGCGCTCAGCGATGCGCGCGTGCACATCCTCAATACCGATGCCTTCCACTGGCTGCAGCAGGGCGGCGATACCTTCGACGTGGTCATCGTCGATTTCCCCGATCCGACCAATTTCGCCATCGGCAAGCTGTTCACCAACAGCTTCTATGCCTTGCTGGACAAGCGCCTGGCGGCCAGCGGCTACGCCGTGGTGCAGACCACCTCGCCCCTGATCGCACGCAAGAGCTACTGGACCGTGGTGCAGACCATCGAATCCATCGGCCTGCAGGCCACGCCCTACCACGCGCATGTGCCCAGTTTTGGCGAATGGGGCTTCGTCATCGCCAGCCACCGGCCTTGGCGCGAGCCCGATGCCCTGCCTGCGGGCCTGCGCTTTCTGAGCGCGCAGACCATGGCGCTGATGTTCGACTTCCCGCTGGACATGGCGCGTGTGCCGGCCGAGGTCAACCGCCTGTCGAACCAGGTGCTGGTCAATACCTACGAGCGCGAATGGGGCAGGGTGGAGCGTTGAGCACCGGCCTCTTGCCCCTGTGGAGCCGGCGCCAATGGCTGCAGGGCTTGGCCGGCGGCGCGGCCCTGGGCCTGGGCCTGTCCGGCTGTACGCCAACGCCACCGCGGCTTGAGGACCTGCCCGGCGGATTCAGCGGCGTGGCGCTGGAGCGCGGCCATGCCTTGCGCGCGTTCTGGCAGCGCCTGGCCCAGGGCCTGGCGCTGCCGCCGCCGGCCGTGGTGCACCGTGCCAAGGTGGTGATTGCCGGCGGCGGCATGGCAGGCCTGGCCGCCGCGCGCGCACTGGAGCTGGCGGGAGTGCAGGGCGTGGCCCTGCTGGACACGCAGCAGGCCATGGGCGGCAACAGCCAGGGCGGCAGCATTGCGGGCCTGCCCTGTCCGCTGGGTGCCCACTATCTGCCCCTGCCCGGCGACGATGCGGCCGAGGTGCAGGACTGGCTGGAGGCCCTGGGTCTGCGCCAGCGCCGCGCGGGCCGCTGGCAGTACGACGAGCGCCATCTGTGCCACAGCCCGCAGGAGCGCCTGTTCTGGCAGGGCGCCTGGCATGAGGGCCTGCTGCCCGTCGATGGCGTGGCGCCGCGCACGCTGGAGCAGTACGAACTCTTTGCGCGCAGCGTGGCCCAGGAGATGGACAGGGCGGCCTTTGCCATGCCGTCCATCCGTGTCTGGCAGCGCGAGGGCCGTCTGCCCGCCGCCCATGCCGCGCTGGACGGCCAGACCATGCAGGCCTGGCTGACGAGCCAGGGCATCGATGATGCGCAGCTGATCTGGTATCTGGAGTACTGCTGCCGCGACGACTTTGGCGCGGGCCTGGCGCGCGTATCGGCCTGGGCAGGCATTCACTATTTCGCCAGCCGCCATGGTTTCTCGGCCCCGCGCCGCCAGGACGAGCGCACTGCCGAAGAGGCGGGTGATGCCGTGCTGACCTGGCCCCAGGGCAATGGCTGGCTTTCACAGCAGCTGGTGGCAGGGCTGGGCTCCACCGACCTGCAGACGGATTGCAGCGTGCTATCCATCGCCGAAGGTGCCGACGGTGTGGAGATCGACGTCTACCACCATGGCCGCCAGCAGCACGAGCGCTGGCTGGCCGCGCGCTGCGTCGTGGCCCTGCCCAGCTTCATCGCGGCACGCGTGGTGCGCGATGCGCCGGACTTCCTGCGCGCGGTGGCGGGCCGGCTGGACTGGGCGCCCTGGCTGGTGGCCAACATCCATCTGCAGCGGCCGCTGGCTGACCGGCCCGGCGCCGATCCTGCCTGGGACAACGTGCTCTTTGCCGATCCGAATGCGGGCGGTCTGGGCTACGTGGACGCGGGCCACCAGGGCCTGGACCGGCTCACGCCCCGGCCCACGGTGCTCAGTTACTACCAGGCGCTGGGCGACTGGCCTGACGGGCGTGCGCAACTGCTGGGCCAGCCCTTCGGCTTCTGGCGGGACCGCATCGTCGGCAGCCTGCTCGTCCCCCATCCCGACCTGCTGCACAAGGCCACGCGCATGGAGATCACGCGCTACGGCCACGCCATGGCCATTCCCCGGCCTGGCGACCAGCAACTGCTCAGCCAGGTGGCGCTGCAGTCGCTCCACCGGGGCCGCAGCGCGCAGTGCGCCGGCGAGCGCGTGGCCCTGCTGCCCACGCCGGGCACGAGACGCCTGTGGTTCGCGCATTCCGACTGGGCCGGCTACTCGGTGCTGGAAGAGGCCTTCACGCGCGGCCACCATGCGGGCCTGTGGGCCGGCGCCTGATCTCCATACCGACCTCTTTCGTGGATTCCTGATCGCCGGGCAAGCTGCTGCCGGTTCGTCGCTGGCCGCGTCCGCCAGCGGGTTTGCCCTTGTCCGTGTGCCGTAGATGCCTGGCTATAGTTCTATTTGATAGATCTTAATTCTGTCAGATAGAACTTTGAAAAAGGGTACGAAACGCACATGGGCAACTATCTACCGGTGAGGCCGGATTGGCTGGGCCTGCACGAGGAGGAGATCCTTGAGCCATCGCTGGCCATCGTCGATGCCCACCACCATTTCTACGATCGACCGGGCTGGCGCTACCTGGCGGACGAGTACCTGGCCGACGCGGGCTCGGGCCACAGGGTCCGTGCCTCGGTCTACATGCAGGCGCTGACGCGCTACCGCACTGCCGGCCCGCAGGCGATGCAGCCGGTGGGCGAGACCGAGTTCGTGGTGCAGGCGGCGGAGGACGTGCAGGAGCACAGGCAAGGCCATGCGGCCTGCGCCCTGGCGCAGGGCATCGTCGGATATGCGGACCTGCGCGCCGGTGCGGCGGTGCGCGAGGTGCTGCTGGCCCATCTGGAGGCCGGCAAGGGGCGCTTTCGCGGCATCCGGCACCTGGCGACCTGGGACGCGGACAGTTCCCTGGTCAACCCCCTGACCGCCGCGCCGCAGGGCCTGCTGCTGGACCGGGCCTACCGGCAGGGCGTAGCGCAGTTGGCGCCGCTGGGGCTTTCCTTCGATGCCTGGCTGCTTTTTCCGCAGCTGCCGGAGCTGCTGGACCTGGCACTGGCCTTTCCGCAGACAGCCGTGATCATCAACCACTGCGGGGGCGTGGCGCGCATCGGCGCCTATGAAGGCCGGCATGCCGAGGTGTTCGAGCGCTGGAAGACCTCCATGCAGGCCCTGGCCCGGCTGCCCAATGTGTACGTGAAGCTCGGTGGGCTGGGCATGCGCATCAACGGATTCGGCTTCGAGAAAGCGGACAGGCCTGCGGCCTCGGAGCAACTGGCTGCGGCCTGGAGACCGTGGATGGAGACCTGCATCGAGGCATTCGGCGCCGACCGCTGCATGTTCGAGAGCAATTTCCCGGTGGACAAGGGTTCCTTCAGCTACGCCACCTGCTGGAACGCCTTCAAGCGGCTGGCGGCGGGCGCAAGTGCCGCCGAGCGCCAGGCCCTTTTCGAAGGAACGGCAAGCCGCGTGTACCGGCTGGGCCAGGCGCAGCGCGAATGACGCTGCATCACCGGAACCATCTGCCTCGCCTGCCCCATCGATCCCATCTCACCTGACTCACCCGACTTATTCGTCCAAGCCATCATTCCAAGGAGACCGCCATGCCATCCCTCATCTCTCGTCGCGCCATGCTGGCGCTGGCCGGCACAGCCTGCCTCGCCCCCACCTGGGCGGCGGCCCAGGGCAAGCCCGTGACCATCATCGTGCCGTATGCGCCGGGCGGCAGCGCCGATCTGGTGACGCGCGTGATCGCGCAGTTCGCCGCGCCGGGACTGGGCTCTGCCTTGGTGGTGGACAACCGCACCGGCGGTGGCGGCGTGGTGGGCTGGAGCGCGGCCGCACGTGCCGCGCCCGACGGCCAGACGCTGCTGACCGTGGAGCTGTCCTATGCCATTGCAGCCGGCCTGATGCCGAACCTGCCCTTCGATCCGCGCAAGGCGTTCACCCAGGTCACCACGGCGGTGAAGGTGCCCCATGTGCTGGTGGTCAACCCCCAGGTGCAGGCGCGCAGCGTGGGCGAGTTCATTGCGCTGGCCAGGGCGCAGCCCGGCAAGCTCAACTACGGCTCTGGCGGAAACGGCACCAACACCCACCTGGCCGGCGAGCTGTTCAAAAGCGCAACGGGCGCGGATCTGGTCCATGTGCCGTACAAGGGCGCGGGCGCCGTGCTGGCCGACCTGATGGGCAACCAGGTGCAGGCCCTCATCACTTCGGTCCCCACGGCGCTGCCCTACATCCGAAGCGGCAAGCTCAGGGCACTGATGGTGACGGGCTCGGAGCGCAATGCAACGCTGCCTGATGTGCCTTGTGCCAAAGAGGCCGGCATCCCCGCCATGGACATCGACTACTGGATTGGCATAGGCGCCCCGGCCGGCACGCCTGCGGCCGCCGTCGCCCGGTTGAACAAGGAATTCAACGCGGCACTGGCCCAGCCGCAGGCCAGCCGGAAGATGGCGGAGATGGGGCTGTCCGTGGTGGCGAACACGCCCGAGCAGGCCACGCAATGGGTGCAGAACGAGATACAGCGCTGGAGCGCCGTGATCCGGCAGGCGGGCATCAAGGCCGATTGACGACCGATTTAAGGCCGATGGCCGGCCGGCAGGACGCGCTACAGCGGACCCGGCACCTGCACCATGCGGTACAGCGACTGGCTGCCGCGTGCGGCGAGCACGCCCAGCTGCGCCAGCGTGCGCGGGTCCAGCTCCAGCGTGATGGCGGCGCGCGCCAGTGCCGAGCGGATGCGGGGGCCGTCCTCGCCTTCGTGGATGACGGGCGGGTAGAGGCTGGCGCCGTCGGCGCCGATCACGCTGGCCACCAGCGGCGGCTGCGGCGGCTCGCCACGGCGCAGCACCACGGCGATGTCGCCGTTGTCCAGCCGCACGTAGGTGCCGGGCGGGCACAGGCCCACGGCGCGCACCAGCGCAAAGCCCACCTCGTCGGAGTAGCGCTGCTGCTGGGTGAGTGCGCGCAGCGACTCGGCGGCGCTGCGGCCTTCGCGTGACTTGCGCGGGCTGATCAGGGCCGCGTAGCGGTCCACCGTGCCCAGGATGCGCACCAGGCGCTGCACCGGGGGCAGTGTGGCCAAGGGCTGCTGGGGCACGGCTTCATGGTGGCGGGCCACCAGTTCCAGCCACAGCGCGTCGTTGACGAACAGACGCGCCAGCAGGGCCTGGCTTTGCAGCGGATGGCGCTGCACGGCCTGCTGCTGGGCGGGGGTCAGCGGCTCGCGCTGCAGCGCCAGTTCGTCCTGCAGCGCGTTCATGCCGATGTTCATGGTCAGCGCGCCGCGTACCAGGGTGCGGTGCTCGGTCTCGTTCAGGCGTAGCTCGCGCGCCAGCACATGGCACAGGCAGGCGCAGACCAGGGCATGGGAGGCGCTGTAGCCCACGGTGGAGGAGCAGGCGCGCTGGAACATCAGGTACAGCGCGGCATCGCTGTCGTGGGCGATCAACTCCTGCAGCCACAGGTCGATCTGCTGCAGCTTGACCAGGAAGCCCTGCACCTGCAGCGGCGCGGACAGCAGCACGGACAGCGCGGCCTCCAGGTCGGACCACAGGCCCAGCAGGTCTTCGTAGGAATCGTCGGGGCGTCGGCTCATCGGTGGCGGGGTGCGGAAAACGGGGCGCGTGCAGGCCGCATCAGCGCCGCTCCAGCACCATCTCGCTGCCCTGGCGGGTCATCTGGACGTGGGCCAGAAAGCTGTTTCCCAGCAGCACATAGGGCATGGCAAGAGGGGCGACCACGGCGTCCACGCCAAAGACCTCGACATCGCCCACGCGCACCGAGTCCAGCCGCAGGCTCCAGCCTTGGGCGTCGCCATTGGCGGTGCGCATCATCACGGGCTGGCCCTTGAGAAAGGGCAGGCCCATGCGTTCGGCGTCGGACCGGCCTATGGCGACCGAGCTGGCGCCCGTGTCCACCATGTACACCATGGTCTTGCCATTGATCTGGCCGCGTTCGATGAAATGGCCCCGGTTGTCGGCCTTGAGCACCACGCGCCGGCCAAGCGCGGGATCGCCCGCTGCCGCGCCCCGGCCGCCCAGGCTGATGGGCGCTTCGCCCAGGCGCAATGTCTGGCGACGGCCCTTGATCTCCACCTCGGCCGTGTCGCCCGATACCTGCAGCACGCGCACGTCCTGCAGGCTGTCGCCGGCCGCCAGAGCGCGTGGCGTGCCGCCGTCGATGACCAGCAGGGCCTTGCTGCCTAGCACGCCGCTGAGCGCCACGGACTGCGCTGTCGCCGGTGGCGGAGCCAGCACGGCAACGCCGGCCAGGCTCAGAAGTACGGCACGCAGGTGACGCATGGGGCTTGTGGTGCAGGGGCGGATGCCGGGCGATCAGTCGCGGAAGTTGTTGAAGGACAGGGGATGGTCGGCCAGGTCCTTGCGGATCAGGGCCATGGCCGCCTGCAGGTCGTCGCGCTTGGCACCCGTGACGCGCACGGCGTCGCCCTGGATGGCGGCCTGCACCTTGAGCTTGCTGTCCTTGATCAGCTTTTGCAGCTTCTTGCCCAGCTCGGCCTCGATGCCGTTCTTGACCTTGATGGTCTGCTTGAGCTTGTCGCCGCCGATCTTCTGGGCCTTCTGGATGTCCAGGAAGCGCACGTCCACGCTGCGCTTGGTCAGCTTGTTGCGCAGGATGTCCTCGACCTGCTGCAGCTGGAAGTCGGCATCGCCGAACAGCGTGATTTCCTTGTCCTTGAGCTCGATGGCGGCCGAGGTGCCCTTGAAGTCGAAGCGCGTGCCGATTTCCTTGGCGGTGTTCTCCACGGCGTTCTTCACTTCGACGAAGTCGGCTTCGCACACGGTGTCAAAAGAAGGCATGGCAAATATTTCCTGTAAATGTTCTGAAAAAGTATCGCAGCGCGGGACCGGGCGATGCGGGCACGGTGCCGGAGGCGTGGGGACGCGGTGCGACAATCCGGCTGATGTTAGTCGAGAAAAATGTTCCGCTGCAGCATTGCAACAGCTTCGGCATCGCCGCCCGTGCCCACACCCTGGTGCGTGTGCGCAGCGATGAGGATATTCGCCATTTCCTGGCCGATCCGCTGTGGGGCCGCCAGCCCGTGTTCGTGCTGGGTGGCGGCAGCAACGTGGTGATCACGGGCGATGTCGATCCTGTGGTCCTCAAGATGGAAATAGCGGGCATGCGCCTGCTGCGCGAGACCGAGCGCCACTGGATCGTCGAGGCCGGTGCCGGCGAGCGCTGGCACGACCTGGTGGCCTGGACCCTGTCGCAGGGCTATGGCGGCCTGGAGAACATGGCGCTGATTCCCGGCACCGTGGGCGCATCGCCGGTGCAGAACATCGGCGCCTACGGGCTGGAGCTGCAGGACCGGTTCGAGTCGCTGGACGCCATCGACCTGGCCACGGGTGAATCCTTCACGCTGGATGCCGCGCAATGCGCCTTCGGCTACCGCGACTCGGTGTTCAAGCACGCCCCGGCCGAGCCCACGCCCGTGGCGCGGGCGCGCATGAGCGGCGTGCCGCCGCGCGGCATGGGCCTCAAGGGCCGTGCGGTGATCACGCGCGTGCGCCTGGCCCTGCCCAAGGACTGGAAGCCCGGCCTGGGCTACCTGGACCTGCAGCGCCGCCAGGCCGAGGCCGGCGTGGCCGAGCCCACGGCCCGCCAGATCTTCGACTGGGTCTGCGAGATCCGCCGCGCCAAGCTGCCCGATCCGGATCAGATCGGCAACGCCGGCAGCTTCTTCAAGAACCCGACGGTGACGCCCGAGCAGTGCGCCGACATCATTGCGCGCGAGCCCAAGATCGTGCACTACCCCATGGACGACGGCTCCATCAAGCTGGCCGCCGGCTGGCTGATCGATGCCTGCGGCTGGAAGGGCAAATCCATGGGCCGCGCCGGGGTGTATGACAAGCAGGCCCTGGTGCTGGTCAACCGGGGCGACCGGCACAGCGTGGACCGCAGCGTCACCGGCGGCGAGGTCATGACGCTGGCCGGCGCGATACAGACCAGCGTCTACGAGCGATTCGGCATCCGCCTGGAGCCCGAGCCCGTCGTGGTCTGATCGATCGACGGCCTCAAGAAAACAGCGGCCCGCAGACCGTGGAGGCCTGCGGGCCGCTTTGCTTGCTTTGTATCGGCGCTTCAGTGCTTCAGCGCATCAGTGGGCGGAGTGGCTGCTGCGCCAGCTCATGTAGTCCTTGTCGGTCATCAGCACCCACAGCGCCAGCACCATGACCACCACGCCGGACACCACGGCATTGCGCATGGCATCCATCTGGCCGGCAAAGCCCAGCGCCCAGGGCGAGATCACCATCCACAGTCCCAGCAGGCCTTCGGTCCATTCCTCCCACGCGCGGGGCATGAAGATGGCCCCCAGCGCAGCGGCAATCAGCGCCAGGCCGATGACCACGCCATTGGCCGTGGGCGCCATCTGGTCCTGGAACCCGAGCACCCAGGGCGAGACCGCCAACCAGGCTCCCAGCAGGACATTGATCGGGTCCTGCCAATGCTTCATGTATTTCATGGCTGCACCTCCTGCCGCCACGACGAATGAGGGCGGCAACTCGTTGGATCAAGGCCGCAGCATGCAGGTTCCATGAGGATTTTTGTGAAAGTACCTGCTTACCAGGGCATCTCGCCCTTGTTCACCTTGGCGCCAATGTCCAGCGACAGCGCCATGCCGGCCTGCGGGTAGGCCTGCTTCATGGCACCGATCAGCTCGGCACTGTTTGCGGCCTTGGCGGCGGCGGCTTCGAAACGCTGGAGATAGTCGCGTGTATAGGCGATGGCGCTGGCGTCCATGGCGGTGCCGGCCTGCATGTGGCCGGGCACGACGACGGCGGGCTTGAGGGCCTGCATCTCGTCCAGCTGCGCCAGCCAGGCCTTGCGCTCGGCGCTCTTTTGCGTGTCCGCCGTCCAGACATGCAGGTTGCCGAACACGCCCACGTTGCCGACGATGGCCTGCAGCGCAGGCACCCAGACATAGGGGCGATGGGCCAGCGGGCCGGTGGTGCCGCGCAGCTCCAGCATCTGGCCGTCCACGGTCACCGTATTGCCCTGCAGGGCTTCGGGCAGGACCGGCTTGCCGGGTGCGTTGGCGCCCATCTTGGGGCCCCAGAAGGCCAGCTTGCCCTGCAGCTTGGACTCGATCTTCTCGCGCACGGCGGGCGTGGCCACGACCTTGGCCTGCGGGAACAGGTTCTTCAGCACCTCGGCGCCGAAGTAGTAGTCGGGATCGGCATTGCTGATGAGGATGGTGGTCAGCTGCTTGCCGCTGTCCAGCACATTGGCGGCAATGCGCAGGCCATCGGCGCGGGTGAAGCCGCTGTCCACGACCACGGCCTCCTTGGCGCCGGTGATCAGGGTGGAGGTCACGGCAAAGCTGTGTTCGTCGGCCTGGTAGACCTTCATCTGCAGCGGGGCGGGCGCCTGGGCATGGGACAGGCCGGCCGACAGGGCCAGGGTGAGCGAAAGCACGGTGGTGCGAAGCATGTCGATTTCCTTTGAAAAAAGCACAAGACAGAAAACGGGTGGCAGCGCCGTGCTGCCATGGGTGGTACTTTAGTTTTTGAAATCGAGCAGATAAACCGCAGAATATGCGCTTGTTTGTTGCAAAAATCGAGCAGATCCATGGACCGATTGCTGGCGATGCAGGTGTTTGCCACGGTGGCCGAATGCGGCAGCTTCACGGCGGCGGCCGAGCGGCTGGACCTGTCGCGTGCCATGGCCACGCGGCATGTGGAGTCGCTGGAGCAGTGGCTGGGCGCGCGCCTGCTGCACCGCACCACGCGCCGCGTCTCGCTCACCGATGCCGGTGCACAGTGCCTGCGCTACAGCCAGCAGATGCTGGCCCTGGCCGATGAGGTGCAAAGTGAAATGCGCTCGGGCGACAGCCAGCTGCGCGGCCTGCTGCGCGTGACCTGCAGCATGTCCTTCGGCCATGCGCAGATGGCGCCGGCCATTGCGCAGTTCATGCGGCAGCACCCGCACCTCAAGATCGACCTGCTGGTGGACGACGGCGCGCTGGACCTGGTGCAGCAGCGCATCGACCTGGCCATACGCATCAGCGCCGATCCGGGCGCCGCACTCATCGGCCGGCCGCTGGCCGTGTGCGAATCGGTGCTGGTGGCTTCGCCTGCCTACCTGGACGCGGCAGGGCGGCCGCAGACACCGGCCCAGTTGCAGGCCCACCGCTGCCTGGGCCATATGCGCGTGGGCCGCAATGTCTGGCAATTGGCGCGGCGTGACGATGAGAGCGATGAGCAGCAGATCGCCGTCACCACCTGGTTCAACGCCAACGAAGCCACCGTGCTGGCCGCCGCCGCCGTCGAGGGCGCGGGCATCGCCTTCCAGCCCACCTACCTGGTCCAGCCCATGCTGCAGGCCGGCGAGCTAGAGCTGGTGCTGCCGGACTGGCGCCCGCAGCCGCTGACCGTGCATGCGCTGTACAGCTCCCGCCGCCACCTGCCGGTGGCCGTGCGCGCGCTGCTGGATTTTCTCGTGCAGCGCTTCGAGGGCGCGCGCTGGTAGCAGGGGCGTAAAAAAGCCGCCTTGCGGCGGCTCTTGGCAATCTGCGGCAGGGCGCCGCAGAGTGGCTTATTCCTTGCCGCCCAATTGGGGCAGGGCGGTGCTGGTGCCCAGCGACAGCAGGCCGGCCTTGGAGTAGATGGCCAGCTTGTCGCGCGTGTCCATCAGGTCCAGGTTGCGCATGGTCAGCTGGCCAATGCGGTCGGCGGGGCTGAAAGGCGCGTCCTCGACCTTTTCCATCGACAGGCGCTCGGGAGCGTAGGTCAGGTTGGGCGATTCGGTGTTCAGGATGGAGTAGTCGTTGCCGCGGCGCAGTTCCAGCGTCACGGTGCCGGTCACGGCGCGGGCCACCCAGCGCTGGGCGGTTTCGCGCAGCATGATGGCCTGCGGGTCGAACCAGCGGCCCTGGTACAGCAGGCGGCCCAGGCGCAGGCCGTTGATGCGGTACTGCTCGATGGTGTCCTCGTTGTGGATGCCGGTCACCAGGCGCTCGTAGGCGATGTGCAGCAGGGCCATGCCGGGGGCTTCGTAGATGCCGCGGCTCTTGGCTTCGATGATGCGGTTCTCGATCTGGTCGCTCATGCCCAGGCCGTGGCGGCCGCCGATGCGGTTGGCTTCCAGGAACAGCTCCACGGGGTCGGCGATTTCCTTGCCGTTGATGGCCACGGGGCGGCCTTCGTCAAAGGTCACCGACACTTCCTCGGCCTTGACCTCGACTTCGGGCTTCCAGAACGCCACGCCCATGATGGGGTTGACGATGCGGATGCCGCTGTTCAGGAACTCCAGGTCCTTGGCCTCGTGCGTGGCGCCCAGCATGTTGCTGTCGGTCGAGTAGGCCTTCTCGGCGCTCATCTTGTAGCCGAAGCCTTCCTTGGTCATGAAGGCCGACATCTCGGCGCGACCGCCCAGCTCGTCGATGAAGGTCTGGTCCAGCCAGGGCTTGTAGATCTTCAGCGCGGGGTTGGTCAGCAGGCCGTAGCGGTAGAAGCGCTCGATGTCGTTGCCCTTGAAGGTCGAGCCGTCACCCCAGATGTTGACGTCGTCTTCCTTCATGGCGGCCACCAGCATGGTGCCGGTCACGGCGCGGCCCAGGGGCGTGGTGTTGAAGTAGGTGATGCCGCCCGTGGAGATGTGGAAGGCGCCGGCCTGGATGGCGGCAATGCCTTCGCCGGCCAGCTGCGAGCGGCAGTCGATCAGGCGGGCCTGCTCGGCGCCGTACTCCATGGCCTTGCGGGGGATTTCGTCGTAGTCGGCCTCGTCGGGCTGGCCCAGGTTGGCCGTGTAGGCGTAGGGCAGGGCGCCCTTGTTCTTCATCCAGCGCAGGGCAGCGCTGGTGTCCAGGCCGCCCGAGAAGGCGATGCCGACCTTCTGGCCGACGGGAACGTTTTGCAGGATGGTTTCCATACGATGCTTCTCTCAATAACGATGGCGGCTGGCGTGCGGGACGCGGCTGCCGGAAAACACGGAAGGCGCCTGGGCGCCGTCAGGTCGAATGCGTCGGTCTGCTCAGGCGCTCAGGCGCTTAGGCGTAGTGGCAGATGTAGTGGTAGGCCTCGGTCACGCGGATGTCGAACTTGGAGTTCGCAGGCACCTGGAAGGACTCGCCGGCCTTGGAGGTGAGCCACTGGTCCGAACCGTCGAGCTTGTACTCGCAGGAGCCGGCCACGCATTCCATGATCTCGGCAGCGGCCGTGCCGAAAGTCAGCTGGCTGGGCAGCACCACGCCGGCAGACTTCTTCGTGCCATCGGCCAGCGTGAAGCCGTGGCTGATGCATTTGCCGTCGAAATAGACATTGGCCTTGGTGGTCAGGGTGATGCCAGAGATGGTTTCGGTGGTCATGGAAGCTGGGCAGAGGGTGGACTAAACCGCCCATTTTAGGCCAGCACCCGGCCGCTGCCCGTACGTGCTGGCCGCCGCCATGCAAAAAGCCCCTTGTCGGGGCTTGCGGGGCGAGCGCATGGCGGCCTCAGCGGCGCCAGCCATGGCGGTAGCCGCCGCGCCAGCCGTGATAGCTGGGGCGCGAGGCGTAGTACACGCCGGCAGCAAGGGCTGCACCAATCACCACGGGCGCCACATAGTCACCGGCCGAATACACCGGTTGCACCGGCTGGGCCGGGTAGTAACCACCGTCGTAGTAATTGTTTTCATAGACCACGGGCGGCGGCACGGGCGTGGTGGAGTACGCGGCCTGGGGCGGCTGGTTGGTGCTGTAGTAACCATTGCTGCCGTAGGCGCCGCTGTTGGCGGCGGGCTGCACGCTCAGTGCAATCCAGTCGCCAGGCGGCGTGGTGGTCCGCGTCGTGTAGTTGCGGCCCGCGTACTCATAGACCACGTCGTAGGCCACGGCGCGGTTCTGGTAGTAGGTCTGGGTGGTGCAGTTGCGCACCGTCTGGTATTGGGGCTGCTGTCCCGAGGCTTCAGCCTGGTTGCCCAGCATGGCGCCGCCAATCACGCCGGCTGCCGTGGCCGCAGCGCGTCCGCCGCCGTGGCCAATGGCGTTGCCCACCACGCCGCCCGCCAGCGCACCCAGCACGGCGCCCGCGCCCGAGGTGCTGCGCTGGCCCGAGTAGACGTTCTCATCGCGGCAGACCTGCTGGGGCACGGCCACCTGTTGCGTCACCGGGGTCACGGAAAGCACCCGGCCTTGCTCCTGGGCCAGGGCTACGGTGGCGGTCGTGGCCGCCAGCGTCAAAAGAACCAGGGATTTCATGATTGCACTCCTGTTGCGCTGGCGGTACTTCCTGCCAGGCTCCATGCAAGTGTATTCCTCGGGCCCGAAAAGCAGTTTGCGGCCGCGTAAATCCACGTAATAAGCTGTTCCAGGCCTGACGGCAGTGTTAGCGCTTGCCCTCGTGGGCCAGCTCTGCCCAGGCGTCGGGCGCAAAACCCACGGTGATGCGTCCCTGCGGCCATTGGACGACCGGGCGCTTGATGACGCTGGGCTGCTGCTGCATGAGGGCGGCGGCACCGGCCGCATCCTGGGCGCCGGCCTGGGTGTCGGCATCGAGCTTGCGCCAGGTCGTGCCCTGGCGGTTGAGCAGCTTTTCCCAGCCCACGGCCTGCATCCAGGCGGGCAGTTGAGCGGCAGGGACGCCCTGTTTCTTGAAGTCGTGGAATTCGTAGGCGATGCCCTGGTCGGTGAGCCAGGCGCGGGCCTTCTTGACGGTGTCGCAGTTGGGAATGCCGTAGAGCGTCACAGTGTTTGAGGTGGTCATGATTGGTTGCAGTTGCCGCAGTCCGCGGATGGCGAGGACCCCATAAGGACACTGTCCCTGGGTAACAATAGCGCGCAGTATGCACACCTCATTTCCCACATTGGATGCATGGCTCGCATATTGCGAGCGCCTGCACCCCAAGAATATCGCGCTGGGCCTGGATCGCGTGCGCGAAGTCGCCCAGCGCCTGGACCTGCGTTTCGACTGCCCAGTGATCACGGTGGCGGGCACCAATGGCAAGGGCTCGACCTGCGCCATGCTGGAGGCCGTGGCGCTGCAGTCGGGCTTTCGTCCCGGCGTCTACACATCGCCGCATCTGGTGCATTTCGAGGAGCGCTGCCGCGTGGGCGGCGAGATCGTGAGGGCCGCCGAGCTGCTGCCGCAGTTCGAGGCCGTGGAGCAGGCGCGCGTGCAGGGCACGGAAGTGGCGCTCACCTATTTCGAATTCACCACGCTGGCCATCCTGCGGCTGATGAGCCAGTCCAGGCTGGATGTGGCGATTCTCGAGGTGGGCCTGGGCGGGAGGCTGGATGCCACGAACGTGATCGACGCCGATTGCGCCGTCATCACCAGCATCGACATCGACCATGTGGAATTCCTGGGCCCGGACCGCGAGAGCATCGGCCGCGAGAAGGCCGGCATCATGCGCGCCGGCCGGCCGGTGGTGGTCAGCGATCCCATGCCGCCGCAAAGCGTGCTGGACCATGCACAGGCCATTGGCGCCGATCTCTGGCGCCTGGGCCAGGACTTCAACTTCTCGGGCGACAAGCAGCAGTGGGGCTGGGCCGGGCGCGGGCGGCGCTATGCGGGCCTGGCCTATCCGGCGCTGCGCGGCGCCAACCAGCTGGTCAATGCATCGGGTGCGCTGGCCGCGCTCGAAGCCATTCGCAGCCGCCTTCCGGTCACGGCCCAGGCCGTGCGCACGGGGCTGGCCATGGTCGAGCTGCCGGGGCGTTTCCAGATCATTCCGGGCCAGCCCACGCTGGTGCTGGACGTAGCGCACAACCCGCATTCGGTGGCGGCGCTGACGGCCAACCTCGACGCCATGGGCTACTTTCCCTGCACGCATGCGGTGTTCGGCGCCATGCGCGACAAGGACCTGGCGCCCATGCTGGGCAGGATCGCACCGCTGATCGACCGCTGGTACCTGACCGACCTGCCCACGCCGCGTGCCGAAAGCGCCGAAGTGCTGCGCCAGAAGATCGAAGCCCTGCCGCCCGCGCCCGGCGTGCCCCGCGAGCTGTCGGTGGCCACCTTCGCAAACCCGCAGCTGGCGCTGGATGCAGCGGTTCTGGCCGCAGGTCCCACTGATAGAATCGTGGTCTTTGGCTCGTTCTTCACGGTGGGCGGCGTGCTGCAGGACGGCCCGCCCCGGCTGAACGCCAAGCATCTGGGCACCTGAATCCAGTGATCCGCACCGCAGGCGGCCATCGTGGCCGCTGTGGTGGCCGATATGAACGAGTCCGCACTCCATGGCATTTTTCAATTTTCGTTGGCCCGGCAAAAAAGACGACGGTGATTCGTCGTCCGCATCGAGGCGGCCCACACGGCTGGGACAGGCGGAAAGCGTCGATGTCATGCGCCGCCGGGCGCGCCACCGCCTCATCGGCGCTGCCGTGCTGGTCCTGGCGGGCGTGGTCGGTTTCCCCCTGCTGTTCGACACCCAGCCGCGTCCGATTCCCGTAGACATCCCCATCGAGATTCCTGACCGCGACAAGGTTGCGCCCCTGGTCGTGCCCGGCGCCAATGCCGTGGATGCCCATTCGCATGGCGCGGCTGCGCCGACGGGCCGCGTGTCGGCCCAGGCCTCGCTGGGTGCCGATGAGGAAGAGGTTCCCATGGGCAGGCCTTCAACGCCGTCCGTGCCGTCCGTGCCTGTGGCGCCTCCCGTTTCCCAGGTGGCTCCGGTCAAGCCTGAAGCGAAGCCCGAGGCAAAGCCGGAGCCCAAGCCCGCGGCCAAGCCCGAGCCCAAGCCGGAACCCAAGCCCAAGCCTGAGCAGCCGAAGCCCGAACACAAGCCGGAGCCCAAGCCCGAACCGAAACCCGAGCCCAAGCCAAAGCCCGAACCCAAGCCCGAGCCGTCCAGGAGCGACGATGCCGCGCGTGCCCGGGCCCTGCTGGAAGGACGCAGCGCGCCCGCCGCTTCAACGGCGGCCGCGGCGACGGACGAACGCTTCATCGTGCAGGTCGGTGCCTTCTCCGACGCCGGCAAGGCCCAGGAAATCCGCGCCAAGCTGGAGCTGGCGGGCCTGAAGACATTCACGCAGGTGGTGGACACCAAGGACGGCAAGCGCACGCGGGTGCGTGTGGGCCCGTTCAACGGCCGTGCTGAAGCAGACAAGGCGGCGGCGCGCGTCAAGGGCCAGGGCCTGCCGGCGTCGGTGATCAAGCTCTGACGCGGTGACGTACATCTTGCAAAGCAGCACGGGCGCACAGAAATAGCGTATGTCCACGGTGGACTGGGTTTTGCTGGCCTGCGTGCTGGCCTCGATGCTGCTTGGCGCCTGGCGCGGGCTGGTGTACGAGGTACTGTCTCTGCTGGGCTGGCTGGTGGCCTTTGTCGTGGCCCGCATCTGGGCGGCCGACGTGGCGCTGTGGCTGCCCATGCAGGACTGGGACATGCAGCTGCGCTACGCCGCAGGCTTTGTGCTGTTGTTCGTGCTGGCGCTGTTCGGCTGGGGCCTGGTGTCCTGGCTGTCGCGCCGGCTGATCGAGGCGGTGGGGCTGAGGCCCGTGGACCGCACGCTGGGCGCGCTGTTCGGCGTGCTGCGCGGGGCGCTGCTGGCCCTGGTGGCAACGATGGTGATCAGCTACACGCCGCTGCACCAGGGGCAGTGGTGGCAGGATTCAGCCCTGGCGCCATGGCTGATGCAGGCGCTGGCTGTGGTTTTGCCACAGCTGCCGCAGGAATGGGGACGCTATCTGCCGGCTGCATGACAAGGCGCTGCAGCGCAGGAGTCAGCTGGCAGAAACAGTTTGGATAGAGAAATCGGGCGCAGGCGTGGCCAATGGGTGGCTGCTACGGCCCAGACAGCGAAGGGCGACCTTCGCAAACGGATGGAACGCAACTATGTGTGGAATCGTTGGTGTAGTCAGCACCGCGCCCGTGAATCAACTGATCTATGACGCCCTGCTGCTGCTGCAGCACCGTGGCCAGGATGCCGCAGGCATCGTGACCCAGCAGGAGCGCAAGTTCTTCATGCACAAGGCCAAGGGCATGGTGCGCGACGTGTTCCGCACCCGCAACATGCGTGCCCTGCCGGGCACGGTGGGCCTGGGTCAGGTGCGCTACCCGACGGCCGGCAACGCGACCAGCGAGGAAGAGGCCCAGCCCTTCTACGTGAACGCGCCCTTCGGCATCGTCATGGTGCACAACGGCAACCTCACCAATGCCAAGCAGCTGCGCGAGGAGCTGTCGGACACCGACCACCGCCACACCAACACCGAGAGCGACTCCGAAGTCCTGCTCAACGTGCTGGCCCACGAGCTGGCCCGCGCCAGCAGTGGCGCGCCGCTCAAGAGCGAAGACGTGTTCCAGGCCGTCAGCGCCGTGCACAAGCGCATCAAGGGCTCGTATGCGGTGATCGCGCTGATCGCCGGCTACGGCCTGCTGGCCTTCCGCGACCCGTTCGGCATCCGCCCCCTGTGCATGGGCCGCGGTGCCGACGGCTCGGTGATGCTGGCCAGCGAGTCCGTGGCCCTGGAAGGCACGCTGCACCAGCTCGAGCGCGATGTCGCCCCGGGCGAGGCCGTGTTCGTGCACAGCGACGGCCAGGTCGAAACCCGCCAGTGCTCTGAAAAGAGCGAGCTGCACCCCTGCGTGTTCGAGTACGTGTACCTGGCCCGCCCGGACTCCGTGCTGGATGGCATCTCCGTCTACCAGGCCCGCCTGAACATGGGCGAGACGCTGGCCAAGCGCGTGGTCTCCACCGTGCCGCCCAACGAGATCGACGCCATCATCCCGATTCCCGAATCCAGCCGCCCCAGCGCCATGCAGCTGGCCCAGCTGCTGGGCATTCCGTACCGCGAAGGCTTCGTCAAGAACCGCTACGTGGGCCGGACCTTCATCATGCCGGGCCAGTCCTCGCGCAAGAAATCGGTGCGCCAGAAGCTCAACGCCATCGGCAGCGAGTTCAAGGGCCGCAAGGTGCTGCTGGTGGATGACTCCATCGTGCGCGGCACCACCTCCAAGGAAATCGTGCAGATGGCGCGTGATGCCGGTGCCGTCAAGGTCTACCTGGCCTCGGCAGCGCCTCCGGTGCGCCATCCCAACGTCTACGGCATCGACATGCCCACGCGCGCCGAACTGGTGGCGCATGGCCGCACGGTCGAGGAAATCCGTCAGGTCATCGGTGCCGACGCGCTGATCTACCAGGACGTGGCTGCCATGAAGCAGACCGTGGGCAAGATCAACCCGCAGGTGCAGGGCTTCGAGGCCTCGTGCTTCGATGGCGTCTACATCACGGGCGACATCTCCGAGGACGAAGTCACGGCACTCAATGAAGGCCGCAACCGCGGCGGCGAGGAAGAGTCCAGCGACGCCTCGCGCCTGTCCCTGCCCAACGCCCAGGAAGCCTGAGCCCGAGCCTGAGTCAGAGCGATCGGGCTTCAGTGACAATACGGGGGCGGGCCTGAGGCCCGCCCTTTTTTGACAAATGAGCTAAAAGCGCTGGTGCTGGAGGACTGCAGGCTGCAACGCCCAGCAAGTCCCCAGGTGACAAGTGTTTCTAGCTCCTTTTTTCCGGGCACCGCCGCCATCGGCGGGCCGCGCCCGACCCCAAGGACCATCAACGTGACGAACAAGACACTTCCCGAAGGCCTGCATCCCGATACGCTGGCCCTGCGCGTGGCCGTGGAACGAAGCCAGTGGGGCGAGCACAGCGAAGCCCTGTACATGACCAGCAGCTTTGTGCAGCCCGACTGCGCAACGGCAGCGCGCCGCTTCGCCAACGAAGAGCCCGGCTACACCTACAGCCGCACCTCCAACCCCACGGTGACCAGCTTCGAGCAGCGCCTGGCCGCCATGGAAGGCACGGAATGCGCCGTGGCCACGTCCACCGGCATGTCGGCCATCCTGCTGGTGGCGCTGACCACGCTCAAGGCGGGCGACCATGTGATCTGCTCGCAGTCCATGTTCGGCTCCACCATCAAGCTGCTGGGCGGCGAGATGGCGCGCTTCGGCATCGAGACCAGCTTTGTCTCGCAGACCGATGTGCAGGCCTGGAAGGCCGCCATCCGTCCCAACACGCGATTGCTGTTCGCCGAGACGCCGACCAACCCGCTGACCGACCTGTGCGACATCGCCGCGCTGGCCGAACTGGCGCACGCCCATGGCGCGCTGCTGGCGGTGGACAACAGCTTTGCCTCGCCCGCGCTGCAGCGGCCCGCCCAGTTCGGTGCCGACCTGGTCGTGCACTCCGGCACCAAGCTGCTGGACGGCCAGGGCCGCGTCATGTCGGGCGCCGTCTGTGGCACGACGGCACTGGTGGACAAGGTCATGGGGACCTTCCTGCGCAGCGGCGGCCTGAACCTGGCGCCGTTCAACGCCTGGGTGGTGCTCAAGGGTCTGGAGACGCTGTCCCTGCGCGTCAAGGCGCAAAGCGCCGCCGCGCTGGAGCTGGCCACCTGGCTGGAGGCCCATCCCAAGGTCGCCCGTGTCTACTACCCGGGCCTGGCCAGCCACCCGCAGCACGAGCTGGCCATGCGCCAGCAAAACGGCATGGGCGGCGGCGTGCTGTCCTTCGACGTGGTGGGCGAGGGCGCCGAGCAACTGCGCGCCAATGCCTTCCATGTGGCCGACAGCACCCTGGTGTGCTCGATCACGGCCAACCTGGGCGACGTCAAGACCACCATCACCCACCCGGCCAGCACCTCGCATGGCCGCCTGAGCGAAGAGCAGCGCCGTGCCGCCGGCATCGGCCAGGGCCTGCTGCGCATCTCCGTCGGACTGGAATACCTGGGCGACATCAAGAACGATCTGTCCCGCGGACTGGATACCCTGCAATGACACAAAAAGTACGAACCCGTTTTGCCCCGTCTCCCACGGGCTTCATCCACCTGGGCAACATCCGCTCGGCCCTGTATCCCTGGGCCTTCGCGCGTGCCACGGGTGGTGATTTCATCCTGCGCATCGAAGACACCGACGTGGAGCGTTCCACCCAGGCTTCGGTGGACGTGATCATCGAAGGCATGGCCTGGCTGCAGCTGGACCATGACGAAGGTCCCTTCTATCAAATGCAGCGCATGGACCGCTACAAGGAGGTGCTGGCCGGCCTGCAGGCTTCGGGCCATGTCTATCCCTGCTACATGAGCGTGGAAGAACTCGACGCCCTGCGCGAGCGCCAGATGGCCAACAAGGAAAAGCCGCGCTACGACGGCACCTGGCGCCCTGAAGAAGGCAAGGTGCTGCCGCCCGTGCCCGAAGGCGTGCGCCCCGTGCTGCGCTTCAAGACGCCGCAGGGCGGCGTCGTGGCCTGGGAAGACAAGTGCAAGGGCCGCATCGAGTTCCAGAACAGCGAACTCGATGACCTGGTGATCGCGCGTCCCGATGGCACGCCCACCTACAACTTCTGCGTCTGCGTGGACGATATGGACATGGCCATCACCCATGTCATCCGTGGCGACGACCACGTCAACAACACGCCGCGCCAGATCCACATCTTCGAGGCGCTGGGCGCCAGCGTGCCCGTGTTCGCCCACCTGCCCACAGTGCTCAACGAGCAGGGCGAGAAGATGAGCAAGCGCAACGGCGCCAAGGCCGTCACCCAGTACCGCGACGAAGGCTACCTGCCCGACGCCATGGTCAACTACCTGGCCCGCCTGGGCTGGAGCCATGGCGACGACGAAATCTTCAGCCGCGCCCAGTTCCTGGAGTGGTTCAACCTCGACCACTTGGGCCGCAGCGCAGGCCAGTTCGACGAGGCCAAGCTGCGCTGGGTCAACGCCCAGCACCTGAAGGCGCTGGACGATGCGGCCTTGGCAGAGCTGGTGCGCCCCTTCGTGCTCAAGACCGGCCTGGACCAGGCCCTGCTCGACGCCGACGACCGCCTGCCGCGCATCTGCGCCCTGTTCAAGGACCGCTGCGAAACCCTGGTCGATCTGGCCGGCTGGGTGCGTCTGTTCTATGTGGAAGCCTTCGACCGCAACGCCGAAGACCTGGCCAAGCATGTGACCGACGCCGTGGCGCCCGCCCTGGACGCCTTCGCCGAAGGCATCGCCTCGGTGGAGTGGAGCAAGGAAGCCATTGCCGCTTTGATCAAGGAAGTGCTCAAGGCCCAGGGCCTGAAGATGCCGCAACTGGCCATGCCGGTGCGCGTGCTGACGCTGGGCACGGCGCACACGCCTTCGGTGGACGCGGTGCTGGAGCTGCTGGGTCGTGAAAAAATTCTGGCCCGTTTGAAAAACCGCTAAAAACCTGTCTATAATTCGAGTCTCTGATGCAAACGCAGCAACTAACAAGAAGCAGCGATTGCAGCATGAAGGGGGTATAGCTCAGCTGGGAGAGCGCTTGCATGGCATGCAAGAGGTCATCGGTTCGATCCCGTTTACCTCCACCAAAATTGAGACTTGAGTATTTACGCAAGTTCTAGGATTGACCCTATCGTCTAGAGGCCTAGGACATCACCCTTTCACGGTGAGTACCGGGGTTCGAATCCCCGTAGGGTCGCCAAGTTTGCAGCACTTGGCTCGAAAGAGCGCAAAAGCTGTCTGCCAGGAGTGGTAGTTCAGTTGGTTAGAATACCGGCCTGTCACGCCGGGGGTCGCGGGTTCGAGTCCCGTCCACTCCGCCAAAATTTGCCGCTTGGTATGTAAGCGCCTTTGAAAAACGAAGGCGCTTTTTTATCGGCGGATCATAGGCTGTGACCCTATCGTCTAGAGGCCTAGGACATCACCCTTTCACGGTGAGTACCGGGGTTCGAATCCCCGTAGGGTCGCCAAGTTTGCAGCACTTGGCTCGAAAGAGCGCAAAAGCTGTCTGCCAGGAGTGGTAGTTCAGTTGGTTAGAATACCGGCCTGTCACGCCGGGGGTCGCGGGTTCGAGTCCCGTCCACTCCGCCAAAATTTGCCGCTTGGTATGTAAGCGCCTTTGAAAAACGAAGGCGCTTTTTTATCGGCGGATCATAGGCTGTGACCCTATCGTCTAGAGGCCTAGGACATCACCCTTTCACGGTGAGTACCGGGGTTCGAATCCCCGTAGGGTCGCCAAGTTTGCAGCACTTGGCTCGAAAGAGCGCAAAAGCTGTCTGCCAGGAGTGGTAGTTCAGTTGGTTAGAATACCGGCCTGTCACGCCGGGGGTCGCGGGTTCGAGTCCCGTCCACTCCGCCAAAATTTGCCGCTTGGTATGTAAGCGCCTTTGAAAAACGAAGGCGCTTTTTTATCGGCGGATCATAGGCTGTGACCCTATCGTCTAGAGGCCTAGGACATCACCCTTTCACGGTGAGTACCGGGGTTCGAATCCCCGTAGGGTCGCCAAGTTTGCAGCACTTGGCTCGCAAGAGCGCAAAAGCTGCCTGCCAGGAGTGGTAGTTCAGTTGGTTAGAATACCGGCCTGTCACGCCGGGGGTCGCGGGTTCGAGTCCCGTCCACTCCGCCAG
>NZ_JFYT01000012.1:0-3116 GCF_000632165.1 Delftia sp. RIT313 | reverse complement strand
ATCCCCAGCCCTCCCCCGGCCCTTCTTGCAGGCACAAGACATGACTTCACTGACCGAGCTGTGGCAGGCAGCCATCACCTGGCTCGCCACCCACGCCGTAACCCCCACCGTTCACTGGCTGGACATCGCCCAGGCGGCCGGTGATCCGCGTGAGATTGCCGAGGCGGTGCTGATTGCGGCGCTGCAGCTGTTCCTGATCGCGGGCGTGATGCGGCCGCTGGAGAGCCTGTTTCCGGCCGAGCGCTGGAGCGACCGGCGGCTGACCACGGTGGACCGCAACTACACGCTGCTGATGCTGCTGGGGCTGTTTCCGCTGTTCAGTTTTCTGGTGCTGATGCCGTTTGCCAGCATGCTGGGCGGCGGGCCGGCGGCCGAGGAGGCGACGGGGCTCAAGCATTGGGTGCCGTGGTTTGCGGACCATCCGGTGGCGCTGTTCCTGGTGTACTACGTGGTCTACGACCTGGTGTATTACTGGATGCACCGCGCCCAGCATGTGATTCCCTGGTGGTGGGCCATGCACAGCATGCACCACAGCCAGCGCCAGATGAGCTGCTGGAGCAATGACCGCAGCCATTACCTGGACGGCATGCTGCAGTCCTTCATCCTGGCCACGGTGGGGCTGGCGATGGGGGTGGAGCCTTCGGAGTTTGCGCTGCTGGGGCTGCTCAGCGAGCTGGTGCAGAACTTCTCGCACGCCAATGTGCGGCTGCGCCTGGGCTGGCTGGGCCGCGTGGGTGAGCGGGTGCTGGTGGGCCCGCTGTTCCACCGCCACCACCACATGCTGCGCGACCCAGATCGGCCCACGCGCCACAACTGCAATTTTGGGCAGGTGCTGCCCTGGTGGGACATGCTGTTTGGCACGGCGCTCTATACCGACGAGCCCGTGCGCCCCACGGGCGTGAGCGACCCCGAGGTGGATGCCGACAACGAGCGCGGGCTGGTCGCCATGCAGTGGCATACGCTCAAGCGGTTCTGGGGGGCCTTCCGCCGGCGCGAGGGCTGGCGGCTGGGCGATGTGTCCTTCGGGCCCGGCTACCGGCCCATTCATGACGACGACGGAGCCCAGCCCCACCCTGCGGCCGGGGCGGCTGCGGTGACTGCGGTGACTGCGGTGACTGCGGTGACTGGGGGGGCCGGGGTTGCGCCTACGGCTCCAGGTTCGGCCGCATCAGCGCCTCGAACCACTCGATGAAAACCGCCAGCCGGCGCGAGCGCTGGCGGCGGTGCGGGTACAGCAGCGCCACGGGCATGGGCGCTGCGCGGTGGGCATGTAGCACTTCCACCAGCTCACCCGTGTCAAGCAGGTGCTGCACGTCATAGCGCGGGATCTGGATCAGCCCCAGGCCGGCGCGGCAGCAGGCGATATAGCTTTCTGCATTGTTGGTGACCACGCGGCTGGGCACGGCCAGGGTCTGCGGCCCATCCACCCCATCCATCCCATCCACATCGCTCGCCCCACTCCATTCCCAGGGCAGTTCCCGCCCCGTGCGCGGCGATGCATAGCCCACGCTCCAGTGGCCGTGCAGCAGGTCCTGCGGCTGCTCGGGCAGGCCTTGCTCGCGCAGATAGGCGGGGCTGGCGCAGTTGATGAGGGCAATGCAGCCCAGCGGGCGAACCACCAGGCTGCTGTCATGCAGCGTGCCCACGCGCACGGCGCAGTCCACGCCTTCCTGCACCAGGTCGATGGCGCGGTCTGACGAACCCAGCACCAGTTGCAGCCCCGGGTGCCGGCGCATGAGCCCCGGCAGCGCAGGCGCCAGCAGGCGGCGGGCGATGCGGCTGGGCACGTCCACATGCAGCCGGCCCGTGGCCTGGCGCGTGCGGGCCTGGAACATCTGCTCCACATCCTCGGCCTCTGACAGCAGCGGGCGCACACGCTCCAGCAACTGGGCGCCATCGGCCGTCAGGCTGACCTGGCGCGTGGTGCGGTGCAGGAGTCTTGCGCCCACCTGCTCTTCCAGCTGCTGCACGGCAGCGGACACCGTGGCGCGCGGCAGGTCCAGCGCATGGGCGGCCTTGATGAAGCTGCCCATCTCGGCCACCTGCATGAAGATCCGGTATCGGTCGAGTCGGTCCATGGGACGCAGCATAGTCCGTGCAGCGGTCCTTCTACTTGGCCTACTTGGTGGTGTAGCCGCCGTTGATCAGGATGGTCTGCCCGGTGATCCACCAGCCGTCGCTGACCAGGTGGCGGATGAAGGGCACCACGTCTTCGATATGCGTCAGCCCGGAGGGCGAAAACGGCGACAGCGCCGCCGCGCTCTTGTGATAGGCCACGGCGTCCGCGCCTTCCTGGCCGTAGAAGAACGGCGTGTCCATGGGCCCCGGCCCCACGGCCGTGACCGAAATGCCCCGCGCCCCGAACTCCTTGGCCGCCGCCCGCGTGAAATGCTCCACCGGCGCCTTGGTGCCCGCGTAGGAGGAATAGAACGGCGTGAACGCGCCCAGCAGCGAGGTCACCAGGGTCACGATCTTGCCGTGGTCGTTGACATGGCGCCCCGCCTCCTTGAGGAAGAAAAACGCCGACTTGCCGTTGACGGCGGCCATCTCGTCGTACTCCGCCTCGCTGATCTCCATCAGCGGCTTCTTGAGCACCTTGCCCACGGTGTTGATGGCAATGTCCGGCCGGCCCACGGCGTCCACGGCCTCTGCAAAAAGCCGCTCCACAGCGCCAGCGCGCGTGAGGTCACCCTGCAGCGCCACGGCCTGTGCGCCCAGCGCCCGCACTGCGGCCACCGTGGTCTCCGCCTCAGCCCGGGAAGACTCGCTGTTGTAGTGCACCACCACGGCCCGCGCGCCGTGCCCCGCCAGATCACGGGCAATCAGCCCGCCCAGATTCTTGCCGCCGCCTGCAATCAGCGCCACCTTGCCGCGAATGGAATGGTCTGCCATGGAAACGCTCCTTGTGCTTGGATGAAGCACCCAGCTTAGGCAGCCAGCCCCCCGCGATAAACCGGCGCAGCCGGGATGGATCATCCAGAAAACCAGAACAATCAGCCGCGCCAGCGACCCCTGCCCCCGGCAGCCCGCTCCGCTCCCCCTCCCGTATGCCCGCGCCTGCGTCGGGCCGCCTGCGGGGTTGCAGTCCTGCCGCAGGACAGGACTGCCTTGTCATC
>NZ_JFYT01000011.1:0-3413 GCF_000632165.1 Delftia sp. RIT313 | reverse complement strand
GTGGCGCGGGAGGCGGAGCCGGTGGCGGCATGGCCATGAACATCACGGCGCCCGGTGGCGGTGGTGGTGACGGCGGCGGGGGCGGAGGTGGCAAGGCCTCCCAACTCACCATGGATGGGCAAAGCATTGAGCTCAACGCCGCCAAGATCCGGCTCGAAGCCCAGCAGGAAATCCTGCTGACCTGCGGCGAAAGCACCATCCGCATAACGCCCGGCGACATCCAGATCCTCTCGCCCACGGACCGGCTCAACTGCTGAAGGCAGACAGCCTGTACCGCGCTCCCCGTATCCGCATTCCCGTTCTCCCCCATCTCTCCAGGAGCAGCCTCGCATGAGTGGCAAACCCGCAGCCCGTATCACCGACAGCGTCGTCAAGGGCAAGATCGTCACCGGCTCGCGCACCGTGCTCATCGGCAGCCAGGGGGGCCTGGCCTGCTCCGTCTGCCCGGACGGCATCACCGTCGGATCCCCTGTGAACCCCCAGCTCGGCGCCAAGGTCCTGTTGGGCGCACAAGACCTGGACTTTGCCCTGCCATCGGCTGCGCTGCCCGTGGCCTGGCAGCGCCAGTACAGCAGCTACGTCAACCCCGAGCACGGCGCGGCCTGCGGCCTGCTGGGCCATGGCTGGCACCTGCTGCAGGAGCTCAGCATCCGCTTGCAGGACGAGGCCACCTTGCTGCTGGATGCCAGCGGCCGCGTCATCACCTTCGACCAGCCTCTGGTGCCGGGCGGCCAGCTGCACAGTGCCAGCGAAGACATCTGGCTGCTGCGCGGCGGCAGCACGGAGCCGGACGGCGGCACAGCGCCCTGGGCTGCGAACCCGCGCTGGTCGCATGTGGAGCAGGCACTGGTGCGCAACCCGCAAGCCATCCTTGCGGTCAGCGGCGATGGGGACACGCTCTGGGGCTTTGGTCCTGCGCCCGGTGAACCTGTCGATGGCCCTTGGCGCCTCATGGCCCAGATCGACCGCTTCGGGCGCCGCCAGCTCTACCACTACAGCGATGGCACCACGCCTGAGGCCGGCCACAGTGCCAGCAAAGAGGCTGTGCCCGCAGGCCGCCTGGTCTCGCTGAGCGACGGCACAGGCCGGCGCTACCGGCTGCTGCACCAGCGCATCCATGGCGGCAGGGATGCGCTGGGTTTGTGGGGAACCGACGACGGCTGGCGAGTCACAGGCGTGGATCTGGTGCAGGACCCGATGCATCCCCTGTCCACCCCCATCGCCCTCGTGCGCTACGGCTACAGCAGCGCAGGCGACCTCATCACCGTCCACGACCGCGCAGGCCAGCTCGTGCGCGAATTCGAATGGGACCACCACCGCATCAGCGCCCACCGCCATGCCAGCGGACCCTGGCACCGCTACCGCTACGAGAGCGCCCAGCCCGGTGCCCGCGTCATCGAGCACAGCAACCAGGAAGGGCTCAGCTACCGCTTCGACTACCTGGCCCAGCCCCCGGGCCCCGACGGCCAGCCACGCGCCGCCACCCGCGTCAGCGACAGCCTGGATCGCATCGAGACCTACTACTTTGAAGGCGCAGCGGGCCTGTCGCGCCTCATCGCCCACCACAAGGCCGATGGCAGCCGCTGGCTGCAGGCCTTCGACAGCTTCGGCCGGCTGGCTTCGCGCACCGACCCGCTGGGGCGCAGCGTCCACCTCAGGCGTGATGGCCAGGGCCGGCTCATCGGCGTGCAACTGCCCGACGGGCGCAGCACCCAGCAGGAACACGACGAAGCCACCGGCCGCCTGCTCGCCTCCACCGACCCGGCAGGGGCCACCACCGGCTACGAATACGACGCCTGGGGGCGCCTCACCCAGATCACCCAGGCCGATGGCAGCACCGAGAGCTACCACTACCCCGACCCCCAGGACGCGCCGCTCACCTGCGACAGCCCCCGGCGCATCGAAGACGCCCAGGGCGGCAGCAAACAGCTGGCCTGGAGCGACGCGGGCCAACTGCTCAGCTACACCGACTGCTCGGGCCACAGCACGCACTACCACTACGACCGCTGGGGAGCGCTCATCGAAGTGGACAACGCCCTGGGCCAGCGCCAACGCCACCAGCGCGATGGCCAGGGCCGCATCGTGGCCAGCGAACTGCCCAACGGCCAGATCGAGCGCTACCACTACGACAGCGCAGGCCACCTCACGCGCATCGATCCGGCCCAGCCTGCGGGCACCTCCAGCGAAACCCAGGCCGCCGACCCCAGCATCCACCTGCGCTACGACCTCTGGGGCAGGCTGGTCCAGCGAACACATGGCGGCCTCACCCTGGCCTTCGAATACGACAGCGCCGGCCGCCTCCTGCGCCTCGTCAACGAAAACGGTGCACAAAGCCGCTTTGCCTGGGACGCGCTGGACCGGCTCGTGCAGGAAGAAGGGTTTGACCAACGGCTGCAGCGCTACCGCTGGGACGCGGCAGGCCAGCTCATGCAAGCTACGGACGGCAACGCCGCGCAGCAAAGCAGCAGCCACTATCGCTGGGACGAAGGCGGGCGATTGGTCGAACGGCAGCTGCCCGCCACGCCCCATGCGCCTGCACAAACCCACCGCTACGAATGGGATGCGGCCGGGCGCCTCACGGCGGCCAGCGTCTGGCAGCACAGCACCGCAGACAACGACAACGGCCTCATCGCCCAACTGCAAAGCCGCATAGCACTGGAACGCGACGCCCTGGGCCGCATCACCGCAGAAGTGCAGCAGCTGTACCGCCCCGGCAAGGACGGCAACGGCAACGGGGGCGCAGACCAGATCGAATACGAACACCGCATCACCCACACCCTGGATGCGCTGGGCGCACGCCAGCACAGCCAGCTGCAAGGCCTGGGAGAGATCGCCTGGCTCACCTACGGCTCAGGCCATGTGCACGGACTGCAGCTCAACGGCGCCAGCCTCATCGACTTCGAGCGCGACAACCTGCACCGCGAAGTCCGCCGCAGCCTGCACCCACCCGCCTCTGCAGCAGATGCGCAAAACCCCCTGCAGGTGCAACGCCAATGGGACAGCCTGGGCCGCCTCACGGCCCTGGGCACCACGGGTCTGCAAGCGCTGCAGTACACCGACGCCCAGGCCCACGCCCTCATAGGCCAGATCCTCGGCCGCCGCTACCACTACGACAGCCTGGGCCAGCTCGTTGCCATCGAACAGGCCGGCGCCCCGGGCCAGGCCGCGCAACTGCTGCGCTACGGCTACGACAGCGCAGGGCGCCTCAGAGCGGCCACCGACAGCCAGCAACCCCAGACCACCACCCGCTGGCAGATCGACCCCGCAGGCAACCGCCTGCCAGCACCCGGTGCAGCCGGTGCACCGGGCCAGACGAACACCCAGGACAACTGGGCCGCCCAGGTCCACGCCCACTGGCGGCACACCGACTTCAACCTCATGGGCCTGGGCCACCTTGCAGGCCAGCGGCAAGG
>NZ_JFYT01000010.1:0-4135 GCF_000632165.1 Delftia sp. RIT313 | reverse complement strand
CGAGGAGCACATCCGGCGCCTGTCGGCCGCCGGCATCCAGAGCGCCTTCCAGTGCTACAACATCAACAGCTTCGAGTCGGTGGAGCGGCTCATGCGCCGGGGCATCTACAAAGGCCCGCTGGTGATGAACTGGGTGGCGATTGGCGGCGGCATGGACGCGCCCAGCATCTACAGCCTGGCCAACTTCGTGCGCGCCGTGCCCGATGGCGCCGTGCTCACGGTGGAAAGCTCGGTGCTCAATGTGCTGCCCGTGAACATGATGGGCATCGCCATGGGGCTGCATGTGCGCTGCGGCACCGAGGACAACCTCTGGAACCAGCGCCGCACGGCCAAGATGGGCACGGTGGCGCAGATCGAGCAGCTGGTGCGCATCGCAGGCGAGTTCGGCCGCCCCATCGCCACGGCGCAACAGGCGCGGGAGATCTGCCGGATCGGCCAGTTCTACGGCACCGTGGAAGAGACGCTGGCGGCCAACGGCTTCGCGCCCAACCGCAACGGCGCCCAGCAGGGATTTCTGCGCAAGGCCGCCTGAACCGGGAGCCCATGATGCAACGCATGCCCCCCTGGACTGCCATCGCCCTGGCCGCCTCGCTGCTGGCCGGTGGCGCCCACGCCTTCGGCGACAAGCCGGTCCGGCTCATCGTGCCGGCGCCGCCCGGCGGCACCATCGATGTGTTCGCGCGCATCATCAGCGACCAGCTGGCGCAGGAGATACGCCAGCCCGTCATCGTCGAGAACCGGCCCGGCGCCGGTGGCGCCATCGCCGTCAAGCACATGCTGTCCCAGCCGGCCGACGGCAGCACGCTGCTGGTGACGGTGACCAACATCCTCACCGAGGTGCCCCATGTGCTCAAGGTCGGCTTCGACCCCATGAAGGACGTGCGGCCCGTGGCGCAGATGGCGCGCTCGGTGATGCTGTTCATCGCCTCGCCGCAGTTTCCCGCGCGCGACGGGGCCGAGGCCATCGCCTACGTGAAGGCCCACCCGGGCACGCTGTCGTTCGCCTCGTACAGCCAGGGGACGGCCTCGCAGTACGCAGGCGCCATCCTCAACAGAAGGGCCCACCTGGACATGGAGCATGTGGCCTTCCCGGGCTCGGCGCCCGCGCTGGCCCAGGTCATGGGCAACCAGATCCCGCTCATGTTCGACGGATCGGTCACCTCCAAGCCGCTGATCGCGGGCGGCAAGGTCAGGCTGCTGGCCGTGGCCTACAAGAGCCGGCTGCCCGACTACCCGCAGGTGCCCACGCTGGCCGAGCTGGGCTATCCCGAGGTGGATTTCAGCAACTGGAGCGGCGTGTTCGCCTCGGCGCAGACGCCGCGCCCGCTGCTGGAGAAGATCCACGGCGCGCTGGCCCGGGTCAACGCCCGCAAGGCCGTGCGCGAACGCTATGCGGGCACGGGCTTCGAGCCCGTCGAAGGCGATCGCTCGCTGGAGCAGATGTCCACCGACCTGCGCGCCGAGTTCGAGCGCAATGCCGAGATCGTCCGCAACTTCGACATCCGGCTCAACTGATGCAGGGCGCCCCACCCAGGCGCTACACAAGGAGACTCCATGGCAAAGGCCATACGCTTTCATACCACCGGCGGCCCCGAGGTGCTCAGGCTGGAACATGCCGAGGCCGGTGCGCCCGGACCCGGCCAGGCGCGCGTGCGCCACAGTTTCATCGCCGTCAATTTCATCGACATCTATTTCCGCACGGGCCGCTATCCGCTGGCCCTGCCCAATGGCCTGGGCTCGGACGCCGTGGGCGTGGTCGAGGCCGTGGGGGAGGGCGTGACCGAAGTGCGGCCTGGCGACCGCGTGGGCTACCTGATGGGCCCGCAGGGCGCCTACAGCGATGTGCGCGTGATGCCGGCCGAGGTGCTGATCCCGCTGCCTGACGGCATCAGCGACCGCACGGCGGCCACGCTGATGATGAAGGGCATGACGGCGCAGTACCTGTTCCGCCAGGTCCATCCGTTGCAGGGGGGCGAGACCATCCTCTACCACGCGGCGGCCGGCGGCGTGGGGCTGATCGCCTGCCAGTGGGCGCGTGCCCTGGGCGTGACCATGATCGGCACGGTGAGCACCGACGAGAAGGCCGCCGCCGCGCGCGCCAACGGCTGCGCCCACGTCATCGTGACCTCGCGCGAGAACACCGTCGCTCGCGTGATGGAGATCACGGGCGGCAAGGGCGTGCCCGTGGTCTATGACTCGGTGGGCAAGGACACGCTCATGGATTCGCTGGACTGCCTGCAGCCGCGCGGCCGGCTGATCAGCAACGGCACCTCGTCGGGCTCGGTGGTGGTGGACTCCCAGCTGCTGGCCTCCAAGGGATCGATCTGGATGACGCGGCCCGCGATGGTGCACTACATCCAGCCGCGCGCCCACATGCTGGAGATGGCGCGCGAGCTGTTCGACCATGTGCTGGCCGGGCGCATCGCCAGCGAGCCCCAGCAAAGCTTTGCGCTGGCCGATGCGGCCCAGGCGCACCGGGCGCTGGAGTCGCGCCGCACCACGGGCGCGACGGTGCTGATTCCCTGAAATGGACCTGCCATGCAGACCCCTGCGCTCCATGCCATCGGCACCGTGGCCGCAGGCCGCAGGCCCGTCACCTGCGGCCTTATCCGCAGTGCCAGCCTGCATGGCTATGCCGACCTGGTGAAAAGCCTGGGCCATGATCCCGCCGTCCTTGTGCGCGCGGCGGGACTGTCGGCGCGCCTGCTCGACGACCCGGAAACGCTGATTCCCATCCATGCCGTGCGCGAGCTGCTGGAGGTGGCCGCGCGCACCACGGGCACGCAGGATTTCGCGCTGCGCCTGGCGGCGCGGCGCAGCCTGTCCCACCTGGGTCCCATCAGCCTTGTGCTGCAGCAAGAGCCCACGCCGCGCCAGGCGCTGGACACCCTGTGCCGCTACCTCAAGCTGCTGAGTGCGGGCATGTTCGTACGCATCGAGGACGCGGGCTCCGGGGTGCTGGTGCGCCAGGACCTGGTACCCATCGCGGGCATGGCCATGCGCCAATCCATGGAGCTGGCGGTGGGCGTGATGTTTCGCGTGCTGCGCGAGCTGATCGGCGCCCAGTGGCGCCCGCAGCAGGTCAGCTTCGTACACCGCGCACCGGCCGATGCATCGGCCCACCGTGCCTTCTTCGGCGTGACCCCTTTGTTTGACCAGCCTTTCAACGGCATGGTCTGCCGCCTGGCGGATCTGCAACTGCTGCGCGAATGCGGCCAGGCGCAGGGCTCGGGCGTTGCGCGCTTTGCGCGAAGCCATCTGGAGCAGGCGCTGCGCAGCCGGGGCGAAGGCATGCAGGCGGCCTGCAGGGAGCTGATCATTGCACTGCTGCCGGGCGGCCGCTGTACGGCCCAGCAGGTGGCACGCCAGCTGGGAATGGACCGCCGCACGCTGCACCGCCGCCTGCTTGCGGAGGGGCAGACTTTCTCGTCGCTGCTCGACACCCTCCGCAGGGAACTGGTGCTGCGCCATCTGCAAGACGGTAGCCAGCCCCTGGGCGAGGTGGCGGGCCTGCTGGGGTTTGCCGCGCCCAGCGGCTTTTGCCACTGGTTCCGGGCCGCTTTCGGCGCCAGCGTCTCGGACTGGCGCAGGCGGGGGCAGGGACGGATTGGCGAGGCCTAGTGCGTCAGGCGGTCTTGCGCAGAAATCCCTGGTTGCCGCCGTTGCGGTTGGGCGCGAAGCCGTTGGCCGCCAATGTCTCTTCGGGGGTGTCGTAGAACACGCCAATCTTGCTGATGGCGCGCGCCTGTTGCGCCGTGGCGATGGGGCGGCCGAACTCGCGCGCGATGCGCACCAGTTGCTCGATCTGGGAGACCGTGCTGGCCTTGGCGCTGCGCGACTGGTTCCACAGGCAGTCCTCGGTGCCGCAGCGCACGTGCAGGCCCATGGCGATGCCCATCATGTTCACGGGCAGCACGTTGCGCACATTGCTTTCCACGGTGAGCACGGCGCCGTCGGGCACGGCGCGCACGAAATTGGCCAGGCTGTAGATGCTGGGCGCGTCCATGCCGCCGCCAATCGCCACCCAGTTCATCACCAGCGGGCCCTTGTAGATGCCGCGGCGCATGAGCCGCTCCACCGACTCGAAGCTGTTGATGTTGTAGCACTGGAAGGCGCTCTGGATGCCGGCGGCCGA
>NZ_JFYT01000009.1:0-7236 GCF_000632165.1 Delftia sp. RIT313 | reverse complement strand
CGGTTGGCCTTGTCGTAGGCCAGGGTGGTTGTGCGGTCGACTGCGGCGGTGCGCAGGTAATTGCCGATGTTGCTGCGGTCGTAGTTGGTGATCACGGGGCCTGCCACGGCGCCGCTGATAAAGACCGGCGGCGTGATCAGGGTGGAGAACTCGGTGCGCTGGCGGAGGTTGCCGTTGCGGTCCCACACCTGGCGCACCACGGCGCCGTCCGCACCCACGATGTGGGTCTGGCGGCCTGCCGCGTCGTAGACGTAGTCGGTGGACAGGGCGCCAGCCTGCACCACATCCTGGGGCTGCTGGCCGGCCGTGATGGCGCTCGCAAACCGTGCCTTCTTGACGACGCGGCCATCGCGGTCGTACTGGTAGGCCGTGACCGAGCCGGCCGCATCGGCGCTCCAGGTGAGGCGGCCGGCGCGGTCGTAGGTGTTTTTCTCGACCGCGTTGGCTGCCGAGCTGTCCTGGGCGATCAGCGTGTAGATGGCGGCGCTGTCGTAGGGGTCCGAGCCCAGGGTGACGGTCTGGGCATAGCGCACGCGCTCCACCACGTTGCCCGCCGCGTCATAGCGCAGCCCGGTCACCGCGCCCGTGCCGTCGGCCGTGGCGATGAGGCGGCCCATGCCGTCGTAGACCATGCGGGTGCGCAGGTCGCGCGCATCGTCGGCCACGGGCGTGGGGAAGGTGCCCGGCGTCCAGCCCCCCGTGCCTCCGATGCTGATGCGGTTGGCGTAGCTGCGCTGCTCCTGGATGCGGCCATTGCCGTCGCGCAGGTAGGTGGTGACCTCGCCCTGCCCCGTGACCACCGATTGCAGGTGGTTGTTGGCGTCGTAGCTGCGGTATTCGATCCGGTCGCTGGCCGTGGGGGCGATGCGCGCCATCACCTGCTCGGGCCAGGTGGACGGACCGAACACCGGGCCGTTGTTCACATAGACCTGCAGGTCGAGGCCCGTGAGCGGGTTGCGGTATTCGGCCAGTCGGCTGATGCGGCCCAGTGCGTCGTAGCGGGTTTCCTTGACGCCGCCTGCGCCATCGACGGCCAGGATCTGGCGGTTCTCGCTGTCGTACAGGTAGTAGCTGGTGTTGCCGTTGGCGTCCACACTGCTGGTGACGTTGCCGCCTGCGTCATAGGTGTAGCTTCGCGTGAGGTTCAGGCCGCTGGGGTCGATCTGCTCCTTGGTGCGACGGCCCGCCGCATCGTAGGTGTAGCGCGTGAGCGTGCCTTCGGGGCTGGTGACTTCCAGCGCATGGCCCTGGGCGTCGTAGCTGTAGCGCGTGGACAGGGCCAGGCCTGCGGGGTCCACGATCTGCTCGAGCAACTGGCCCTTGGCGTCGTAGCGCAGCTCGGTGATGGTGCCACCGGGCTCGGTGATGCGGATCTGGCGGCCCAGTGGGTCGTAGGCGTACTGGGTGGTCAGCGCCAGGCCGGTGGGGTCCACGGTGCGCGAGAGCACGCGGTTGGCCGCATCGTAGGCGATGGTGGTGCGCGTGCCGTTGGCGTCCACGGTCTCGATCAGCCGGCCGGCCTTGTCGTAGGCCTGGGTGGTGGCCGCCGTCTGCATGACCTTGGCGTCGTACAGCCAGGTCGAGGCCGACGAGCCCGTGGGCTGGCCGTTGGCATCGAAGGTGTAGGTGGTCAGGTTGCCCTGGGAGTCGGAGACGCTGATCTGGTCGCCATGGCGGTTGTAGGTCTGTTTGACCAGCAGGCCTTCGCCCGTGGTGACCGTGATGGTGCGTGCCTGGGCGTCGTAGGCGTAGCTGGTGGTGCCGCCTTCGGCGTTGACCTGTGTGACGATGCGGCTGAAGGCATCGTAGGTGGTGGTGAGCGTGGCCCACAGCGAGTCGGTGCTGCTGACTTCGCGGCCCAGCCTGTCGTAGGAGCGGGTGCGCGTGTGGCCCAGCGCATCCGTGGCGCTGACCTGGCGGCCGAAGGCGTCGTAGGTGGCGGCCGTGGTGAGGGCCAGCTTGCCGGCATCGCGCACCTGGCCCGTGGTCAGGCCGCGCCGGTCGTAGGTGGTCTGGATGAGGGTGCTGGTGGTGCCCGTGCCAGTGGCTTCGGTGCGTTGCGTCTCTTCGCGGAAGGTGTTGTAGACGTAGTTGCGCGTGAAGCCCAGCGCATCGCGCTCGCTGGCCAAGGTGCCGTTGGTGTTGTAGGTGTACTGGGTGGTCTGGTCCTTGGCGGCATTGGTGGCCGCCTGCAGCAGCGACTGCAGCGTGCTGTTGACCAGGCCGCCTGCCAGCGATCCCGTCAGCGAGCCCGGGTTGATGCGCGTGCCGTAGCGCACCTGTGCGCTCACCTGGCCCAGCGCGTTGTAGCGCGTCTCGGCCACTTCACCCAGCGCGTTGATGGTGTGCGTGAGCTGATTCTCGGCGTTGTAGAAGAACAGGGTGCGCAGGCCGTTGGCATCGGTGGTGCTGGTGCGCCGGCCGGCTGCATCGTAGGTGTGGCGGCTGGCGTAGCTGCTCCAGACGGCCTCGACCTGGGCGGGGGTCTGGGCTGCGGCCAACTGGCGTGCACCCTCGGCGCTGAGCTCGGCCGTGATCCTGCCCAGCGCGTCGTAGCGCACCTGGCGCGTGCGCGCCTCGGAGGTGCCTGCAGCCACGGTGCTGGCCGTGCGGTTGCCGGCGGCGTCGTAGCTGTGCTCGGTGCGCGTGCCCTGCCAGTCGGTCTCGGCCGTGAGCTGGCCCAGCTTGTCGTATTCGAGGACGGTGGTGCGGTCCTGGGCGTTGGTGGCCGGGCGGATGCCTGCCACGGCCGTGGTGCTGGTGAGCGTGGAAAGCAAGGCCGATGCCAGCGCCGTGGCATAGCGGGTCTGGCGCACGAGCTGGCCGGCCGCGTCGTAGCCGAAGGCGGTGAGGTAGCCGGCGCCATCCACCGTGCCGGCCAGGCGGCCCTGGCCGTCGTACATGCGGCGCACGATGATGTCCTGGGCGTTGGAGGCGGGCATCAGCTCGGCCAGCGTGCCTGTGGCGCGCTTGGCGGCGTTGGTCGCGTTGGCAAAGCGCGTGGTGCTGGCCAGGCGGCCGGCGGCATCGTAATTGAGGGCCACGAGGTAGCCTTCGGCATCCAGCGTAGCCAAAACAAGGCCATCTGCGCTGTGGAATTGCCGCGTGGTGCGGTCGGCCACGTTGGCGGTGCCGGCCGTGGCGCTCTCGCTGAGCGAGGTCCACTGAATGCGACCTGAACTGCCGTAGCGGCCGGATGCCGGCTCGCTGTATTCCACCCAGAATTCACCCCCGGCCAGCATTGCCTTGTCCAACTGGGCCGCTGCTGCACCATTGCTGGCAGCCACTGTCTGCACGAGGAGGCCGTTGCGGAATATCTTGAAGCTGCCATTGCCACCGCCTGCCGCGCGGGCTTCGATGCGCAGCAGGTTGCCCTCTGTCCGGATGCCCAGCACGGTGGGCAGTGCCTCGGCTGCAGCAGGGCGATTGATCTGGGCGCGCACTTCGGCAGGTTGATGGGCGCCGTCGCCCGTATAGGCGAACAGGATGCTGCGATTGCCAGCAGGCAAGGTGCCTGCCGGGATGCGGGCCTGTCCATCGACCAGGGCGTACTCGCCCATTAGCTGCCTGTCTGAGAAGACGTAGATCTTCCCCGTGGCGCCGCCATTGGCAATGCGGATGGTGATGGGATCGTCGTTGGCATTGCCGTCAAGACTGAGCTGCGACGGCGCGCGCGTATCGGCGGGGACACTCAGCTCTTCGAGCGTGACGGCGATGGCGGCGGTTTCTCCTGGCAGGTTGGTGTCGTCGCCTGAATAGATGGCACTGATGTTGTGCAGGCCTGCCGCCAACGCGCTGGTGGTCAACGTCGCCGTTCCATTGATCACCGTGGCAGAGCCTATGAGCTTGCCTTCGCTGAAGAAGCTGATGCTGCCGGAGGCCGTGTCTTGCACGCGCGCCCTGAGCACCGTGCCGGCCGCTGTCTGTTCAACCCCCTGCGCATCAAAAACCAGCTGGCTCGCGCCACGCTCGGACACATTCCGTCCCACGATGCCGGCTCGGTAGATGGCACTGCCTGGATAGCTTGCCGTGATTTCGTGCGCGCCCGGTGTCAGGGCGATGCCTGTCAGCCTGGCCCAGCCATCCACGAGGGCTGCAGTCCCCAGCAGGATGCCGTCGCTGTAGAACGAGATGGGGCCGCTGGTATGGAAGCTGGAGAAGCCCAACTCGTAGCGCCCGTCGTTGCCACGCCGTGCAGTGATTTCACCATCCGGCAGAAAGCCCATCTGCAGTTCTCGGGTGGTCGAAGCTGCGCTCGATGCCAGGGTCGAATCGCCCGAGTAGACGGCGCGCAGGGTCCTTGTCCCGGCGGCTGGCACATAGAGCGAGGTGGCGCCGCTTGTGAAGGCAGGGGCCCTCGCGTGCGAAGCAAGGTTCAGCACGGCCGTGCCGTTGACCACGCTGGCCGTTCCTACCAGCAGGTCGCCATCGTAGAAGCTGACCGTGCCTCCCGGCGTGCCGCCAGCGGCATCGATGGAAGCGGTCAGGCGGATGTTGTCCAACCCCAGGAGGGAGCCCGAGACTGCCAATTCCGTGCGCGTGGGCTGCACCTGTGTGGCAGGGGGCAGGGGCTGCAAAGCGATGTCTACCTGGACCTGTGCCACGTTGGTGCGCACCGAACTGGGCTGTTCCGCGCTACCTGTATAGCTGGCCGTGATCTGCGCGTTGCCCACGGCCTGCAGCGCCGTGGTTGTCAGGCGGGCCAAGCCGGCTGTGACGTCGGCCACACCCACCACCTGACCATTGGCATAGAAGGTGACCTGGCCTTGTGCCGCCTCCGGGGCCAGGCGGGCCGTCAGCTCGATCGACTCGCCTTGCAGGATGCGGCTGGCAGAGGCTGATACCTGGATGTCGGCGGGAGCTGGCAGCAGGGTGAGCTTCAATGTCCGGGACACCACCGCCGAGTTGTTGGCGTCTCCCGCATAGCGCGCTTCGATGGAGTGCTTGCCGCCGGGCAGCAGGGTGGTCGCATCAAGTGCGGCGTTGCCACTGGCATCGAGGGTAGCGCTGCCGATGAGTTGGCCGTTGCTGTAGAAGTCCACCCTGCCCGTGGGAGTGACGGGGCCCATGAGCTGGACCCTGAGCACTGTTTCGGAGCCCGTGCTGACGCGCACGGTGCCGTTGAAAGCTGTGGCCTGGGGTGGCAGCTTCATGACCTGCAAGGCGCCGCTGGCCGTGAGCTGCTGTGGCTGGTGCGATGCGTCGCCGCTGTATGAGGCCGAGACATCATGAGGCCCCTGTTCGAGGCCGGAGACCTTGGTCGTGAGCGTGGCCATTCCGTTGACGACGGTGGCGGTGCCCATCACCTTGCCATCGATGAGGAAGGTGACCGTACCGCCAGGCGCGCTGCCCTTGACGGCAACGCTGAAGCTGATGCTGGTGCCGGAGTCGATGCTGTTGGTCAGGATGACGGCCATGCCCGGGCTGGTGCGCAACCCCTCCAGCGTGGGCAGCAGCTTGTCTGAGGGCGTGGGGCCTGTGCGATGCACGGCGTTGACGGTGGCCGAGGCAACACTGGCCTGGTGCAATGCATCGCCCGAATAGCGCAGGCTGATGGCATTGGCCCCGTTCAGAAGAAGGGCCGGCGTGGCATCCATGTCCAGGATGGCCTGGCCCGCGGACACGGTGGCGACGCCCAGCAGGGTCTCGCCTTGGAAAAACGAAACGGTGCCCTGCGGATTGCTGCCGCTGACCTTGGCTGTCAGTGTCAGGCGTCCTGGCACCGTGATGGAGGAGGGCGTGCCTTGCAGGGATGTTTCGGAGCGCTGCTGTATCTGGACGCTGAGCGCGCCGGTGCTGGCCAGGGCTTCGCCGGAGTCCGAGACATGGCTGGCACTGATGGCCTGCAAGCCTGAGGGCAGGTTGTTCAGAGTGATTTCCGCAACGCCGTTCACGACCTTCACCGTTCCCAAGACCGTGGAGCCGCTCTTGAAGACGACGGAGCCATTGCCCAGGCCCGCTCCCGAGGCCACGATGCGCACGGGTTCGCCGAGCAGTGCCTTGGCGGGAATGGCCTGCAGCGCCAACTGGCCGGAGCTGCCGGTGCCGATCCTTGCGATGCCCGTGCCCCGGGCCACGAGCAGGGAGCCGTCGCCCAGACTGTCGATGGGCATGGGTGTCGCAAGCTGGGTCACGGCGACGATACGCGATGCCCCGTCATAGTCCGTGCGCGTGCCCTCGCCCTGAGGGCCGATCTGCCAGACCAGGCGCTGGGCATCGTCATAGATGCGCCAGCTCTTGCGGTCACCGGCCTCCGCCAGGGCCTGTATGGCTTGCAGTGTGGGAGCGTTGGCAGTGGAGAGAAGGGCCTTGGCGTAGGCAATGGTCTGGACCAACTGGCCGCTCGCGTTGTAGCGGTACTCAGTTGCTGCACCCGTGCCGTCTACCTCGGCGACCTTGCGACCGGCATCGTCATAGACGTTCCATTGCCGCACGCCTGTGGCGTCCTGGGTCGAAACCAGCCGTCCCGTGGCGTCATAAGTGAAGGCGGTCGTGCTCGATGCAGAGGCCGAGGCCGTGTCCTGGCGAAGATTGCTGATCAGGCGCCCGGCGCTGTCATAGCTGCGCACCTCCTGCAGCCCATTGGCCGACAGCACCACGATGCGCCGGCCCATGTCGTCATAGGTGGTCGTCGTGACCTGCCCCTTGGCGTCCGTCACCGTCAGCAGCCGCCCCAGGCCGTCATAGGCATAACTAGTGCTGCCGCCATTGCCATCAATGGTCTGCAGCAGTCGTCCGGCCTGGTCGTAGATATGGCGCGTGACCGTGCTGCCCGCCGCCAGCCCGTTGCCTGCGGCATCGGTGGCGGCATAGGTGGTGGTGACCTGGGCCTGGCCCCGGAAGTCCAGCACGTAGTCGGTGCGCTGCAGCTGCTGCAGGTTCTGCTGCCCGCTCCACGCCGACAGGGCGGCCTCGGTCGAGGCAGCGGCTGCGCCATAGCGCGCCGTCTGGTGCTGCAGCGTGCTGATGACTTCGCCATAGGCATTGCGCCGGTATTCGGTGACGCGGCCTTCGGCGCTGATGGCAAAGCGCAGCTGCAGGCCCGTGGCATCGTCGTACACGTAGCGCGTGGTCTGCGCGCCCGAGGCCTGGGCTGCGCCGTCGCCGTCGGGGTCGGGCTGGGTGTAGACGGTCTCGCTGAGCAGGCGGTTCTGGGCGTTGTAGGTGCGCGTGATGGTGTTGCCTGCACCATCGCGCTGCAGCACCTGGTTGCCGTTGGCGTCATAGGCCATGAAG